>JAEUWI010000001.1 GCA_016791475.1 Candidatus Hydrogenedentota bacterium
GCCCACGTGGTTCTGAACTTCTTCCTCCATCAACTCGCGAAGGAACACCTCCGCCAGGGCGTGAAGAAAATCTCCGTTTTCGGAAAGTTGATTCTTAAACTGAGATACGAGAGACTGGGGGGGCGCGGCCATGTTGTTCGAGTCCTATCTTGTTCTTGGTTAGCTACCCGAGATTGGAACGAATGCGTGGTCGCATTTTCAATTTACAGAACATATGCTACGTCATCCGATCGAATAGGACCTCAAGCTTCGCCGCACTTCCTTGCATTTTCATTGCCGCCTAACTCACTAGGACATTTTGATGATGGGAGTCCAAATCGCATTACCTCTTCTGGGATTGGCTATCTTGATTCCACTGGTTCAGCAATTACTTACTTTGCCCAAATGGATAGTCAGTAAGATTCCGATAGCGCTCTTAATGTATGTGCCTGGGCTACTGGTCGTTTTTTGGTCTATTAATGATCGAGTGGGGGATGTGAGGCGGCTGGAATGTGTTTACCTACTAACCGGCCCATCAGTTCTTGCCTACTTGCCGCCTGTTTGTCTTTTAACGGCGGTGTACGTGTTCATCTTCGAGGTGTTGAGACGGCTTCGAGTGAAGAATTGGGCGGAGTCTGGAGAGCCACGTTTCACGCCGGGTCTCTACCGTCCACTTGCGGGTATACTTCTGATTCTTATCGTGATTTGCACCTGCGCGGCAAACTACAAGTCGTTAGAGGACGCCGTTGCTCAGAACGATTTAGATCTAGCGGCCCGTCGTTTGAAGTTCAATCTTGCGGGAGCAGGGCCCAATAATGGAAGAATCGAGGACTGGGGAACGGCTGGGGTCCATACATCGCCATTGTTACCTCTGGCAGTACGAAACGGAAGCATCGAAATGGCGAGACTCTTGATCCAGCACGGTGCCGAACTAAATCCAGAGCCGCCTCAACTAGGGAAGAGAGGCTGGGCCAATCCGGAATGGAATATGTTGTATTACGCAACGATTAACGACGATATGCGGATGTTAGAATTCTTGGTGGAGCAAGGTGGCGATCCGACACGAAATATAACGACAGCTGTAAAGAAGAAGAACATAGGTCATTTGGCCTTTCTGCTGAACCACGGGGGCGACGTTGAAGTCGTTAGGCATGAGCTAAAAGAAGAAAAGCTTGAGAAAGAACTTGCCGGTATGCTCGCACAGATTGCGGAGGGTGCGCGGACGCATGTAGGGAGTGGTTGGAAAAATGGGGATAGCCACGAAAGGCACTTATTTAAGCGACTTTTTTCTTTCCACGATGAGGAGTCTCCTTAAACACGTTTCTCGGTTGAGTCAGTCTCTGATAATTGTTCGCAAAACGGGGACAGCCACCTATATCCGCCAAAAGTCGCGCGCTCCCTCACCCCGCGCGGGATGCGAGTCGCGCCGTCGCTCTTCCAACATCGCCGCGTCGTGGGCGGGGGGTACAGTCACCGTCGCGGTTGTTGGCGCTGCCGTGGACAGGTCGTTGCGGTTCCACAGCACCCGGAGGAGCGGGAGCCGTTCGGAAGTGATGAGGGCCCGGCCTGCTCGGGCCCACCGGGGTCATATAAGGCAACTGCGGGTTGTGCATATTCCGACGAATGCGGCCACCGATTCCGACGGATTGCACCACAGACTTCAAGTGACGACGCGAATCGCAGCGTGGGTTGTGTCGACCAGGAATGGTCAACCCCCTTTGGTGGCATGCGGGGCCAGTCCCGCAGGCGCTCTTCCAACACCGCCGCGTCCGCGCACGGCCCCATGGTCGTCCCAAGGGGAACAAATAGCGGGAGGGCGGCCGACACTTCTCGGTAGAGGCGTATTCATATAGACGGGTATTGACTTGTTCAGCGCCTGCTGCTATGGTGGAAATCGCGGTGGCGGTGGTCGCAGGGAGTTGAAGCAACGGTGAGGGTGCACCACAATGGTAACAACGGCGCAGACCAAGGTGGCGGCAAGGGCTTTCTCTAAAGTCTCGCCATTGTCGGGGTATGCGTAATGGTCCGGGGAGTTAGAAAAGCGCACCGTGCCATCACGGCGTGCTTTGGCGCTTTGTGGAAGGAAATTAATAGTGGCTGTCCCTGGTTTTGCCCATCATTCAAGACAAGTGGGTGCAAATTAACTTTTCCGATTGGTATTTGCCGAATAGGATGTACTCGAGAAGTATAGCGATTCTGGTTGATGAAAAGCCCGTACATGACGTTATGAGCGGGTTCCAAAATGACTACAGGAGAAGTCTTGTTTCGGAAGGTAGGGATCCATATGGCACGTCGCTTAGGACCGAGTTTGACAATGCGTCCCGATGGATGCGGAATGCGGGAGTCCCGGATGCTGATCGTAAGCGCGCCTTGAAACAAGCCTATAAGTTCTTTGACGGAGAAGGGGCGTTTCGCAAGTGATTAGATTCGAATGGTACTTTTCTGAATGGTGGCACAAGAGCGAGTCCATACAAGCGGAACAGCTTGCTAGGCTAAAGAAAGGGATTCTTCGTCAAGCTCCAGAGACATATTTGAAGTTTTTAGAATGGGGAAACGGAGGGGAGGGTTTTTCGGGCAAGCTCTACTTGACTCTTTGGAAGGGTGAAGATCTTGAGGAGTTCAATCAACTCTACCACGTGCGAGAATACTTCCCCAATGCGTTTGCCATAGGTGACGATGGTCCGAACCTGATACTTCTAGGTAGTGATGATGGTGTTTATGTGGCTCCATATGGAGATATGCGCGATGCGAGTGTTGTGAAATTGACCGAAGACTTTGAGTCATTCGTGTTGAGAGTCAAGTCTATTGAGCCCGGCGGTGTTACCCCTAGCAAAGATATCGCAAGGGATATAATTCTGTGTTATTACGTGAAGAATTCAGGTTCCGTTTTGAAGCAAGCCCTTCAGCTTTCACGAGCGCTTGAAAGTACAGTTGGAATAAGTTCACGTGAGATTTTGGCGTCTCTAAAGAGAAGTGGCGAGTTTCGGATAGAGCGTTTGGATCCGTGTAAAGCCGAACGAGTACTCCAAGCGGCGTCAAGAATCGGGATCTCTATCGAGGTTTTGAAACCAGAATAGTGAGCTAGGTGGATACGTTTTGCCCCCCCCTTAAACTGGTCCGTGTCTGTACAATCCTCGCATTCACCTGACACCTACCCCATCAGGGCACCTTTGACCTCTACGCCAACGCGCTCTCCGGCGCGGCGCGGGCAACCGGAACACGGTGGAAACCAGCGCGGCGACGGCGACCTATGCCAAGGAGGACGACGCGCCGCCCGCCAACGCGCAGATGAACCGGAAAAACAGGGACAGCCACCTATATCCGCCGCAAGTCGCGCGCTCCCTCACCCCACCCGCGTGGGGAGCCAGTCGCGCAGTTGCTCTTCCAACACCGCCGCGTCGTGGGGGGGCGGGAGCTATTCGGCAGTGGGGAGTCCCTGGATGGCGTCGATAGCCGGGGAGCGGTCTGTGTTGCGTAACGGCGTCGCCCGATATTCCGCCGCCTGAAACGTCCACGTTTCCGCCGCGCGGATTCGTTTCCTGGGTCAGTCGTCTTCGGCGGTGGCGAAGGTGGCGGCCAGTTGCTTGGCGAGCTTTTCGAACTTTTCGAGATAGTCCGCGTGGCTGCGCCGGATGACTTCCCGGGCTTCTTCCGCGCCGTATACGTGGGTAATCTCGCAGGCCTTGTGCATGGCGTCGGGGGCCTGCTTGTAGGTCAGGAAGTAGTGGCGCAGGCGCTCCACCAGCATGGAGGGGCACTGGGAAATGTCCTGCCAGTATCCGTAGGAGGGGTCGCCCTGAAGGATGGCGATGATCTTGTCATCCGCCTCGTCGCCGTCGAGCATGCGGAGGCCGCCGATGGGGTGGCAGCGCATGTAGATGTTCACGTGGGCGATGTGCTTTTCCGTGAGGACGCACACGTCCAACGGGTCACCGTCGCCGATGATATCGGTGCGGCCCGTTTTCATGCGGCAGAAGTCGGCCACCTGTTCGCCGCAGTAGGTCTGGGGGATAAAGCCGTAGAGCTCGGGGCAGACATTGGAAAAACGCTGGGGGCGATCGATGCGGAGCAGCCCCGTGACTTTGTCGAGTTCGTACTTCACCGTGTCGGTGGGCAGGATCTCAATATACGAATTGATCAGGTGGGGGGCGTTTTTGCCGATGTGGATGCCGTGCCACGGGTGGGCCCGGTAGAGCCCGTTGTTGTCCCCCGCTTTCTTTTCCGACTGGCTGGCTGGCTGATTATGGTCGTTCGCGCCCATGGGGTTCCTTCTTTACGTGGAGGCCGGGTGGAATTGTAGCACTTCGCGGGCGGGGCTTGCCAACCGCTCCGTGAAAAGTATGAATATGCGGGCGGAGGGTGACCTGTTTGCCGGCGCCGTGCTATGCTGGCGCGCCGCAAGTCACCGTCTATCCGGGCGGGGGATTCCGCGGGGTTGGGAGGAACCAAACCAAGGAGAAGGTATGAAGGGCATCGTATTGGCGGGTGGCGCGGGGACGCGCCTCCACCCCCTGACGCGTGCGGTGAGCAAGCAGCTCTTACCGGTCTACGACAAACCCATGATCTACTATCCCCTCAGCATTCTGATGCTTTCCGGCATCCGGGAAGTGCTGATCATTTCCACGCCGGAGGACCTCCCGAGTTTCCGGCGCCTGCTGGGCGACGGATCCCGGTGGGGGATGACGCTGGCCTACGCCGAGCAGCCCCGACCCGAGGGGCTGGCCCAGGCCTTCGTCATCGGTGCGGACTTTCTCGGGGGTGATCCGGTCTGCCTGGTGCTCGGCGACAACATCTTTTATGGCCACGGCCTTACGGGCCTGTTGCGTCAGTCGGCGACCCGCGTGCAGGGCGCACAGATTTTCGGGTACTACGTGCGCGATCCCCAGCGCTATGGCGTGGTGGAATTTGACGCCGAAGGCACGGCGGTGAGCCTGGAGGAGAAGCCCGCGGCACCGAAGAGCAACTACGCGGTGCCCGGCCTCTATTATTATGGGCCCGAGGTCGTTCCCATGGCCCGGGATCTGAAGCCGAGCGCACGGGGCGAGCTGGAGATTACCGATCTGAACCGGCTCTTCATGGAGCGGGGCGACCTGCATGTGGAGATGCTCGGCCGCGGCGTGGCCTGGCTCGACACGGGAACGAACCGCAGCCTCATGGAAGCGGGCCAGTTTGTCCAGGCCATTGAAGAGCGCCAGAGCCTCAAGATTTCGTGCCTCGAAGAGATTGCCTGGAAACAGGGTTGGATCACGGCCGACGAGGTGCGCCGGGAGGCCGAGTCCATGGGCGCCAGCGCCTACGCGGCCTATCTCCATCAATTGCTCGGCAAGACGAAATGAACATCCTCGGGATCTCGGCATACTACCATGACAGCGCGGCCTGCCTTGTGCGGGACGGTCGCATCGTTGCCGCGGCCCAGGAAGAGCGATTTACCCGCATCAAGCACGATCAGGCTTTTCCCGCACGGGCCATTGAATGGTGTCTGGAAGAGGCGGGCCTGGAGGCGAAGGACCTCGATTTCGTCGCCTTTTACGACAAGCCCTTTCTCAAGTTCGAGCGGATTCTCCAGACCCACCTGGCCTATGCCCCCCAGGGCTTCAGCTCCTTTATCAAGGCCATACCGGTCTGGATTAAGGACAAGATCTGGCTGAAGGATCATATCGCGAGGGATCTGGGCTACGAAGGCACGATACTTTTTCCCGAGCACCACGAGTCCCACGCGGCCTCGGCCTTTTACCCGTCGCCTTTTCAGAAGGCCGCCTTTTTGACGATTGACGGCGTGGGGGAGTGGAGCACCACGAGCTACGGCGTGGGCGAGGGCAATCACCTCGATATCCTGGGCGAAATCCATTTTCCCCACTCGCTGGGGCTGCTCTATTCGGCTTTCACCTACTACACCGGCTTCAAGGTGAACTCCGGCGAGTACAAGGTCATGGGCCTAGCGCCCTATGGCGAGCCGAAATATGTACGGCAGATTCTGGATGAACTCATCGATCTGAAGGAAGACGGGTCCTTCCAGATGAACATGAATTACTTCAATTACTGCGCGGGGTTGACCATGACCAACGCCCGTTTCGATGCCCTTTTCGGCGGCCCCCCGCGCAAACCGGAATCGCCCCTCACCCAGCGGGAGATGGATCTGGCGAGGTCCGTGCAGGAGGTGACCGAAGAAGCCATGCTCCGCATGGGTCGGCACGTTCACGCCGAGACGGGCTGCGACAACCTGTGCCTCGCGGGCGGCGTTGCGCTGAACTGCGTAGCCAATGGCCGACTGCTGCGCGAAGGGCCCTACAAGGGCATCTGGATCCAGCCCGCCGCAGGCGATGCGGGCGGGGCCCTGGGCGCCGCCCTCCATGCCTGGCACCAGTACAAGGGCGAGCCACGCACGGCGGACGGCGTGAAGGATTCCCAGTCCGGCTCCTACCTGGGCCCGCGCTATTCCAGCGAGTCGATTCGCGCATTTCTGGACAAGCAAGGGTATCCGTATACCCGGCTGGAGGAAGCGGCTCTGGCGGAGACCGTGGCGGGCCATCTGGCCAAGGAGAACGTCATCGGCTGGTTTCAGGGGCGCATGGAGTTCGGCCCCCGGGCACTGGGCGGTCGCTCCATCCTGGGCGATGCCCGCTCGCCGAAGATGCAGGAGACGATGAACCTCAAGATCAAGTTTCGCGAGAGCTTTCGTCCCTTTGCACCCTCCGTGCTCGCCGAAGATGTCGCCGAGTACTTCGAGATGGACGGCGAGAGCCCCTACATGCTGCTGGTGGCCAACGTGCGCGAAGCGTTGCGCAAGGCGATGACCCCGGAAGAGCAGGCCCTCTTCGGCATCGAAAAGTTGAACGTGAGCCGTTCCACGATCCCCGCCGTGACCCATGTGGACTACTCGGCGCGCATCCAGACGGTGCACGAGGATACCAACCCGCGCTATTACCGACTGCTGAGGGCCTTCAAGGCGCAGACGGGCTGTTCGGTGCTCATCAATACGTCCTTTAACGTGCGCGGCGAGCCCATCGTGGGTACCCCAGAAGATGCCTACCGTTGCTTCATGCGTACGGACATGGACTATCTCGTGCTGGAAGACTGTATACTTGAGAAGGCCGCCCAGCCCGCCCTCAAGGGGGATTCGGATTGGCGGAAAGAATTCCAGCTCGATTGAGATGGTGGAGACGGTGAACCGAGAATGGACGCGAAACGGGAACTCCATGAAGTCTGCCGTAACTTGTGAGTTCTCGTCCCAAACAGTCCTCTACTTGTGCAGTCTCTTGCGGTCGCCCCGTTGCAAAGAGAAAGTGTCCTGAACGTGACGATACCCCGTAGCGAAGACATCGCAAAGCTTCTCGACCAGCTCGATTCGTGTATCGCGGACGACCTGGAGTCGCAGTGGCTGGATTTCAAGCCCTGGGAGGGCGCGAAGGATTCCATGCGCGTGGCGGTGGAGTATGCGGTGTGTTTTGCAAACGCGGGCGGTGGCGTGGTGGTGTTTGGTGTCGCCGATCAGGTGCGTGGTCGCGCGGCGGCGATTCATGGGGTCGGCAACTATGATATCGACGTGTGGAAGCGGGGCATCTTCGATGCCACCCGTCCGAATCTCGCGGTGGAGATCGACGAGATTGCGGTATCGGAAGGTACGGGCCGCTTGCTGGTGCTGCGGGTGCCCAGAGGCGCCCACCCGCCTTATGGAACGGCCAGGGGCTATTTCACGCAGCGCATCGGCAAGAACTGCATGCCCATGGACTCCCAGGGCTTTGCGCGATCACAGGTGGCTTCCGGGGCGGTGGATTGGAGCGGTCAGCCCGCCGAGGGCCTCACGCTGGAAGACCTGGATCCGGTGGAGATCGCTCGAGGGCGCAACATCGTCAAGCGACTTCGTGCATCGTCCGAGCTGTCGAAAATGAACGACGCGGAATTCCTGCAGGCCCTCGGGGCCTTGCGCCAGGGAAAGGTCGCTCGGGCGGGCCTTCTGCTATTTGGCCGGGATGAGGTGTTGCAGTCGGTGTGCCCCCAGCACCAGGTGCACTACGTATACGAAGGGGCCAACAACAGCATTCTGCGAAACGATTCGTACCAATGCGGGCTATTGCAGATTCTGGATCGGATCGAGCAGGCCTTCACTGGTCCGTCGAATCCGGAGCAGGAGCTGACGACGGGGCTCTTCAAGCTGCGCGTGCCCGCGTTTTCCATCGAGGTGGTTCGCGAGGCCATATTGAACGCGGTGACCCACCGGGATTACTCCGATCCGGGCGAGGTCCTCCTGCGGCACAAGCGCCAGGAGATCGCGATCACCAATCCGGGTGGCTTCCTGGGGAATATCACGCCCCGGAACATTCTCCGTCAGGAACCCGTGGCGCGAAACCGGGCTTTGGCGGAGGCGCTGCAGAAACTGGGGCTGGTGGAGCGCGCGGGCATCGGGCGGCAACGCATTTTCATGCCGCCCCTCTCCTTTGGCAAGCGGATCCCGATCTACGAGACCGATGGCACTCGGGTGACGCTGAGGGTGTATGATGGCGCCTTCGACGAAGGCATGGCGCTGCTGGTGGCCAAGTGGCGCGGCGATGGTCGCGATGTGGACCTCGACACGTTGCTGATTCTGACCTACCTGCGGGATAACGCGTTCATCGATACGGCGGCGGCGGCGGACTTGTTGCAGGTATCGCGGGAACAGGCGCGGACGGTCCTGGATCAGCATGCATTGCCAAAGACCGGCTTCCTGGAACGCCGTGGCAGGACGAAGGCGGCGACCTATCATCTGAACAAAGCTGTTTCCGGGGATATGCACGGCAAAGCGGCGTATACCCACAGCAAGGGTATTGCCTCGATTCGCTATCCGGAACTTGTCAGGCAATTTATTGAGGACCATGGCTCGATTACCCCGAGGGAATGCCGAGAGCTTCTGGGGCTTGGAGAGTCAGGAACAGCGCGGGTTGAGGTATCCCGATTGCTGAAGAGTTGGTCAGGTGAGGGAGGGTGGTTGAAGCGTGTTGGCCAGACGGCCTCATCGCGCTATGTTCCAACCCAGCCTCAGGAAGAAGAACCATAGGATATCAGCGTTTTTACTATGATTGGGTAGCATCAGTATCTTTTAGCATCATTTAGCGAAACCAGCGATTAGCCTTGTCTCTTTGATGTGTCATACGCATAAGATGCTGTAAATAAACGTGTTAAGTTTGAAAAAATCTTTTAGCAATCTTTTAGCAACCTATTATCAACCGGGACTACACAGTGCCACAATCGACCTCACTCACCCGTTCCCAAGCTCTCTTACGTAGGGGTTTAAGGCCAAACCGCATCTGAGGAATTTTCCCCATGTTGTTGCAGGAACTGAAAGAGATCAAGAGCGGTCGACACGAGCGCCACCAGTTTGGCCTTGTGATCGCCTGTGCCGCACTGCTGTTCGGCGGCATTCTTGCCTGGCGCAAAGGGGTCTATCCGGGCTTCTTCATCGTCGCATTCTTGTGCCTGGCGCCGGTGATCGTCGACAAGATCTTCAAGACCGACACCTCGATCATCCTCTGGCCCTTTCAGAAGGTCTGGATGGCGATTGCCGTGGTGATGGGTTCCATAATGTCGCGCATCATCCTGGGACTTTTTTTCTTTGGTGTGTTTACCGTGGTGCGTGGATTGAACGATTTATTCGGCAAGCCCCTGCTGGATCGCGCGTGGGCTCCGGGTTCAAAGTCGAGCTACTGGATTCATCGCGAGCGCGGGTCGTATACGCCCGAGCGAAGCGAGAAGCAATATTGATTCGGGTGGGTAGTTGGTCTCAAGGGACCAAAAATCCATACGACCCATAAGACCCATCGGCTGCTCAAAGCCGAACCACCGGTTGGAAAGAAAACATGGCAAAATCATCCATCATCCGCGAGCTCTGGGAGTTCGCGAAGGTCCGCAAAAAATGGTGGCTCGGGCCCATCATCTTGTTCATGGTGCTATTCGGCGCGCTCATCGTAATCGCCAAGGGCTCCGCCGTCGCCCCCTTTATCTACACGCTCTTCTAACCTTAGGTTCGGAGCGATCGGAGTGTCATGACGAACCTGGAGCACTTCCTGCGGCGCAATGAGTTCGTGCTGCTGCCCAGCCTGCACCGCTGGTGCGTGTGGCTCATCGGATTCCGCGTCACGCTGGCGGGCTGGATCGTGTTCTTCGGTTGGTTTCTAACCGCCGCCATGGGCGTGGACAATATCGATCGGCCCGTCTACGTGGTCGTTTGCGCCTGGACCGCGCCGGGCGTCATTGCCTTTGCGCTGGGCTGGCTCTTCCGACCCCGTGTTGAGATCCGGGCGGAGCACCCCGGCCGTGGCGCCGTCGGCCAGCCCCTCGCGATCCGCTGTGGCGTGCACAACCCCCGGCGCCGCCCGCAGTTTTCCCTGGGGCTGGGCTTCTTTTTTCTCCCTATCGAATTTGAACGGGGCGACCACCCTCCCGTGCTGGACGCCATAGGGCCCGGCGAAACGGTTTACAGCACGGTATCGCTGACTCCCCTGCGCCGGGGCCACTACAAGATGCCGGGCCTCCTTGCTTTTTCCAATTTCCCCCTCAACCTCTACCGCACACCGGCGGGCCGCTCGGAAGAATGGCCCCTGCTCGTGCTGCCCTCCTTCCATCCGATCCATCACTTCGATGTACCCATCGGAACCCGTTACCAACCCGGTGGCATCGCCCTCACCTCCAACATTGGCGAGTCCCCGGAATACATCGGCAATCGGGAATACGTCGCCGGCGATTCCATCCGCCATATCGATTTTCGCGCCTGGGCGCGCCTTTCGCGGCCCGCCGTGCGCGAATACCAGGAAGAGTACTATTGCCGCATCGCCCTCGTGCTCGACACATTTACAGGCAAGGCGAACCCGCCATCGCCCGAGGGATTTCCAGACTTTGAGGCGGCGGTCAGCCTGACCGCGGCGGCGGCCGACGCCCTCTCGCGGGGGGAATATCTCATCGACCTGTTTGCGGCGGGACCGGCGCTCCACGTATTCCGGGCGGGTCGCCACACGGCCCATTTCGAGAATATCCTGGAAATCCTGGCCGGCGTGGGGCACACGGTGGACAACCCCTTCGCCCGGCTGGCCCCCGCGCTGGTGGATGAGCTCCATAGCATTTCGACGGTCGTGTGTGTGTTTCTCGACTGGGATCGCACCCGGGAGCATCTGGTGCGCGCGGCGGCGGAAGCCGGGTGCAGCGTCAAGGTGCTGATCGTGCGCGAAGGGGCCACGAACGAGCCGCTGGAAAGCATCCAGGCCTGGACGCCCCATGTGCGCCAGTTGACCCCAACGGCCATTCGCGCGGGAGGCATCGACGTCCTGTGATGTTCCGGCGCGCAACAGGTATCGCGATGCTGGCCGTCGAGACGGCCCTGCTGCACTTGACCCTCGGCTACAAGTACGTCGGCGTGGCGATTACGCTCATTGCCCTCCTGGGCTGCATGCCCCAGCTCCAGTTTTCCTGGCGTATCGGCAGGCGCGCCGTGGCCATGGGCGCGGTTGCGGCTTTCTACTACCTGCTTTTCCGGCTGGAGGCCTTCGACCTGGATCCGCTGCGATCCGAGCCGCTGGAGAACGCCGGCGCCCTCGCCGGGGCCCTGTGTTTCATGTCCCTTCAGGCCATGCAGTTCTACTGGCGCACGCCGGGAGGCCTGGCCGCTTATTACCCGCTTCTCGGCGTCCTGGCGCTGGCCTACGCCGCCGATCAATATCTGGGTAAACCGAGCGACGCCAATTTCGCCTTCGCCTGCGCCATGCTTTTCGGTGTACTCATGATCATCTTTTACGCCGTGGGGCGCGACACCAGAGTGGCGGGCCAGCCGCGCTTCTGGATTCATCGCCTGATCGGAATCGCGCTCTGTGCGACCCTTTCTTTTGGCCTCGCCGCGGGCACGGCCTGGGGCCTCAAGAATAGTGATCGAAAAATCGCCCAGTGGATGGCGGATCGGGTCCACATGGACCGGATTGGCCTGGGCAACAACCTTCAGTCCCGGCTCGACAGCATCACCAACCTGAAAACCCGCGACGGGGAGCGAATAGCACTCCAGATAGAAGCGGAGAGTTCGCCGGGCTATCTGCGCGGGCAGGCCTACCTCGGCTATGAAGAAAACACCTGGACCGCCATCCCACCGGGGGAGACGGCACGGGAGGCCACACAAACGCCCCCGGGCTACGTTCCCCTGTGGCGTGACGCCCGACTGTTCGAGGTGTATCCCGGCGTGGGCGAACCCGGCGAGACCATGACGGTATTCCCCGGTCCAGAGATAGATCGGGCCCTTTTTGCGCCCCTCGAAAGTGGCTGGCTCGCCCGGCGCGGCGGACTTCAGGTTAACCATGCGGGAATCGTTCAGTCACCCGGTCCCGTGAACGGTCAACCCTACCAGGTCGTGGAGGCCGCGCCGGGTCCGGTCGCCCCCCTGAACAGCCGGGAGCGCGAGTACTACACCCAATTACCCCAGGCGCTGGCGCCCCAATTGAAGACCCTCTCCGACACGATTTGCTCGGGACACGGCGATACCGTGGCAAAGGCCGCCGCCATCGCCGGGTACTTCCGAGCAAACTATGAATACAAACTGGGCATTCAGGTGCCTGCGAATCGGGATCCTCTGGAATATTTTCTCTTTTCCGATCCCCTTCCGGCGGCCCATTGTGAATTTTTCGCCACCGGGGCCGCGCTGCTCCTGCGCGCCGCGGGGGTGCCCGCACGCTATGTGACCGGGGTGGGCGTGTGGGAGCAACACCCCTTCGCGGACTACTGGGTGGCGCGCAATCGCGATGCCCATGCCTGGGTCGAGGCGTGGGACGCGGAGGAGGGCTGGTTCCTCGTGGAGGCCACCCCCGCCAGCGGGCTTCCCGAGGCCGGAGCCAATAGTGACACAAACGCACTCTCCGACCTGTGGAGCCTGCTCTCGCTCCACCTGAGAAGGCTGTGGGCCGCCCTGCGCGAGGGGGCGTGGAGTCTCGCCGTGGATGCCCTCGCCACCCTGTTCACGGGACTCTATCAGTTCGTCCAGACGGCCTGGCTGCCCCTGGTCATCGGCCTTACGCTCTTCGTCCTTCTACTCCGGTTCCTGCGTCACTGGCGCAATCGTCCGGTTCGCCTGTTGCCCCAGGGTGCCTTGGCCCGGAGGCTCCATCGGCAGCTTGGCGTCATGGATCGAACCGTGAAGCGGCGCTACCGGCTGGAGCGGGCCGCGCACACAACGCCCCATGTGTTCGCACGGGAAATCGAAATTGCGTTGGCCGATCCGGAGATTGGCGGGCCGCTTGCCCGGTGGTATCGGAGATGGGCCGAGTTGCGGTATCGACTCGAGACCGACGGGGACGGCGTCGAGGGGCTGGAATCAGAGCTGCGGGCACTGAAACGTCGAAGGCATGGACAAAGGCCCTGACCGACCGATGTGGTTCTTGGCAATTCCCTGTTCTTGTGGTAGAGTTTTGAAAGCTGCAAGAGAGGTTGGCCATGGAAAAAGAAATTCTTTCCATAGCGGACGCGAGCCAGTTGTTGTCGCTGTCCGAAGCCGAAGTAATACGGCTTCTGCACGAGGGCGAATTGCCCGGTCGGCGCGTAGGTTCCCACTGGTTCCTGTCTCGCCAGCGCCTCCTCCAGTTTATCGCGGGCGACGACGTGCCCGTGAGCAAACCGCCCCCGGCTCCGGTGTCTGTCACGCCCAAGTCCATACCCCCCAAGCTCTTAATGCCCGAATGGCGCTGCGACTCCTGCCATGAAATCCACGGCCCCGAGTTGGCCGAATGCCCCCGTTGCGGTGCGATCCGCAATACCCCCCTCATGGGCTATCGCATGCCACAGCAGCGCACGATTCTCAGCATCAACACGATGCCCAAAGTCAACTAGAACCCGCGCCCGCATCCTGTTACAATCCCGCCTCTTCTTGACTCGAATTCAATACCGGCCGAAAGCGCGATTGTGGGATCCTCCAGAAAATTCCTTCAGGGCTTGAACCCCGCCCAGCGCGAGGCCGCCCGCCATACCGAAGGCCCCGTGCTGGTTCTCGCGGGGGCCGGCAGCGGCAAAACCCGCGTGATCACGCGGCGCATCGCCCATATCCTCGACAACGGACTCGCCGAGCCCCATCAAATCCTCGCTGTGACCTTTACCAACAAGGCGGCCACCGAAATGCGCGAGCGCGTGGCGGAGTTGGTGGGAAAGAAAGAGGCGAGCGCCATCTTCATCTCCACCTTTCACAGCTACTGCCTCCAGGTGCTGAGGAAATACATCACCCATCTGGGCTATCGGAAGAATTTCAGCATCGCGGGCGACAGCGATTCCCGGACCTTGTTGCGCCGCGTGGTGGAGGATCTGGGCAGTTCAGAGACTTTCGACACAGGCACCTTCCAATCGCAAATCAGCCTGATGAAGAACGCCAACGAAGCGCCGGACCCGACAAAGCCCATGCCGGTGGAATCGGAAACCGGCGAAAAGTACGCCGAGAACTTCGCCGAGGTTTACGAGCGCTACCACTCCGCGTTGCGCGCCGCAAACAGCGTGGACTTTGATGATCTCATGCTGCTGACCCTGCGCCTGTGGAACGAGCACCCCGACATGCACGCCATCTGTCGAGGAGCCTTCAAGTACGTGATGGTGGACGAATACCAGGACACGAACAAGGTCCAGTACGAGCTCATCCGCAAGCTCGTCTCCGAGCACCGGAACCTCTGCGTGGTGGGCGACGATGACCAGTCGATATATGCCTGGCGCGGCGCCGACTCCAGCATCATCCTGGACTTCGACAAGCACTTTCCCGATGCGAAGGTGATCACCCTCGATCAGAACTACCGATCCACCACCACCATCCTGAGTGCCGCCAATGCGGTCATCAAGAATAATCTCAAGCGGCGCGACAAGAACTTGTGGTCCGATCTCGGCGCGGGGCGTAAGCTCGACTGGATCGTGTGCAGCGACGAAGAGGCGGAAGCGGAAGAAGCGCTGAAATGGATGAAGTTCATCCAGGATCGCACGGGCGCGCGTTACAACGACTTTGCCTTTCTCTACCGCTCCAACCAGCAATCGCGCCCGTTGGAAATAACGCTCCGTCAGGCCGGTATCCCCTATGTGGTCGTAGGCGGGCAGGACTTCTTCGAGCGCGCCGAAGTGCGCGATATCATTTCCTACCTCAAGGTTATCGCGAATCCCCGCGACGAGGCCGCCTTCCTGCGCGTGGTCAACATGCCCCGGCGCGGTATCGGCGATACGACGCTGCACAAGATTCACGAGCTCTGCCGGGACCACAAAATGTCTCTGGGCCAGGCCACCGCGGAGCTCTTGAAGCGGGGTGTGGACGGCGGCGCCGTGCAACTGGCTCTCGGGGAGGATCCCGAAGCCCGGGTGCGCCAGTTCAAAGAGCAGAAGACCGAGAAGGGCCTCCGCGACTTCCTGCGCTTGCTTGATCGTTTCCGCAAGCGCTTCCGCGAGAAAGACGGCACCCTGCGGGCCATCGTGGAGGATCTCATCAACGCGATCGACTATCACGGCGAACTCGTGCGCTCCTGCAAGTCGCCCCAGCAGGTGACCAATCGCTGGAACAACGTCGAAGTGGTGGTCAAGGCCGTGGGGGACTACGAGGAGAAAGCGGAGAATCCAAGCCTCAGCGACTTTCTCGATGAAAGTCACCTCAACACCGATCAGACCCGCTTCGGCAAGGACGAGCGCAAGAAAACCGGCGTCACACTCATGACCATTCACAGCGCCAAAGGGCTCGAGTATCCCTTCGTATTCCTGATGGGCCTGGAAGATGGCCTCATGCCCCACGAGCGCAGTATCAAGGAAAACAATATCGAGGAAGAACGTCGCCTCTTCTACGTGGCCCTCACGCGGGGCAAGCGACACGTGACCATGTTCGAGTGTCTCTCGCGAATGAAGGGCGGCAAGGAAAAGATCTGCAAGACCAGCCGCTTCCTGGCCGAGATTCCGGCGGAATTGTACAACCAGCACCTCAAGGCCTCGCGCCAGATGTTTCAGGAGACCGTGGATCCGCCGGAGCTGAAGAAGAAAAAGAAGAAGTTCGTGCCCAAGCGGACCAATCTTTAGGATCAGTCTCGGGACGGATTACGTCGGTCCCGAGGTCTTGGACGCCGAACTATCTGCGTCGTACCCCGCCGCCTGCGACACTGGGTCCACAGACGGTCCACACCATGCGCGACCGTTCCACGGGGTTGAATCGCCCGGTCGCTTTCGGCCGGGATTTTCAACATCGATGTCTGGCAAACTCAATGCCTCGCGTCGAGCAACTGCGCCCTGGCCCGGTCCTTTCCTGTAGAATAGCATGCGTATTCATCCCCGGTGAATATACGTACGGCTGGTTCGGCTTGACCCGGGAGTTCCGGTATTCGCCTCGACACGAGAGAAATCATGAAATCGCTTCTGGACAAATACAAGTGGGAATGCATCACGGCCGCCGTGTGCGGAGCGCTCTGCCTGGTCATGTTGGCGCCACTCCTGTCGGGGCGCCTGGGCCGGTGGTGGCCCTTTGGGGGGTTGGGGAACGACGGGCGTGTGGTCATCTACCGTACCGTCACGGGCGATCCGCTGATGAGCGGCAAGAACACGCGGGACGCCGTGGAAAATGGGCTGAAGCGGGTACGCGAGGGCGTATCCGCCGTCAGCAAGGCGGAGGCTCCCCTGGCGAACTTCACGGCGCTTAGTTCCGAGATGACCGACGAATCGCCCGAGACGGTCGGGCGGGTGTATCGTCTGGTCAAGACCTTCTACGGCGCGGATCTCAGGGGCGTGGCGTTGCAGGGGGTGGACTTCAGCGGCATCAACCTGCAGCATGCCGACTTTACCAACGCCGATCTTTCAGGGGCCCGGTTTGATGGCGCGACCATGGCTGGGGCCAGTTTCGTGGGGGCCGACCTTTCCGCCGCCCAATTTGGTGATCGCCCCGACAATGTGCCTCAGGAGCATTGGCCCGCTGCCGGCAACGCGCCCGGCGCACGTTTCCTGAACTGCGACTTCGAGGGAGACACCCTGAGCGGACGTCTGAGCGGGACAAACTTTGGCTCCGCCAATCTGCGCGCGGCCACATTTCGGGTGTGGCAGTGCGAGCAGATGGATTTCAGCGCTGCGGACCTCTCCGGGGGCCTGATCGAGTTCTGGCCGGAGGCCGTGCCCGGCGCCCTGCCGGACTGGGATACACAGCGTTTTTATCGCACGGTCATTTACGACGACAAAACCCGGGTCGAAGGTCTTCGGCTGTCCGGCGTCACGGATCCCACCATACCTTTTGTGCAGTGGGCGCTGGCCCATGGCGCGGTGCTGGTGGACCCGGCCCCGGCAGCGGAGGCGTCGCCGGTGGCCGGGGAAAGTGCTGCGCCCGACACCTCCCCTTCCGACCAGTAATTGGCCCGCACTTTAAACCACCAACCGTCCAGGGATTTCATGCGCGTTCTAGGTTTCGATCCAGGTACCGCCACAACAGGATATGGTGTGGTGGAAAGCAAAAAAAGCCGGTTGTGCTACATCACCCATGGGACGATCACGACCCCGGCGGGGGAGCACTTCGCCGAGCGGCTGAAGACGATCCACGATGCGGCGGTCGCGCTGATCGAATTGCACCGGCCCGACGCCATCGCCATAGAGCGGCTCTTCTTCAAGCAAAACGTCACCAACGGTATCGCGGTGGCCCAGTCCCGTGGCGTGCTCGCTCTCGCCGCCGTGCAGGCGGGCCTGCCCATCGGCGAGTTCAGTCCCACGGAGGCCAAGACCGCCATCACGGGCTATGGCAAGGCCGACAAAAAGCAGGTGCAGGAGATGATCAAGATCCTGCTGAACCTTGACAAGATTCCGAGGCCCGACGACGCGGCGGACGCCCTGGGCCTCGCCATCTGCCAGCTTCACGCGGGAAGATTGGTCTGACCCTGAGATCGCGTGGTACGTTTGAGCTCGCATTATCCACGCCGCTGGAAGTCTGCTTTTATTTTCAGTATAGTATCCGCAGATCGTTCATCCATCAACCGAGGTTCATCGCCCATGTTCGCATTCCTTCGCGGCGCCGTCGCCATCAAGACCGTCGGCCACATCGCCCTTGATGTGGGCGGTGCGGGCTATGAAGTTGCCGTGCCCGACAGCGTCTACCGGAAGTTGGCCATTCACCAGGAGGTGACCCTGTTGACCTATTGCCACATTCGCGAGGATGCCTTCCAGATCTTTGGTTTTCTCAAGGAGGAAGAGAAATCCCTCTTTACCACGCTGCTTTCAATCAACAAGGTGGGGCCCAAGGTCGCGCTGAGCGTTCTATCGGGCCTCTCGGTGCAGGCCTTCGGCCAGGCGGTGCTGGAGAACGACGTAAAGGCCTTCACCAGGATCCCCGGCGTGGGCAAGGCCATGGCGCAACGCCTCATTCTCGAAATGAAAACCAAGCTGAAGCAGAACCCCGATCTCAACGCCATCATCGGCGAGCCGGAATCGGTCTCGACGGAACCCGAGGGCGACGACGCCTATGAAGCGCTTCTGTCCCTCGGCTGCACGCCCCAGGAAGCCCGCAAGGCCACCCTCGCCGCGCGCAGGAAGCTGGGCGACGACGCGAAGGACGAAGAAGTGGTCCGGGCGGCGTTGCAGTCCATGGCCAAGGTATAATCGCGCATGGCCCACGACGACATCATCAATCCCGCCCGCCAGGGCGACGAAAGCCTGACCGAAGAACAGATCCGCCCGCAGCGCCTGGCGGACTTCCCCGGCCAGGAGCCCATCAAGGACAAACTCGCCATCGCCATCGCCGCCGCGAAGGGGCGCAACGAGCCTTTGGACCACATGCTCCTCAGCGGCCCGCCGGGACTGGGGAAGACCACCCTGGCGCGGATCCTGGCCAATGAGATGGGCGTGGACATCAAGCAGAGTTCCGGGCCGGTGATCGAGCGTCAGGCTGACCTTTCGGCGATTCTTACGAGTTTGGAAGCCTTCGACGTATTATTCATCGACGAAATCCATCGCCTCAACCACGCGGTGGAAGAGACGTTGTATTCCGCGATGGAAGATTTCGAAGTCGATATCATGCTGGGGAAAGGGCCCACGGCGCGCTCCATGAAGATCGGCCTCAAGCCTTTCACGCTGATCGGCGCCACCACCCGATCGGGCCTGCTCACGCCGCCCCTGCGCGCGCGCTTTGGCGACACCTGCCGCTTTGAGTTTTATTCGCCGGCCGAGTTGAAACACATCGTGCTGCGCGCCGCGCGCATCCTCGACGTGCCCATCGACGACGATGGCGCGCTGGAGATCGCCACGCGCTCCCGGGGCACGGCCCGCGTGGCCAACCGCCTGCTCCGCCGGGTGCGCGACTACGCCCAGGTCAAGGGCGTGGGTGTGATCACCCGGGAAATGGCCGACGCGTCCCTGGCCCTCCTCCGTATCGACAATCTGGGTCTCGACGACATGGATCGCGCCATCCTCATGACCGCCATCGAAAAGTTCAGCGGCGGACCGGTCGGCCTGTCCTCCCTCGCGGTCGCGGTGGGGGAAGAGCGCCAGACCTTGGAAGAGGTCCACGAGCCCTTCCTTATTCAGTTGGGCTTTCTCAAACGCACGCCTCAGGGCCGCATGGCGACACCGCTCGCCTATCGCCATTTCGGGCTGAATGCGCCCCAATCCGCCCTGCCCGAGTTGTTTTAGGCGGGGGGTATCGCGCATAATGATTTCCAGCCAACTCGCAGCATGTTCGTCGGGGACTCACACTAATCACAGCGCGGATTCGCGTTGATTTCATGGGAAGAGCGACGATGCCCACCGAAGATATTTCCATCCTGAATCAGCTTTCTCACGGGGCGCCCAAATTGACTCCGGAGAAGGGGGCCGATCTCGCCGACGGGATCAACAGCACCCTGCAGAAAGCGCTGAAGATCAACCTCGATCCCGACAAGTACGGGACGATTGCGGAGATCGGCGCGGGCCAGGAGATAGCGCGGTTCTTCTTCCAGGCGGGCGGCGCGGCGGGCACCCTGGCCAAGACCATGTCGGCCTATGACATGCAATTCAGCGACGCGATCTACGGTGAAGAGCAGCACGGCCGCTACGTGAGCCGAAGCCGCCTCGAAAAAATGCTGGACAAAGAGTTCAAGCTCCTCGGCGAGCGCATTCAGGACGGTTCCTCCAGGAATCGTTGTTTCTTCGCCATCGCCGATACGGTCAAAGCGGCGGGCTACAAAACCCAGGGCCAATGCCACGGCTGGATCGGCATTCGGCTCCAGCTCTATCCCCAGGCGCCGCCCAGCGATATCATTCTTCACGTGCGCCTGCTCGACAAGGCCAACCGCCAGCAGCAATACGCGCTCGGGGTGCTGGGCGTGAACCTGCTTTACGGTGCCTACTACCATTTCCGCAATCCGAAGTTGCTCCTGGAATCCCTCGTGGACAATCTGGAGCCGGGGCGCATCGAGATCAATACCGTCCATTTCCAGGGGCCTTACTTCGACGATATCGACAACCGTCTCATGGCCCTGCATCTGGTCAAGGTGGGTATGACCAATGCCGTCATGTTTTCCCCCGATGGTGAAGTGCTCCAGCCTTCCGATGCCCTGTATAAGAAGAACTGTCTCGTATTTCGTGGCAGCTTCCGGCCCATCACTCATGTAAACATGGACATGGCCCGCTGCGGTAAAGAGCAGTTTCTGGGGGAAGACGAAATCGAGGAGGGGCGCACGGTGCTGCTGGCCGAGTTGACCATGGCCAATCTCATGAATGAAGGCGAGATCGATACCCAGGATTTCCTCGCCCGCGTGGACATGCTCGGGGCACAGGGCTTTACCGTGCTCATTTCAAATTATTTGCGCTTTTTCCGGCTCCGCAGCTATCTCAACGAGTTCACCAAGCGGAAGATTGGCATCGTCCTCGGCGTGCCCAATATTCGCGATATCTTTAATGAGAAATACTACACCGACCTCGAAGGGGGCATCCTCGAAGCCTTTGGCAAGCTCTTCTCGGGGAACATCCGGCTCTATGTCTACCCCATGATCGGGGACGACGATGAATTGATTACCCTCGAAAACCTCCGTGTGGACAATAAAGTACGCCTGCTGCTCCGCCATCTCGTGGAAAACGGCTGTATCGTGCCGCTTAAGGGCGCGAACGAGGAAGTGCTCCACATCAAGTCGCGCGATATCCTCAAGGCCATCCGGCAGGGCCGGGCCGATTGGAAAGAAACCGTGCCCGAGGTCGTCTACGAGACCATCGTGCGGAAGCGGCTCTTCCAGTTTGACTCGGAGTGATGGGGGACGTACCGCCGCCCGGGTACCCATCCGGAGGCACAGGCCCGCGCATTCTCTGCCCCTGCTTCGGCGTGCGGATCTCTTAAAGCATCAACGTGGCGGGCGATCGAATACGTGATGGGCGCGTGTCCGTCCCTTCAGAACGGCATGTCCTCGCCCGGCGTAAAGTGGTAGTCTTCGGGCCGCGCCGGCTCCCAGCGGTACTGCTCTAGATCGCACGTGTCATCCACGCCAAAACGCACGCCCTCCTCCTCCAGCAATTCATATTGCAGCGTGGGGCGCTCCACATCGCCTCGTGCGCTCACGCCACCCTTGCTGTTGATGACCCGCTGCCAGGGCACATCCGTGCCGGGGCCCAGCGCGCGCAGGGCATAGCCCACCGCCCGGGCCGCCCGAGGCGCACCCAGGATCGTGGCAATCTGGCCATACGTCATCACTCGACCGGGCGGAATATCGCGGACCAGGGTGTATACAGCATCGTAGAAGTTTGGCATTGGGGAAGCATAGCGGATCGGGGAGGGGGAAATCAGGCTGTAGGCTGTAGGCTGTAGGCTGTAGGCTGTAGGCTGTAGGCTGTAGGCTGTAGGCTGTAGGCTGTAGGCTGTAGGCTGTAGGCTGTAGGCTGTAGGCTGTAGGCTGTAGGCTGCGGGCTGCGGGCTGCGGGCTGCGGGCTGCGGGCTGCGGGCTGCGGGCTGCGGGCTGCGGGCTGCGGGGGGCCGTTGCTTTCGCCCCATACACCCCGTAAGACCCATAAGACCCAATACGCTCCAGACTGACCCACCAAAAATCTTGGCTTTTCACCACCTCCGTTCTATAATACCGCCCTGTGTGTCGCTGCACTTTTCACTGGAAGGAGAAACAAGCATGGCGAAGAAAAAAGTCAACGTGGCCCTTATCGGCACGAAATTCATGGGTAAAGCCCACAGCAACGCGTTCCGCCAAGTGGGACGCTTTTTTGATCTCCCGGCCGACCCGGTAATGAAGGTCATTTGTGGTTCCGATCCCAAGGGCACCCAGGAAGCCGCCGAGAAGTTCGGCTGGGAAGAAGCCAGTACCGATTGGGAAGCCGTCGTCAAGCGGGATGACATCGATGTAATCGATATCGCGTCGCCCGGCTACCTGCACGCGCCCATGGCCATCGCCGCGGCCAAGGCCGGCAAGCACATCATCTGCGAGAAGCCCCTGGCCAATACCCTGGCCGAAGCCAAGGCCATGCTGGCCGCGGTGGAGAAGGCGGGCGTCAAGAACATGTGCGGCTTCACCTACCGCTTCAATCCCGCCATCGCCACGATCAAGAACATGATCAAGGGCGGCGAGCTGGGCCACATTTTCCACATCCGCGCCTGCTACCTTCAGGACTGGATCGTGGACCCTGAATTTCCCCTGAACTGGCGCCTTCAGAAGGCCACCGCCGGCTCCGGCACCCTGGGCGACATCGGCGCCCACATCATCGACATGGCCCAGAACCTCGTCGGCAATATCTCCGAGGTGACCTCCGCCATGCAGACCTTCATCACCGAGCGCCCCATGGAAGAGGGCCAGGTGACCATCGCCAACAAGCAGCGCTCCGCCGCCGGAAAAAAGAAGATGGGCAAGGTGGACGTGGACGACGCCGCCATCGTGCTGGCGCGTTTCGAGGGCTGCAACACCCTCGGCACCTTTGAAGCCACCCGCTTCGCGCCCGGCCGCCGCAATTTCCACGGGATTGAGATCTATGGCAGCAAGGGCAGCATCGTCTGGAATCAGGAAGACATGCACAAGTTCCAGTACTACAACATGGACGACCCGGCGCACCTCCAGGGCTTCCGCACGGTGCACGCCACCGATTCGGCCCACCCCTACGCCAGCGCCTGGTGGCCAAGCGCCCACAACATCGGCTACGAACACCTCTTCGTACACGAGGTCTACGATTTCCTCAGCCAGCTCGACAAGAAAAAGGTCACCTACCCGACCTTCGCCGACGGCGTTCAGTGCCAGAAGGTCCTCGACGCGGTGGAGAAAGCCTCCGCCAGCAAGAAGTGGGTGGCAGTTAAGTAATAGCGAGACGATACCGCGTGGGGCGCCATCCATCGGGTGGCGCCCCGACGCGAGACGTTATGCAATAAGGGAGGCATACATGATTGAATACCTGAGCGTGATGATAATATTCGGTATCGTCCTCCTGATGATTATTGGGAACCCGTTCCGAAGCATCAAAAACAGCCGAGACAGTATTCAGCAATCGTTCGCGGCTCTTGATCAGGTAATCGAAGGCGTGAACAAACAACAGGCGCTGGACGAAGAAAAGTTGGCTCAACAGGCGCGGCTCATTGAACAGGGCGACGAGACAATCGCATTGCTGAAGGCCATCAGAGAGAATCTCGAGCTTCGCTCGATCAAGAATTGAATACGTTTACCCCCGTTGCTCCCCCATACAGCCGATTGTAGGGACGGGTGGCCCCGGGCGGCAGGAATAGTTAAGATGTTTTCATCGAGCAGGGGAACTATCACAACGAGGGAGTTGCACTATGGAATCAACCGGTTATGTGTTGGCGAGTTGGTGGCCGTTGCTGGTGGCCTGGGGATTTGCACTGGTCATGTATGTGCTACCCATCATCGCGCTCATTTACTTTATCCGTTATGTTATGGGCATCAAGCGCCTCGCGGCCATCGCGGAGGAAAATCTGGTGCTGAACCGCCAGCGCACCGCCCATCTTGAAAAGATCGCTGCCGTGCTCGTGTCGATGAAGAAGTCGGCCGGTCAGCGCGACTTGCCCCTGTAAAATTGAATGGAAGGTGCGCGGTGCCGTACTAAGCGAAACGCGCTCCCATCGAAAACGGTAGCTTTGCGATGTCTCAGAGACATCAGGGACTACAGCGACAGCAGGAATTTGGTTTACCTGTTGTCCCTGCCGTCACTGCTGTCCCTGAAAACACGCGAAATACCCTTTTATTAACATCGTCTTCCCCGAAGGCGCGAAACAACTAACGAAGGAGAGACAACATGAAACTAGGCTTATTGACCGCCATGTTTGGCGACAAGCCCCTCAAAGAAGTCCTGGAGATCATCCGGCCTCTGGGCTTGAACACCGTGGAACTGGGCACCGGCAACTACCCCGGCGATCCCCACGCCCCCCTGCAGGAACTGCTGGGCTCCAAGCCGAAGCGCGACGAGCTGCTGGCCCTGATCAAGGGCGAAGGACTCGAAATCAGCGCCCTGAGCTGCCACGGCAACTGCCTTCACCCCGACAAGGACTTCGCCAAGAAACATGCGAAAGTACAGACGGACACGATCAAGCTGGCGGGCCTGCTCGGCGTGAAGACCATCAACGACTTCTCCGGTTGTCCCGGTTCCGACCCGAAGGCTACCAAGCCCAACTGGGTCACCTGCGCCTGGCCGCCGGACTACCTCGAAATCCTCGACTACCAGTGGAACGAGGTCGTGATCCCCTACTGGACCAAGCAGGCCGCCTTCGCCAAGGAAAACGGCGTCCGCGTGGCCTTCGAAGCGCACCCCGGCTTCGTGGTCTACAACCCCGAGACCCTGCTGAAACTCCGCAAGGCCTGCGGCAAGAACCTCGGCGCCAACTTTGACCCGAGCCACTTCTTCTGGCAGGGCATCGAACCCATCGAGGCCGTCAAGGCCATCGGCGGTGAGGCCATCTTCCACGTACACGCCAAGGACTCCAAGGTCGACGCGCGCAACGGCTCCATCAACGGCGTCCTCGACTGCAAGCACTACGGCGACGAGGCCAACCGCTCGTGGGTCTTCCGTACCTGCGGCTACGGCCACAGCCTCGAATGGTGGAAGGACTTCTTCTCCACCCTCCGTCTGGTGGGCTACGACGGCCCCATCAGCATTGAGCACGAAGACAGCTACATGTCCAGCCAGGAAGGTCTCACCAAGGCGGTGGAATTCCTGAAGCAGTGCATTATCTTCCAGAAGAAGGGCGCCATGACCTGGGCCTGATGCGGGGAAAATTCGACGCAATCTTCGGGAGCGCTGATATGCCAGCGCTCCCGTCGTCTTTTGAGTGCGGGGGCCCGGAGCCACAGCGGGAGCCGAGGTTTCCAGCGACAACAGGAAATTGGGGTATTTTCCACATTGCCGTGGGTTCTTAGCGGCCCGTGGGAGCACAATAATTGATGCCATCAATAAGTTGTCATATGTGATTACTTTTGCCGTTTGAGTTGGTCATTTTTGCATCATATTCGGTTTTTACCGTTCCAGAATCCATAAAATCGAGGTGTTGGCCGACGGTATTTTGTCAATCGCTAACCTTCGGGGGCATCAACCCGGGGGCGCAAATGCGCGAAAAACGGCAGTTTTTCGGCACCACGCGCCACAATTGCCAAATTGGTGCGAGAAATTTCACGTGACACGACGGGGTGACGAAAATTTGGCACGCCCCATGCTCTATTGAGGACAGCCCCTGCGGAACGGTTTCGGAGCGGGCGAGAACCTCGGTAGAATGCCCTCGCGGGCAATGTGGGACTAAAGCGCAATGAAACGAATGATGCGGTACTTGAATGTCGGTATGCTGACCCTGATGGCTGCGGGCAGTGCGTCGGCGATAACCGTTGACGGACAGTGGAATGATTGGTTCAGCTATGCCGGGACTTCGGCGGAAAACTGGAGCCAGAGCTCGGCGTCCGGCTCCCTGCTGAGCTCGGCCATCCGCTTCCAGGACGATCCCGAAAACGACGCTTCCGGCGGTCAGAACTACGACATCGAGCAAATCTTCTACTACTACCAGGATCTGGATGCGAACGCCTACACGGGTGGCACGTTGTACATCGGCATGGTAACGGGTTACGAGCCGTCCAACACCACCTACCGCGCCGGTGATATGTTCATCGATCTCGGCTACACCGGTGGTCCCACGACCTACGACCTGGCCATCGCGACGGGCACCGAGTCCAACTCGCGTTTCTCCGACGTCTGGTCGAACAACGGCTGGTCCACCAGCGGTGTTGTGATCCCGGCCCATTCCGCGGGCAGCCCCTACCGCGTTCGTGACACCCAGCCCGGCGCGACCTTCTACACGAATGCCCAGGTGGACTGGGACACCGGTGTAGGACCCGGCTCGGCCCACAATTTCCTGGAAGTCGGCCTGAATCTGGACGGCAACCTGGAACAGTTGATCGCCCTCGGCGGCATCGGCCTCCACTGGACGATGGCGTGCGGTAACGACTACGTCAACGTCTACGACACCAACCCCCTTTCGACGGTTCCCCCGACGCCCCAGAATCCCGTACCCGAACCGGCCACGATGGTCCTCTTCGGCATGGGCGCCGGCCTCCTCGCGGTGCGCAAGCGTCTGGGAGCGAAGTAGGCCGCAAGGGCTTGCCCCACTCACTTGAAATTATCTCCGGGCCCGTGTCTCCCACACGGGCCCGGATTCTTTTTTTTGGGCCGTTGTACTTTCATGTTCCCGCGCCGTATGCTAGTCCCATGTGGCGAGGCACGCAACGCGGAAGAAAGGAGAACCCATGTCCCCGGGACTGGCTCTGCTTCTGATAGAGGCGCTTACGGTCTACGGGTTGGTTTTTCTGGTTCACGCCACGCGAGACCGCTTCACCCTGTTGCCGTACTATGGGCTCCTCGGCGTACTCGCGGCGACCCTCCGCTGGACCACGGATGCGGGCATCGAGTACGAAGTGGGACCGCTGACCCTAATTCTTGGTTCGGTGGTATTTTTTACGTCCATCCTGTTCGGCGTATTTCTGCTCTATCTCTTTGACGGGGTTAAGGCGGCGCAGATCGGCATTTACACCGTGGTGTCGGTCTCCATTCTCTCGCCGGCGGTCGCGAATATCTTCCAGTTTCAGCTCATGGAGATAAGACCTGAGGAGGCGGAGCGGATTGTACTCAGCCCGGCGCGGGTCTATGTGGCATCGACGGCGGCCATGGTCATCGACTTTCTCTGTATGTCCATGGTGTGGGAGTTCCTTGGGCGTCGCTGGAGCCGGCTGCCGTACCTGTTTCGTATCGCGACCTGCCTTCTTACGGCGTACTGGCTGGATGCCTTCCTCTTTTCGGTTGGCGCATTCTGGGGGGATCCCGATTTCAACGGAATTCTGACGGGCAATCTGATCAGCCGCGCCGTTCTAACCGTGTGTGTCGCTCCGATAGTCACGCTGTACGTGATCTGGGAGTCGCGCCGCCACCACTATGAGATCACACCCCGCCATGTCATGGCGCTGCTGCATCAGAGCGCCCGAACCGAGCTGGATCTTTCGGACGCGCGGCACGAAATCGAAGTGCGCAAGCGCATCGAGAAGGAACTGCGGCGCCGGGACGCGATCCTGCGCTCGCTGGCCTATACCGCGGAGCACTTTCTCAATGGCGGCCGGGACGCCATCGGTGTGGCCGAGCTGCTGATGACACTGGGAAACGCATTGGGCGTAAGCCGGGCCAGCATCTGCGAGATCGAGCAAGAAGCGGCCGGCGGCGCGCTTATCCGCGAGCGCTACCTTTGGATGTCGCCAACGCTCCCGTCGTCGCGGCACGGGGCGTCCTGGGAGGGCGCGGCATTCGGCGCCGAAGGTCTCGGCCGCTGGGAGCGGCTCCTCTCCCGCGGCGAGCCGGTCCAGGGTCTCGACCGCGACCTCCCCTCGGAGGAGAGGCCGGCGATGCACCGCCGTGGCGTTCTGAGCATTCTCGTCCTGCCGGTATTCGTGCAGGAGGCGTGGTGGGGCTTTCTCGCCTTTGAGGATTGCGAGACGTCACGGGCCTGGCCCCGCTCGGAGATCGACGCACTCAGGACGGCGGCGGGAACGCTGGGCGCGGCGATCCACCAGCGACGCATCGAAGCGGCGCTCCTGGCGACCAACGAGCGCCTCGATCTGGCGCTCGAAGGGGGCGATCTGGGGTTGTGGGACTGGGATATCGGATCCGACCAGGTGGTATTCAACCAACAGTGGGCCGCCATGCTCGGCTACACGTTGAACGATCTGGAGCCCACCACGCGCGCGTGGCAGAACCTCATCCATCCCGACGACAAGCCCCGGTTGCGCACGATCATGCTGGCGCACTTGAAAGGTGAGACCCCATTCTACGAGGTGGAAGCGCGCATGCGCAGCCGCAGCGGCCAGTGGCACTGGATCCTGAGCAAGGGCAAAGTCGTGTCGCGGGATTCAAACGGTTGGGCGCTGCGCGCCACGGGCACGCACCTCGACATTACGCTGCGCAAGGAAACCGAAGAGGCGCTGCGCCTGTCCCAGGAGCTTTTCCGGCTCATGTACGAAGAGTCGCCCCTGGGCCTGGCGCTCTGCGCGATGGACGGCGCCTTTGTCCAGGCGAACCGCGCGTACCTGAAGATCGTGGGTTACACGGAGGAGGAGATCCGCGAGCTCCGTTATCTGGACATTACCCCCGCGCGCTTTGCCGCCCAGGAAGAGGCCCAGCTCCAGTCGATGCGCGCCACGGGCCGTTACGGTCCCTACGAGAAGCTCTACATCAGCAAGAGCGGCGGGCTGATCCCCGTGCTCCTGAACGGCTGCCTCGTGGAGGGGGCCGACGGCAAGGAATACATCTGGTCCATTGTGGAGGACATCAGCGCGCGCAAAGCGGCGGAGCAGGCGATCGCCGAAGCACGGGCCTATGAGCGGGAAATCGAGACGCGCATTGAGGAAACACTCCTGCGCGGCCGTCCACCGGCCCATCTCGATGGCGTGGAAATCGCGGCCATTACCGTGCCGAATCAGCATCTGGATGGCGACTTTGCCGAGTTCATCCCGTTGAATCCCCGATGCTTCGACGTGCTCGTGGGCGATGTGATGGGGAAGGGCATTTTCGCGGCGCTGGTGAGCGCCGGGGCGAAGAGCCGCTTCCTGCGCGCACTGGCCACTCAGTTGGCCAGCGCGCAGGGCGACCGCCACCCCTCGCCGGCGGATCTGGTGGAGGCGGTGCACCGGGACATCACACGCCAGTTGATCGATTTGGATTGTTTTCTCACCCTGTGTTACGCGCGCTTCGATCTCGATGCCGGCCGGGTGACGTATGTGGATTGCGGCCACACCAAGACGATTCGGTACCGCCCCGGAACCAACGCGTGCCTGCTGCTGGAAGGGAGCAACGTGCCCATCGGCTTTCTCGAAGGGGAAGACTATGTAGAGCACGAGACGGATCTAATGCCCGGCGACCTGTTCATTTTCTACTCCGATGGCTTGACCGAAACCCGGAATCTGGAAGGGGCCATGTTTGGCGTGGATCGCCTGCAGGAGATCATACGGATTCACGCGTCGCTCGATCCCGCCGATCTCACCCACAAAGTGGTGGAGCTGGTGGGCCAGTTCTCCGGCGTGGACGCGCCCGGAGACGATCAAACCTGCGTGACCGTGCGGATTCAGGATCCTCTTGCGGACGCCCGAACGGTGAAGGTGCGCCTAGCCATTCAAGCGGTGCCAGAGCAACTGGTCGTCGCCCGGACCTTTATTCAAGAACATCTGGCGGCTCACGCCGCGCTGCTGGGTGGAGAGGAAGACTTCAGCCGGGTGGTGCTGGCCTTTGTGGAGGCGCTCTCGAATATCATCAAGCATTCTTTCGGCGGGGGCGCGGAGAAGCGCATCGACATAGAGCTCCGCAGCTCCCGCAATCGCCTGAGCATTGACATCGTCCATGGCGGAACCCCCTTCCGGCCGCGGAGCACGCCCCTGCCCGATCCCAGACAGCGGCGGGAGGGCGGCTACGGCCTCTATATTATGAACCGGTGTTTCGACCAGATTGCCTATGAGACGACGGGATCCGGCAGCCAGTGTATCAGCTTGTTGAAATTGTTTTCTCCGGCCTGGCGCGTGCCCCCGCCGCAGACCGGTCCGGAAGGGTGACGGGGTCGCGTGATGGCTTGAAATAGGTGGAGTGGCCCTATACAGTAGTGCCTCTGGAAGTACGGGCGATCTCTTCCACGCGTCGGCGCGTCCGGGTTTTCGCCCCCATGTAGGAACCACTCATGTCTGAACCCGTAGCCCTGGCGGTTGCCGCCCACCCCGACGATATTGAATTCATGATGACCGGAACACTACTGCTGCTGGGGCAGGCCGGATACAAACTCCACATGATCAACCTGGCTTCGGGCTGTTGCGGTTCGATGGACGAGAACCGCCAGACCATCGCCACGCGGCGGCTGAGTGAAGCTCGGGAGGCGGCCCGGGTGGTGGGGGCCAAGCTGCACGACCCCATCGCGGATGATCTGGAGGTCTTCTACACCAAGGAGCTGATCCAGAAGATGTGCGCCGTGGTGCGCGTTGCGCGACCGACCATCATGCTGCTGCCATCACCGGAAGATTACATGGAAGACCACATGACGTCGAGCCGCCTCGCGGTGACGGCGGCTTTTGTGCGTGGCATGCCCAATTTCCTGACCGCGCCGCCCCGCAATCCCACGTCCCAGCCCGTCACGCTCTATCATGCCCTGCCCTATGGCCTCCGCGACGGCATGCGGCGGGTGGTTCGTCCCGGGCAGTTCGTCGACATCACCTCGGTGCTGAAAGAGAAGCGCGCCGCGCTCGCCTGCCATCGCAGCCAGAAAGAGTGGCTGGACAAAACCCAGGGCGTGGATTCATACCTGGACACGATGGAGAGCATGTCGGAAGAAGTGGGACGCTGGAGCACGGTCTTCGCCTATGCCGAGGGCTGGCGTCGCCATTCACACCTGGGATTTTGTGACGAAAGCGCCGATCCCCTCACGGAAGCCCTGGGCGACAAGGTGCTCACTTCCGTGGCCTATGAGCGGGATCTAAAACAGGATCCGCTTCGGGCAATGAAACGCTATCGGCAGCGAAGCTGAATCAGGTCCGACCGAAGTAACACTTGCCGCTGAGCCAGAGCCACTGGTGGCCCGCGCCGGCGATTACGCGCGGAATTACATAAGACAGTAAAATCTCGTCTTCTTCGGCGGCGGGGATGAGATCGCGCTCCGTGAAGAAGGAATCTTTGATCCGCTGGTAAATCGGAGTCATGACGGTACTCCTGAATAGGGAAGTGTCTGTAAGATATTACCGCAGTATCGCTCAAATGTCACTATTCGCATGATAGTTCAGAACCCCAAACCCTTCGAGCCGGGATGAGGCAACTGCCGCGCCGGCCATTCAGGGTGTCTAGATCAGGAATCCGTCCGGAACTCAAGATGCGTAAGTCATTACAATATATGGGTTTGATGGCTTCCGTCCTGTGGTTGGGCGGGTGCCCGCTCCTCAACCAGTTTCTGGATGCACCCGAAAGCGCCTTCGAGGGAGCGCCCACCGCCGGAGAAGCGCCGTTGACCGTGCTCTTCACGGATGCCTCCGAGGCGGGCTCGACGAATATCACGGAGTGGCAGTGGGATTTTGGCGACGGGTCCACCTCCATGCTCCGGAACCCCAGCCATATCTACACGGCGCCGGGAAACTATACGGTGTCTCTCACGGTGACCAGCAGCGTGGGTACCCACACGGCGCTCCGGCGGGATTACATCAAGGTCGTGGAGAAGCCCGATGCGGACTTTACCGCGTTCCCTCTTTCCCGGGGGGCTCCCCTGACGGTTTCTTTTGCCGACACATCCTCGCCGGGCTCCGCGCCCATCACGGCCTGGGAATGGAACTTTGGTGATCGGAGCCCTATCGGCACGGAGCAGAACCCGAATCACGTCTACACCGCGCCGGGGCTTTATACCGTCTCGCTGACGGTGACCACCACGGCCGGGACGGACAAAGAGACCAAGGTTCAGTTCGTCAACGTGGCCGGTGCGCCCGTGGCCGACTTCACCTCCGACTTCAGCCCGGGGGTGGCTCCACTGACTGTAAAATTCACAGACGCCTCCGCGACCGGGACGGCCACAGTCCTGTCCCGCGCGTGGGAGTTCGGCGATGGTGGTCTGTCCGCAGAGCAAAATCCCTCTCACACCTACACTGCTTCCGGCGTGTATTCCGTGTCGTTAACCCTGGAGACCACGGCAGGCACGGACAAGGTGACGAAGGCCCAGTACATCACGGTGGAGCAGGGACCGGACGCCGCGTTTTCTGGAACACCCCTCGCCGGTCCGGCGCCCCTGTCGGTTCTCTTTACGGACGAATCGACACCGGGCACCCAGGCGATTACGCGCCGCCAGTGGGACTTCGGCGACGGCGGACTGCTGAGCACCCAGACCAATCCCACGCGCGTCTATACGGCCCCGGGAAAATACGATGTTTCCCTGCGCGTGACCACGCCCGCGGGGACAGACACCCTGCTCAAGCCCGAATACGTCACCGTAACACCCGCGGCGGCCTTCAGCGCCAACCCGGCCACCGGCACGGGTTCACTTTCGGTGCAATTCACCGATCAATCGGACCTGGGGAAGTACCCTGCGAGTGCCTATGCCTGGAGCTTTGGCGACGGCAAGAGCAGTGCGGAGCCCAGCCCCACGCACACCTATGAGGCTCCGGGCGTCTATGACGTGACCCTGGCGATCACAACGGAGCTGGGGGAGAGCGTCTCGGTTCGACCCGGCATGATTACCGTGAGTCCAGACGCGGCCTTCTCGGCCGCACCCGTGAGCGGTGCTCCGCCCCTCAACGTGGTGTTCAAGGATGAGACCGTGCAGGGCGCTATTACGGTTTCCGGCTGGAGCTGGAGCTTCGGCGACGGCGCTTCAAGCACCGAGCAGAATCCCAGCCACGCCTACACCGTGCCGGGTCGTTACACGGTCGCCCTTCAGACCGCCACGGCGGCGGGTGTCGATACGGAACAGAAAGCGGGTCTGGTGGAGGTGAAGCCGGTGGTAGATTTCGCCGTGGATTCCCCCACGGGCCAGGGGTCTCTTACGGCGGCCTTTGAAGACACCAGCAACGCGGGCAATTTGAATGTTCTCGGATGGCACTGGGACTTCGGCGACGGGGCGAGCAGCGCGGCGCGAAATCCGACCCACACCTATGAGGCGATCGGCACCTATGACGTGGCCTTGACGATCACCACCGCGATAGGAGACGAGCGTATCGAGAAGGCGGGCTTCATTCGCGTTGGTCCCAGGGTGGACTTCTCCGCGGACAAGGTAGCCGGAACCGGCGCGCTTTCCGTGGCCTTTACGGACAAGACCGACCCGGGTACACTTGAGATCGCGTCCTGGAAATGGGATTTTGGCGATGGCAAGACAAGCGACGAGCAGAATCCACAACATGACTATACCCCGGGTCTCTTCGATGTCGGACTCACGGTCACCACGAGCCAGGGTGAAAGCGCCACGGTCAAGGAGGCTCTGATTCTGGTAAGTCCCGAGGTGGTCATCGGCGTGGTACAGCCCACGGGCCCCGCGCCCTTCGAGGCGTCATTGCTGGACCTGACGCAGGTGGGCGCCTTTGCCGTGGAGGGTCGGCTGTGGGAGCTGGGGGATGGCGCCACCAGCGAGGAAAAGGACCCCGTTCATATCTACGAAACGCCGGGCAAGTACACGGTCACGCTTACACTAATCACGAATGGCGGCGAGTTTTCGAAGACCATCGCGGACTATATCACGGCCCAGCGCGGTCCGACCGCGGCCTTTAGCCACACCGTGATCCGGGGGGGCAATCCCGCCGACCCGGTGACGGTTTCTTATGTGAGCATGGCCCTCCCCGGCGACGCGCCGATCTTGAATCAGGAGTGGGATTTTGGAGAATCCGCCATCGCCACCGAAGAGGCCGCCGCGGAGGCGAACCCTACGGTCACCTATCCCGGAACCTTGTTCGACACGGTTCCGCAAGATGTTTCGCTCACGGTGCGCACGGTCATCGCGGAGAATGTGCTGATCAAAGAGAATCTCTTTGGCGCGCCGGTGGCGAAGTCGATGGTTCCAGAGGAAGTGCTCGGGGACGCCGTGCTTACGGCCATCGCGACCGACGCCAGCGGCGACGTTTGGGCGATAGGTTCGGCGGAGTCACCCATCGTCTTGCGCATGAACCCGGAGGGCGGGCAGCGATGGGGCGTAGCGTTGGAGCCTGAGGCCCGCATGACGCTTCACGGGGTGCACGCCCCGGGAGACGGGACGGTTTATGTCGCGGGGGAAATGGGCAAGACCGCCTGGATCGGGCGTTTCGATGCGCTGGGCGAACTCCTGTGGGAGTTTCGTCTTGATGATGCGTCCGCTACTTCCGCTATGGCGCTGTCCACGCGCGGTGATGGCGCCGTGGTGTGTGGCGTGCGTCGTGCGGATGAACGAGGGGGATTCGACCTTCAACTGGTGGAATTGGATGAACGAGGCCGACTCCTGGCGAGTAACCCGGCTAAGCTTGCCCTGGGCGAAGGTGATCGGGCGCAGATCGCGATCGATGCGGATGAAGTCCTCGCCATGGTCGACCGTGACAGCGCGACCAGCGTGGTTTCGCGTCTCGCGACGGGCCAGGCTGCGTGGACAATTGTTGGCGCCTTCGAATCGGGCCCGCCGCTGGCGATTTCCGGGGCGCAGCCGATGGGAGGGGCCGTCTGTGCCGTTGGGGACCGGGATCGAGGCCGAATTGTCCGGGTAGCACCTGGCGGCATGGCGGAGACGCTGTTGAACGTGCCGAGCGATGTCGTCGCGATTTCGGCTTGCGAAGCGGGTAGCGAAGTGACCTGGCTCTTACGCGATGGGGACGACCACCGTTGGGAGTTCGGGCGGGAACGAATAGGGGAATAGAGGTGGAAGTATCGCTCCCTCGATGCCGTCAACGGTGCGGCGGATAATGGTGCCCTTCCCCGCATCGGGGCACGATGCGAAGCCTACGGAAACAGCGCCCGGAGGTTTTCCGAATCTGGGCACTCCCCGTATTCGCAAAGCTCGAAGTACTCGGCGTGGGTGATGGAGTCCGCCTTCTGTGCGCCGTAGCGATCGGCCAGCGCAATGCGGGACTTCTCGGCGCGGGATTTGAAATAGGGATCCCAGGTTTCCTTCAACCACGCCAGCCTGCCGTTGGCATCGTAAGGCGGGCTGGTGGGAGACTTCATGATCCAGGGCAGCCACTCGTAAAACTGAGAGTCCATGGCGTCAAGCATTGCCCACTTCACGTCCATCACGTCGCTCACATCCACGGCAACGTCCATTCGAAAGGGAGAGGGCCGCGTGAAGTCATCCATCATGTAGAGGAAGACCGGGTTCTTCTTCAGCGCGGGAATATGGGGGCAGAAGTTGGGCACCATGACCATGTAGGCCGCATCCTGTACCGCGATGGCGCAGTAGCGGTGGTCGGGGTGATAGTCGTAGGGGCGATGGGTCAGGACGACGTCGGCCTCCCACTCGCGGATGATTCGGACCACCTCGCGCCGGAGTTCCATGGTGGGCATGAGTTCGCCATCGTGATGATCCAGAACCAGTTCGTGAAATCCGCCGATTTCGGCGGAACGTCGCGCCTCTTCGCGACGTCGAACGGCCAGCGCGCCCCCGCTGATTTCGTGGTGGCCGATATCACCATTGGTCATGGAAACGAGCAGGACACGATGGCCCGCCCGGGCCCATTTTATGAGGGTTCCGCCGGCATAGACTTCGCCGTCATCGGGATGGGCGCCAAAGCAAACGATATTCATGGGTGTTACTGCGCGGCGCCGATGGCTTCCGTGGCCGCGGCATTCGCCGGCGCCGCAGGTGCTTCCACGGGCGCTGCGGCGGGCGCGGGCTCCGCGGGTGCCGCTTCGGCGGCCGGGGCGTCCGCCGGCGGGGCCAATGCGGCATCGGGTGCGGCGGGTGCGCTGCCGGGATCGGCCGCGGGTGCGCCTGGCGTGGGCGCCGGCAACTCAGGCGCTGCGGCGGGGCCAGCGGTGTAGTTGATGCGGAAGGCATTGCCGATCAGGTTGCCCGTGTCCTCCGCAGCCCCCGTGTAGGTGGCGGGATCGATGGTGGCGGGATCGGTCCCCGTGGGCGACATGATCACCTGCGCGGTCGCGGAGATAAGCATGGTGGACGGCAGTTCGCTCAGGCCCTTGATCGCATCCACGCGAAATTCCATCGGATATCCGCTGCCATCGGCCAGCCGGTGCTGCGGGGCCGTGTGGGCATCGAGGATAGTCTGAAAACTCAGGATTTCTTCTTTGCTTCCCTTGACTATTTCGCGATGTACCGTCCCGCGCACCGCCACGGGGCGCGAGGCGAAGCTATCCGTGCTGTTGAGCGCAACCTTGATCCAGAGTTCGGCCGGCTTCGGGTCGCTTAGATTCAGCGTGACGCTGTTCAATCGCTGCTTCGCGTTTCGGAGTTCTTCCACCGCGATACCCGGCACCGGACCGCCTTCCAGCGTCAATTCCAGCGAGACTTTTGCCTCCGCATCACCCACGTCGACTTTCTCGGTGTCCGATACGACGGGGCTTTTCACTGCGGCGGAGCCGTCCGCGGCCGGGGGAACGGTTACTTTTTCTTCGCCGCAGCCGCTCAAAGCCAGCACGAATACTGTCAACGCTACCATCAATTTCATGGTCTGTAACTCCCGATCGTTCAATGAATCCAAGACTATAATCGAAGGATCAAACCACAACGGCGTCCAGTTTCGCAAGTCGGTCCGGGCGTGTGCCGGGGGGCGGGGGAGGGGGGCGGGAACATGCCAGGAACGCATGGGGGGCTTACTCGCCCCGGCGCTCATCCTCGGGTGGGGCCGGTCGATTCTGGGCCTTTCGGAGGGCCGCCCGGAATTCTTCACTGCCCAGGGTGTCCTCGAAAAGCTCCTTTTCGCCCAGGCTGTATTGCATGCGAATGTAGCGCAGGTCCAGCAGGGCCATATACAAGGCGACCAGCAAGGACACGAGGAAAAGGCCCCAATAGGCAATTTGATACACCGGTTCGAGGCTGGTCACGCCCGACCGCGTGCCGGACCAGGCCATGACGCCGCAAACGGCCAGACTGATCAGGCCGATGCGTCGCCAGGCGCGCTGATTGAGTATGGAATCACGCCGCTCAGTTATAGGGCACCCACACTCTCTCTTCGTAGGTCTCGCCGGAAGGTGTGCGGACGATACGAACGTCATAGTGGCCGTTCTGCGTGCGGACCGGGGCGGTCTGCACATTCTGGGGGTAACGGCGCTGGCGCCGTTCATCGACCTGATCGCCGACGATGGCGCCCGTGAGCGCGCCCGCACCCGCACCGATCAGAGCGCCTTCACCGGCATGGCCGGACTGGTTGCCAATAATCGCACCCGCACCGGCACCGAGGGCGCCGCCGAGGAGTGCGCCATCTTGCGTGGGGGTCGTGTTACAGCCTGCGGCGAGGGTTGTCGCGGCAAGGAGGCCGAGTACTGTTAGCTTTTTCATTTTTACCACCTTTGCTCCGGGGCAGCATCACTGCGACTGCGGCCCGTCTTTCCGTTAGTTTACCACGGATTTTCCAATATTTCATGACGAACGGTTCTGCCCAATAGACGCAGGGGGCGAGAGTATATTCATGACATCTTGCGACGCCGCGTCGCGGGGGCTATGATAGGGGCATGATCGACGCACTGGCCCCCCTGAGACATATCGACGCCGCCCCCGTGGAGCACGAGGGCAGTACATTCATTGTCCTGCGCGACACCAGCGGCTACGTGGAAGAGCAACTTGTGCTGTCGCCCGCGGCCTTCTTCATCGCTTCGCTGCTCGATGGCCGGAAAGGCGTGGGGGATATTCAGGAGGCGTGTCGGCGCCAGTTTGGCGGCGCGCGGGTGTCGGAGGAGCAGATCCGGGAGGTGGTGGAGTATCTGGACGATCATGGCTTTCTGCAGAACCGCCAGTTTGAAGCCATCCGCGCGCGGATCGATGGCGAGTTTGCCGCAACCACCACGCGACCGGCCTGGCTGGCGGGGCGGGGCTATCCCGATGACGCCGGAGAGCTCCGGGCGATGATTGACGGATTTTTTACCGATGATCGGGCGCTCCACGCGGAAACGGTTGCAGTGGCGAACGGTCATCTGCCGGGGTTGATTGTACCTCACATCGATTTTCACCGGGGGCACAAGGGCTATGCCCACGGCTATCGCGAACTCTTTACGCGAGAGAAGCCGGACGTGGTGTTTATCTTCGGCGTGGCCCACGCGGGCGCACCGGTGCCCTTCATCCTCACGCGCAAGCACTTCGAGACGCCCTTCGGCACGCTGGAGACCGATCAGGCGATCGTGTCGCGGCTGGCGGATGCGTGTACCTGGGACCCCTTCGCATGGGAGGGGCGCCACCGCACGGAGCACTCCATCGAATTTCAGGCGGTGATGCTCGCGTGGCACTACGGACCGGGCGTGAAAATTGTGCCCATTCTCTGTGCGTCGCTTTGTGCGAGTTATGAAGACGACGCGCCGGGAGAAAATCCTGCTACGGCGCGATTCCTGGAGACTTGCCGCGCGATTGCGGCGGAGCCGGGCCGGAAAGTGGCGGTGATTGCCGGGGCGGATCTGGCTCATGTGGGGAAGTGCTTCGGCGACGATTTCGAAATTGACGACACGGTCGTGCAGCACGTGGCGGATCGGGACTATGAAGATCTGGCGCATGTTACCGAGGGGCCGATGGACGCGGACGGCTTTTACAAATCGGTGATGAAGGACCTCAACGAGCGCAAGGTGTGCGGGCTGAATTGCATCTATGCGACGCTGAAGACGCTCGATGGCGCCGTGGGTCCGGGCACGATGCATTACTACGGCTACGCGCCCGATCCCTCGGGCGGGATTGTGTCCTTCGCGAGCGTCTCGCTTGAGTAGCGGGGCGGTGGGTCGAATCGAGCGTCTGCTCGGCTCCGGCTTTCCGGGCTGCGCCCTGCTGATGGGTATCGGACTTTTCATTTTCCATCTCGTCGTCAATCGCCAGTATGGATTTCACGGGGACGAGTTGTACTTTCTGGATTGCGGGCTCCACCCGGACTGGGGTTACGTGGATCACCCGCCCTTCACGCCGCTTGTCGCGCGTGTTGCCACTTCGCTTTTTGGTATCAATCTTTTCGCCTTCCGTTTCTTTCCGGCCCTGTCGCTGGCGTTGAGTTGCCTGCTGACCGGCTGGCTCGCGCGGCGGCTGGGCGCGGGGCGCATTGGCGAGTTCCTGGCCTGCTTCTGTTTCGTGATGGCGCCGATGATTACCCGCGTCGGGGCCTTTCTGAACATTCCAAGCTTCGAACTGACCTTCTGGCTTGTTGCCGCGCACCTTCTGGTGACGATCGAGATCCGCAACGGCGGGCGATGGTGGCTCGCCTTTGGCGCGGTATGCGGTCTGGCGCTGCTCAACAAGCACACGACGTTGTTTCTGGGCACGGGCGTTGCCGTGGGGCTCATCATGACCCACCGCCGCCGCGATCTCCAGACGCCCTGGCCGTGGCTCGGCGGCGTCGTGGCGCTCCTCATTTTTCTGCCCAATCTGGTGTGGCAATACCGGAACGACTGGGCCACCCTCGAATTTGTCAGAAACATTAACGCCGAGGTTATGGATTCCCGGCTCGTATTCGTACTCGGCCAGTTCGTGCTGATGAATCTGCTCAGTTGGTGCGTGCTGGGCGCGGGGCTAATTTTCTACTTTCGGGATCCCGTCGGTCGACGCCACCGGATGCTCGCCTGGATATTCGTCGTCGTGCTGGTCGTGCTGCTGATCTTGCGATCCAAGGTTTACTATCTTCTGCCGGCCTATCCGCTGCTCTATGCCGGCGGGGCGGTGTGGCTGGAGCAGCGCTGGATTGGATTCCGGGGAAAGGTCAAGCGCGTCGCGTTATGCGCAGCCATGACAGGGATGTGGCTGTTGTTGCTTCCCATCGTGGCGCCCATCGGCACCCTGGAATGGAAAGAAGCCTACAGCGGGCGTGTCCTCGGTGATCCGACCATGCTCACCTTCGATTTTCGCTTTCAAATCGGGCGTCCCGAAGAACTGGCCACCTTCAAACAGATCTGCACTGGGCTGACGCCCGAGGAACGGGACAAGGCCGTCATCCTCACGGGAGAATACGACAGCGTATCGACCATCCATCTGCTCGGCAAGGACCTGCCCCCCGCCATCAGCGGCAGCAATTCCCACTACCTCTGGGGCCCCCAGGGCAACACGGCGGACTGCATGATCGTCCTCGGTTACGAAGAAGAGGTGCTCGAAACGTGCTTTGGCGAAATCCGGCGCGTGGGCGAATTGCCCCGGCGCAACGAAGCGAAGGACGGCTCGACGACGCGTCCAATCTACCTCTGCAAGAAGCCAACCGCGCCGCTGGAAGAACTCTGGCCCCGGCTCAAACGCTATCGATAATTACCGAACCTGTCGGCGTGTCGGATCTGTTCTTCGTCAACGAGGAAGGGCGACGAACGGTGAGCCCACCTTCGGTCGCCGATGCGGTTTCGATTTTTTCTATCGTCCCTGATGTCCCTGCTGTGCCTGCAACCAGGCACCAACACTCAACCCACAAAAAAGGCCCGGACGAGCTTCCCCGTCCGGGCCAATACTAATCACTTAATTTACTTCGCCAATTCCTTGCCAGCGTCGCCGCCGATGCGGGTCTTGATGCCGAGGTGTCGGCAGAGGGCGATGAGCTCTTCCAGGATGTCGCCGTAGCCGATGACGATGTGGTTGGACATGTGGGTCGCCATCATCTCGTTGCGGTCGTAGCCGGGGATGTGGACGTTGGCGATGGGCCACACGGGCGTGGTCTTGTTGAGGCGGTCCTGAACTTCCGCTTCGGGCAGTTCGAGAACTTCGCCGCGACCTACGTCCATACCGAGTTCGCCGAAGGATTCATAGGCGCGGGCCCAGGTGATGACGCCGGGCTTGGAGACGCCGGAGCAGGTGCCGCCGCCTTTGGGGAAGTACATGGCGGCCTGGCGGAAGACTTTGGTTTTCTTCCAGCCGCCGTAGTGCGCGGGGGGCGCAGCACCGGAGATGAGGAAGACCCAGACGAACTTGCCGTCGAAGTCGCGGCCCCAGCGCACATCGTGGAGGGTCGTTTCCGTCGGCAGGCCCTTGCGCTCCAGGATGTCGTGCATGAGCAACTGGGGCACGCCCGCGCCCATGTCGCCTTCGTTGAAGTGGGGGATGGCCTTGCCCTTCTTCACGACGTTCTTCGTTTCCGGATCCTTCACATCGGGTCGGTCCATGTTGTTCAGCATGCCCTCGACGAGGTCGGAGGCGGCGCAGACGCGCATGAGGCCGAGCTGGTAGGGGATGCCGATGGCGGCGAGGCCGTAGCGCTCGACGAAGCGGCAGGCGGCGGCGTACATTTTCATCTGCTCGATGACCTGGCTGTGGACGAGGTTCTTGGCGGGATCGGTGCCCCAGTCGAACCATGCGCCTTTCTTGACGAGGAAGTCGAGGTGCTTCTGGGCTTCTTCATCGCTCACCAGCGCCATTTCGGCCACCAGGTCGGACTGGTTGAGGTATTCGATGGGCAGGCCGATCTTGCCAAGGTGCGCAGGGTCCATGACGGCGTTGAGCATGCCCATGCAGCCCGGATCGAGCTGGCCCATGATGCGGCGGTTCTTCTTGATGTCGGCGGCGAGCTCTTTGCCGAGTTTATCGGCGGCGCTGCTGAGCTTCGCCTTGTCCGCGTCGGTGAGGTGCTTGGTGCTATGCTTGATCTCGCCCTTCGCGCACCACTCGCCCAGCTTCTCCATGAAGTAGTCGTCCTTCAGGAAGCTGTCGGTCCAGATGCGCGAATGCTTCACGTGGAGGCGGTCCAGGGTGCCCGCATGGTTCAGCAGGGCCACCAGGCCGGGCCACGTGCCGTCGAAGTTGCCGAGCAGGAGCTTCGGGCCTTCGTGGGACTGAAGCGGGCCGCAGACGTGGTGGGCATAGGCCCAGCAGCTCAGCACGATGACCACGGGGGCCTTCGGGTCGATCTTCGAGAAGACGGCCGCGCCTTCGGACTGGCGGCGGATGAAGCCGTGCTTCTTCTTCGCATCGTACTTTGTGGCGATCTCGGTTTTGTAACCGAGCTTCTTGAAGGCTTTCTGCACTTCCTTCAGGGTGGTGTCCTGCATGGGCCAGCAGACTTCGCAGGGGGCGTCGCGGAAGTCTCCGTTGGACACGAGATAGATGGTATCGTTCTTATTCATGATGGTCTTCCCAGGCGCCGCCAGGCTGATCGAATGGCGCGCGGCGCGCGTTGCAGTCCCGTCCGGCCGCGATGGCCGTACACAGCGTTTCGTCTCCGCGGACGCCGGGGATGGCGTCCGACGAAGAGCATAGCATTTTGCAATTGACAATGGACAATTGACAATTGACAATTGACAAAGGGTATCGAGCGTGGCTCGACCCATAGGACGGATAGGACCGATTCGACCGATATGATATAATCCGTCCTATCGGTCCTATCCGTCCGATTTTTCCACTGTTCTCTGCCAACGAAGGTGCGCCATGCTTGCCTCGGTCATTATCCCCACGCGCGATCGGCGTACGCTTCTTTGCGCGTTGCTGGATTCGCTTGCGAGGGAATTGCGCGGGCGCGGGGATGTGGAGGTGATCGTAGTGGACGATGCCTCATGTGATGGCACAGCGTCGGCCGTGGCGGAGGGGTATCCCTGGGTTCGGCTGGATGTGACGGAGAAAGCCCTGGGGCCGTCGGCGGCGCGAAATCATGCGGCGTGCATAGCATCGGGGCGGCTCTTGCTCTTTCTGGACGCGGATGGCGAGGTGGCGACGGGCTGGCTGGAGGCCATGCTGGCGGGAGACGATGGCCATACCGTGCTGCTGGGGAATGTGGTGGATTTCCTGGGCGGGCGCGTGCAGTCGGTGCCCCGGCGTTCGACCTTTCTGGGGAAAAGCCTGCGGTGCCGGCAGGAGCGGGCCAACACGGGGCCGAGCTGCAATCTGGGCATGCCGAAGACGCTGTTTGATGCGCTGGGGGGCTTCGACGAGGAACTGCCCTATTACTTCGAGGACAGCGATCTGTGCATCCGCGCGAAGCGGGCGGAGGCGAAGTTTTGCTTTGTGGCGGACGGGGTGTTTTGGCACCACGGCAGCGAGGTGAAGCGGGGCGAGGCGATTCGGTTGCAGGAGGCCCATAGCGTCTATGCGATGCTGAAGGGCTACGAGGGGGACTGGGTGAGGATGACGGTGTTTACGCTGGGGAATGGGATCTGGCTGAAAACGCGGGTGGTGTCGTGGTGTCTGGCCGGACGATGGCGGGATGCCAAGCTGCTGGTACGCGGCTGGGTGGAGGGAAACATGAGGTATTTCGGAGCGCGGCTGTAGGGACGCAGGGAGGTACCCGTGGTTTATCAACGGCGGTATGGAGACTTTGACTTAGCATTTCGGTGGGGCTCCTTGTAGTTGCTGAGTCGACTAATGCTCCCTATTGTCAGGAGTTTCGAACATAGACGCTCTTAGTCGATGTGATGGTATTGCTTATCGTTCAACTTCAGAAGGAAACGGATAACAATGCAACCAGCGCCAATCTGTAATCGGGCACCAGGTTCGCCGGAAACAAACAATAGCAACCCCAGGAGGCGGCGGGGCTTGGATTCCGAAAGCTTCCTGTCATGTGCGTTGCTAGCGTGCTTGACCGGGCTCTTGGTCGTTGGGCTCGCAGTGGGCACTGCGTACGCTGATCTCAGGAGAGATTTGCCCATAGGCCACCTCGAAATCACGGCCGTTAGCGATGGCAATTATCGAATACTCGCGCGATGTGTTGAGACACGAGAACTGTTGGAGAAGGTCGCAGAAAAGACTGGGAAGCCCGTCGTTTTTGATGTCTCCTGTAACACATTCGTTTCGATTTTGCATCCGACAAGAGTTGCATCATTGGAATCCTGGATGGAGTATATCGCCAGTTTCGGTGGATCGCTGTACTGCAAACTCCAAGAGGATGGGGCTTGGCATGTATATCAACTATCCCTTCACCCAACATATAGGCCCGAGCTTTCGGAGGCGGACCTGTCGAATTGGGTCCGTCAAGTGCCACCAGTCGCGCCTCCAGCGAAAGGCGGGATTGACAAGGGATTGGTTTTCTTGAATGGGGAACTCGTGTCGCCTCCATATTCCGTAACGGTAACGCGGGACGAAGTTGGCATTCGGTCCGTTGTAGTAAACGGTGTTCCCGTGCAGATTTCAAAACTCGATTCCCAACTGGCGGAGAGAACGGTTCCGACACTTCCTGAGACCGGTCAGTTTGAAACAACAAAGGAGCTTCGGGACTATGTGGTATTTCGACTTTATCCCGAGACGTTGCGCGCAAGTTCCGCGAAAATCAGCAGGAACGCGGTCTTAGAGTTCCTAAAGACACAATCAATCATTGCAGAAGTGGTAGATGACGAGCAGATGTACGGTAGGAATATCGCGGTGAGGTATCGAGATCGGACGACGAAGGAGGGAATCTTTCCAGAGAATTATGACTACGCTACAGGTCGCGTGTGGGCTCCTCAAGAAGCCAGTGAAGATGGCGAGGCAGCCGCGGACTTAAAGAAAGCGGAAGAAATCGAATCGCTCCTGTCCGAAGACCATATAGTCTTCTTCGGGCAAAGCGGGCAGATACTCCTTCGTGGAGAACCCTGCAAGCAACTGGCGGAATACATGCGAATCGCAAGCACCCAGTCGATTCTCAGAGCGGAGTGTATTCTGGCAGAAATTGTCGAAGACCGCGTGCTCGCGCGTGAACTCGCAGTTGGGCTTGCCGGTAAATATGACCTGGCAATATCACGCGTCGAGGAAATAGCCAATCGACGCAGTGGCACAGTTTCCACTTTCGTCAGGTAAAGGATGTGTCGTACGATGGCGGAACCATATTCTGTCCCTGAAGGATTCTCCATGCCTCCAGTTGTTGCCATAGGTCCCTCCAGCTTTGCGGAGAAGGACAACACCCCGCTGCGGATGCTGGAAGCGGCGGGCTGCATCATCAAGCCCAATCCCTTTGGGCGTCGACTGACGGAATCCGAGATCATCGCGCACCTCGAAGGGGTGGACGGCTTGATCGCCGGGCTGGAGCCGCTGAATCGCGCGGTGCTGGAATCCGCACGTCCGCGCCTGAAGGCGCTGGCGCGTGTGGGGATTGGCGTGGCCAATGTGGACTTTGACGCCGCGCGGGACTTTGGCGTGGCGGTTTCGAGTACGCCCGACGGGCCGATCGACGCGGTGGCGGAGATGACCATGGCGGCGCTGCTCTGTCTGGCGCGGCAACTTATCCCCACGAACGCGGCCTTGCACCGGGGTGAATGGACGAAATCCATCGGAATGGGGCTGCGCGGCGCTAAGGTGCTGCTCATCGGCTACGGGCGCATTGGGAAGCGCGTGGGCGACCTGCTCCTCGCCTTTGGCGCCGAGGTGCGCGCATTCGATTTGGACATGGATCCGGCGATACTCACCAGAGGCGTTCGGTTTACGGATAGAGCCACCAGCCTGCCATGGGCCGACATCGTCTCGCTCCATGCCAGTGGCGAAGCATGCCTATTGGACGATCGTGCCTTCGACCTGATGAAGCCCGGTGTTCTCCTGCTCAATGGGGCGCGCGGCGGGCTCGTGGACGAGGCCGCCTTGCTCGCCGCGCTGGATTCGGGTAAGGTAGCGGGGGTTTGGTTCGACGCCTTCTGGGAAGAGCCCTACACCGGGCCGCTCACCCGTTATGAGCAGGTCCTTCTTACGCCCCACGTGGGCACCTACACGGAACGCTGCCGCCTCCAGATGGAGACCGAGGCGGTGCGGAATCTGTTGCGCGATTTGGGTCTCCCGGAGTTTGCATCATGATCGCTGCCGATCTTTCCCTCTGGCGGAATTATTTCACCGGGCCCACCTGGACCGCGGCCTTTGAGTTTCTGGAGAAACTCCCTGTCGACAGTCCCGACGGGACCGGGCTTGAGTCCATCCAAGGCGACGAGTTGCTCTATCGCGTGATGAGCTATCCCACGCGCGGAATGGAAGGCACGACCGTCGAGGCCCACGAGAAGTACGTGGACATTCAGATGTCGCTGGAAGGTACGGAAGCCATCGACTGGTTCGTTCTGGACGGCCTGGCGGTGGACACGCCCTACAACAGCGAGCTGGATTACGCCCTGTATGTGCGGCCGGAACAACCGACGGGTACCGTGGTCAATCGGCCCCGCTACTTTTCGGTGTTTTTCCCGGAGGACGGACACACCGCGCAGAAGAGCGCGACGGGCGTCTCGGAAAACGTGCGCAAGGTGGTGATCAAGGTGAAATTGTCATGCGTTAGGCCGCTGTGATGCGCTTTTGAGGACGAAGGCCGTAAAGGACCCAAAGGACTTCGGCAACTCCGCTCCATGTTTCCAGCAATCGGCGCCGGTCCATTACCATCGTGGTCCTTTATGTCCCTTGTGTCCTCTATGTCCTTGACCCAGCCGGCGCGCCCGCCTTCGCGGACAACTCCAAAACAGTAACTCGGGTATTGCACTCACCATGAACATCGCCATGATCCCCGCGCGCATGGGCAGCCAGCGCCTGAAGCAGAAGAACCTTCGGGAGCTCGGGGGCGTTCCCACGATAGTACGGGCAATCCGCAAGTGCCGGGCGGCGGGCTGTTTTGATGAAATCTGGGTGAACTCGGAGCATGAAGCATTCGGCGAACTTGCTGCGGCCGAGGGGGTGGGCTTTCACCAACGCCCCGAGGCCCTGGCCAATAACACGGCCACCAGCGAGCAATTTGTCCACGAGTTTCTGCTGGCCCATCCCTGCGAGCGGGTCTTTCAAGTCCACTCGATTGCGCCCCTGCTCACGGCGGGGCAGGTGTGCGAATTCGTGGCGGCGATGGCGCAGGGCGGCGAGGACACCCTGCTGAGCTGCACCCACGAACAGATTGAGTGCGCGCTGGACGGCGTACCGGTGAATTTCAGCTTCACGGAGAAGACCAACTCCCAGGAGCTGAGGCCTATCCAGCGAATCTGTTGGAGCATCACCGGCTGGCGGCGCGAGGCCTATCTGGCTGCTTTCGAGGCGGGAAACACGGCGACCTACGCGGGGCGTGTGGGCTTCTTTGTGCTGGATCGTCTTGCGGGGCACATCATCAAAACCGAAGAGGATCTCCAGATTGCCGAGGCGCTGCTGTCCCTGCGGGACGGCGCGTAAAAGCGGAAACGGACTTTTCTGTCCGTTTTATACGTGCCACTACGCTGCAAGATACGCGGGTAAGAAAACCCGCGCTCGCGATCTACAGCCCTTTAAAAACTTCGATATTGTAATAGTTCTTCTGGCCGAGATCGCCGTAGCTGGCGAGGTTCTCGTAAAGTGCCCGGGTAATGTCGGTGATGGCGTACTTGGGCTGGAATCCGAGATAGGTCTTGGCGCGCTCGCAGCTCACCTTGTAGTTGCGGAAGTCCTGGATATCCTTGATTCGGATCTTCACTTTTTTCCCCGTGCAGGCTTCCACTTCATCCTTCACGAAGTCGGCCACCTGGCCCACGGTGAAATTGTCCTTTGCCACATTGAAGACGCCGCTGATGGTTTTGTCCGCCTGCACAGCGCGAAGGAAAGCGCTCGCGGTGTCGCGCACGTCGAGCAGGGGCCGCCAGATGGAGGGGTTGTTCACAGTAATCTCGCCGTCGAGGATCGCGCATTTGAACATGGTGTTGATGATGAGGTCGAAGCGCATCCGGGGGCTGTGCCCGCAGACCGTGCCCTGGCGCAGGGCGATGGTGGAGAAGGTGTTATCCTGCAGTTGCAGCACGCCATGCTCGCCCGCCAGTTTGGAAATGCCGTAGGGATAGGCGCAGGTGACGGGCGCGTCTTCATCGTAGAGTTCGTTGACGGTGTAGCCATAGACCGAGCAGGAAGACGCATAGACGAAGCGCTTTACACCGGCGCGCTTGGCCTGAAAGGCGAGATAGGACGGAAGGGCGCCGTTCTGGATGAAGTTCATGGCGGGATTGAATTCCGCCATGGGATCGTTGGAAAGACCGGCCAGGAAGATGACCTGATCGTAACCTTTGAGGTCCGCATCGGTCATGTTGAAGAGATCTTTCTGGATGATGGGCGTACCTTCGGGCAGGTGATTACCAAACCAGAGCAGGTCGGCCACGTCAACATCATAGCCATGCTCCTGGAGCATGGGCACGAGTACGGAACCGATATAACCAGCGCCACCAGCGGCGAGAATACGCATGAAAAGAACCCTTTCGAATCGGGGGAAAAGCGTTGGATGGTGTGGGCGAGGCCCTGCAGGGGAAGTATAGCAAGCGGGCGCGGGCGGGGTATAGCTTGGAATAGGACGGATTGGACCGATACGACCGATTTTATCTATTCGCGAACGATTCGTCGCCGCGGTAAATGTCGTGGACGAGCTCCATGGCACGCAGGGCTTGCAGTGAACTGCCCGAAATAACCGGGCTGTCGTCGCGAACACATCGCAGAAAGGCGTCGATCTCGGCCGCCCAACTCGGGTCCTCATCGAAGTAGATGGTTTCTTCCGTGGGTGGTCCCGGCAGGGCCGAGCGCCGGGCAACGGTGAGCGTCTCGTCGCCGTAACTGCGGGTGCTCGTGAGGATGCCGTTGACGGACAGGTAACCGCCGCTCAGATAAACCTCGAAGCTGAAGCGATGCTTCCATTGCGTGGCGGAGCTGTGGATTTGGGCGATACGCCCGCTGCCATCCCGCAGCAAAGCAAAGGCGTTGTCCTCCATGCCCTTGGCACCTCCCGTGCTGGCGACCATGCTTTTCACCTCCACGATGTCGCCCAGGAACATCTCGCAGAGATCGAGGAGGTGGATGCCCTGATCGAGGAGGATGCCGCCGCCCGCCATTGCGCGATCACCACGCCAGGCATCCGCGCCGCCCGCCTTGCCATAGATTCCGCGGATCCAGAGGATTTCGCCCAGACGGCCGCTGGATGCGAGCCGGTGGGCTTCCAGAATGCCGGCATGAAATCGGTGGTTAAAGCCGAAGGCGAGTTTCTGGCCGGGGTGGGCCGCTTCGGCCTCGCGGATGCGCTGGATATCGGACACCGAGCGGCCTGGAGGCTTCTCGCAGAAAACGTGCTTGCCCGCTTCGAGCGCGGCGACAACCATGCCGGGCGTGATGGCATTGGGCGTGCAAACCCAGACGACATCCACGCCCGGCGTGAGCATATCTTCGATTGCAGAGACACACGGGATACCGGGGTGTTGCGCCCGAAAGCTTTCCGGCGCGGGGTCATAACCGCAACAGATTTCCACGTCTTCCCGCGCGAGCAGTTCGCGCGTGCGGAGCTGGCCCATCTTGCCCAGGCCGATGATGGCGGCGCGTATTTGGGGTGTTGCGGTCATGTGTGGCCCAGTTCCCTGAGTATGGTAAATCACAGCCGGGACGCCCGCCCATGCGCGTCGTTGAGCTGTGCCACATTCCTTGGACTCCCGGTCAGTGGTGCAGGTGCTTCCCGCGCGACATGGCGATCCAGGTAATCAGGATATGGCCGAGGATATTGAACACATCTTCCACAGGACCGTACTCGTCCTTCGTGGCGGGGATCAGCACCTTGATCTGGCACTTTTCGGCCAGGCGACCGCCGTCAAAGCCGCAATAGCCGATGGTGGTGGCGCCGTTGGCGTTGGCGTAGTCCACCGCTTGGATCAGGTTTTCGCTGTTGCCGCTGCACGACATGGCGATGACCACGTCGCCGGGGCGCATGTGGACGCGAAGCTGGTGGGAGAAGATGTGGTCAAAGCCGGCGTCGTTGCCCAGGGCGGTGACCGTGGCGATATTGTCGCTGAGGCACAGGGTGCGCAGGCGGGGCTGATCTTCGATAAAGCAACCCGCGACGAGGTCATTGACCAAGTGGGACGCGGAGGCCGCGCTGCCGCCGTTGGCCATGCTGAAGAGGGTATTGCCGTTCTTGCTGCATTGTTCAACGGCAGCGACGGTGGCGGCGATGGCGTCTTTGTCGAGCTGGTTCATGATGTCGAAGAGGCGCTGCGAATAGGCGTTGACATATTCCTGCACGCTGGAAACACCGGCGTGGATTTCGGCTAACTTGTACAAGGGATACTCCTTATTGCGGGTTTATAGGACATAAAGGACGGAAAGGACCTAAGGGACTGTTCGACTCAGCCTCATCGGGAGTGAGATATCCTTTACGTCTTTTCGGTCTTTTATGTCTTAAGTATATGGGCTGGTCTAAACCTTTCGCGCCGCCACCCGCACGTGGGAACTCAGGCGGTGTTTCTGGAGAAAAGCCTGAAAGTCCGCGTGGGCGAAGCGGTCGCGCCGGGCCAGCAGTTCGCTGACGAAGGGCGGCAGCACGATGCTCGGATCGGCCGAGCAGGCCTGCAGCACCAGCTCAACATCCAACTGGCCGGGGGTGCTTAATTCTATCAGTTCGAAGCCACTCCGTTGTAGTGTCCGCTCGATACCCTCGATGGAAAGGAGGTTCAGGTGCTCTGGCGCGAAGATATAGGGCGCCCTGTCCCACAGCAACTGCAGGTCGAAGCCGGAGCTTGTGCGCGTGGTAACGAAAAGTAGTCCGCCGGGCTTGAGCCGCTCGTGAAGCGTGCCGAGAAAGGCGCCGGGCGCGTGCTGGTGCTCCAGCTTCTCAAATGCGCTGATGGCATCCAGAGGTGGCGCGGTATGGAGGCTTGTGACGTGTGCGACAGAATCGTTGTTCCCGAACTGGGGCTCGATGCTGTAGAGCCTGCCAAAGAAATCGAGCGCGGCCACTTCCTCAAACAGGGCGGGAATGTAGGTGCGGAAGTCGGCATAATCGGACTGCGGGGGCAGGCCCTGGGCTTCGGCCAACTGAGCCATCCACAGGGCGTTGTTGCGAAGCTGGTGATGACGTCGCTGGGCGGCGCTCCCATCGGCAAACTGGCCCTTTCGGAAGCGGCTGGCTTCGGACTTCGCATAGAAATCGTCAAGTAGCGCCGCGGAGGGGCGGGGGGAGACGTAGACCGAACGGCATTCGGCACATTGAACCCAGGTAAAGGCATCTTTTTCGAAGGCCGGCTGAGGCGCGTCGATTCCACATCCCGGGCAGGGCACGGCTTCTCGAAGTTCGATGGGAAAAAAGGCGGCGGCATCCCGGACGGAAAGGCGTCGAAACTCGTTCATGAGCGCGGGAGGGCGTATATCGGCATCATGCAGGCCGCTGGAGAGGACCGTATGCTTGTTGATGCGGCTGAAATTCATGCGCGACTCCCACACGTTGGCGTGGAGCATATTACAACACAGGGGGCGGGATTGCTTCAAAGCGCGGACGGCGCTACACTTCAAGGCATGAACCCGAAGCAGTTAAACGACATCTTTCCAGGCGGCCCCGCGTGATATACCTTCTCGAACATTCCATCGCCGTGGTCAGTTTCCTTCTCGCGATTGTGCTGCTGACCGATGTGTTCCGGAATAACCGACAGCCGAGCGGCACGATGGCCTGGGCCATGGCCATCGTGCTGATTCCCTATGTGGGCGTGCCACTGTACATCCTGTTTGGCGGGCGCAAGTTTCGGATGGTACGCGAGCGCAAAGCGGACCTCTTCGACGCGGGTGCGGGCACACCGTCCGTGCCCATGGCGCCCCTGTGTCTGGCGGATCGCGTGCTGCGATCGGGCTCCATGCCCCCGCCGCGAGCCGGTCATCAGGTGGAGATTCATTTCAATGGCGAAACGGCGTTTCATGAACTGATCGCCCTGATGGAGCGCGCGAAGCACTCTATCCATGTTACGACTTTTATACTTGGACGGGACGAGGTGGGGCGGGCCATTGTGGACGTGCTCGCCCGCAAGGCCCAGGAAGGGGTGGAAGTTCGTCTGCTGCTGGACAGCCTGGGGTCCACGTGGACGCGGCGCGGTTTTGTGAAGCCCCTGCTTGAAGCGGGCGGCGCGGTGGGGCACTTTCTGCCCGTGCTGCCTGTGCGTCGCCGCTGGTCGGCCAACCTCCGCAACCACCGCAAGCTGGTGGTGGTGGACAACGCCTCGGCCATGGTGGGTGGCATGAATCTGAGTACGCTGTTCATGGGGCCCGAGCCGAGCCCCACCCGTTTTCGCGATGCAAGTGTCTTCCTGAGCGGGCCGGCCGTCTGCGACGTGCAGGACATCTTCCTGAATGATTGGCAGTATGCCACGGGCGTGGAGCAGGAGAGCATAGCGGTTTCTCTCCCGGCCTGCCCGGTGGAAGGTTCGAGCATTGTGCAGGTGGCCGCCAGTGGTCCGGATTGTCCCGACGACACGATGCACGATGCGCTGGTGAGCGCCATCGGCGGGGTGGAAGAGCGCGTCTGGATCGTGACGCCCTATTTCGTTCCCGATGAGCATCTTTTGAAAGCGCTGGCCCTTCAGGCGAGAATGGGGCGGGATGTCAGAATCGTCATCCCCAGGCGTTCCAATCATCGAATCGCCGATTGGGCGCGTCGTCCCTCCTTGCGGCGACTGCACGAAGCCGGTGCGCGGGTCTACGCGTATCCGAGGGGGATGATTCACACCAAGTTGTTGCTCTTCGACGCATCCCTCGCTGTTTCGGGCTCACCGAATCTGGATATGCGGAGCATGTATCTGAACTTCGAAATCGCGCTGTTTCATCACAGTGCGGACGAGATCCGGGCGATCGAAGGCTGGTTTGAAGGCATGTTTCCAGAATGCGAAACCTGGCTACCCAAGCCGCTCACCCTGGCGCGCGAATGGGCGGAAGGCATCTGCAGGCTTGTGTCGCCCTTGCTGTAGGGGGCGGGTCAGATCCCGTGCCCGGCCTCAAAATCCTCATAATAGATACGGTGATCCATGTCGAGGGCCGGTGAATGGGAGAGGGTGACGCCGACGGGCCGCGCGGGGACACCCACCACCGTGGTATGGGGCGCCACATTTTCGAGGACCACGGCGCCGCAGCCGACTTTGGCGCCCTCGCCGATCTCCACGTTGCCGAGGATTTTGGCGCCTGCCGCGATAAGCACGCCCTGACGGACCTTGGGATGGCGATCACCCGTCTCCTTGCCCGTGCCGCCGAGCGTGACCTCGTGGAGCATCGAGACGTTGTCCTCCACCACGGCGGTCTCGCCGATTACGACGCTCGTGGCGTGATCCAGCAGGATGCCCCGCCCGATCCGGGCGGCGGGGTGGATATCCACGCCGAAAACCTCCGAAATCCGGCTCTGGAGAAACAGTGCCAAGTCGTGGCGATCCTGCTTCCAGTAATAGTGGGCCACGCGATAGGCCTGGATGGCCTGATAGCCCTTGAAATAGAGCAGGGGCGTGGAGTACTTGTTGCAGGCCGCATCGCGATCACACACGGCCACCATGTCGGCCCGGATGGCCGCGCCGATATCTGAATCGTTGTAAAAGGCTTCATCGATCAAGTCGCGCAGCGAAACCGCCGTGAGGGTGTGGCTTTCCAGCTTGCCCGCAAGTTGGAAGCTCAGGGCATCCTCCAGCGACGTGTGATTGAGGATGATGGAGTAGATGAAGCTGGCCAGCATGGGCTCGCACTGGGCGTCCGCCGTGGCTTCCGCGCGAACCCGTTCCCAGATCTCGTCTGTATGCAGCTCCATGTACGCCTGTCTCCTGTCTCGAATGCCTTCCACAGAAATATGCGTAGCATAGCATGGGGCGCGGGTTGGCCGCACGCGGAGGGCGGTTTCGGGGGGCATGAACGATGGGATCCCTGTCGCGGGTCTCCATGGACCCGCCCCCGGGGCTAAAGAAACCTTGCGCCTTCTTTGTCCATCGCGGCGAACAAGTCCACCCCCAGCTTGCCCATGAGACCGTAGAGCCGGACCATGGGCAGTCCCAGTACATTCTGGTAGCATCCCCGGTAGGACGCCACGATCAGCGTGCCCGGTCCGTCCACCGTGTAGGCTCCCGCGCGGTCCAGCGGTTCCACGATGTGCACAAAATGTTCGATCTCGTCATCGCTCAAGTCGCGAAAGGTCACATCGGTCGTCTCGGCACCTTCCACGGTCTGGCCGGTCACCGTATCGACAAGGGCCAGCCCCGTGAGAACCTGATGCGTCTTACCCGAAAGCAGCCGCAGCATGCGGCGCGCGTCGTCGAGATCCACCGGTTTGGGCAGCACATGTTCTTCGTAGAAGACCAGCGTGTCGGCAGCGATGATGATGGCGGGTTCCGAGGTCGTTGCCGCCACATCGTCCCGCTTGATGATGGCGTTCTTAATGACAATTTCCGCCGGTGTGTCGCCCGTGTTGGGTTCGTGGGCGTTGCTGGTGACAACGCGAAACTCCACCCCGAGGGCGCCCAGAAGGCTCTGGCGCCGGGGTGATCCAGAGGCGAGGATTAACGGCCTCATGGTGCGGGCAGTTCCTTTTCCTGTACCAGCGCGGGGGGCGTCGTCGCGGGTTGCTCCGCTTTGTCGGGCGTGGCGGGCGCATCGGCGGGCGCATCGGCGGGCTTGCCCGTGTCGATGGCCTCGGGCGGCATCAACTGGCCGCCGTCGGGCACGGAATGGATGGTCACTTCGCCATTCTCGATCACGCGGGTGCCCGCGGGGATGCGGATCTGGGTTTCTGAAGGCTCCAGACCTTTGTTCACCTTGTAATTGCTGAACTCCGTCCACATGCGTGTTTCATCGTCGAAGGTGATGTGGATGCGGTAGGGGAGGAAGTCCTCCGTGCGCAGGTAGATGCTCACCTCCTGGAACGGCGCGTTGTCCATGTTCTCTTTGAAAGGCGTTATCTTGATGCCCTGATTGCCCTGTTCGTTCTCGACGGTAAACAGGTGGACATCGTAGGCCTCGCGCAGTGCACCCGCGTCGTTGTCGAAGCCCAGGAAGAAAATGCTGGCCTCGGGGCTGTCTTCGATATCATAGATCTGGAGCTGCTCTTCCTGAGGATCGAACTCATAGACCCGTCGATCATCAATGAGCATGACGGGATCTTCTTCGGTATAGCGGAAGACGATGCGGCGGGGCTTGCCGAAGACCACGCGACCATTGCGGTTCGTCACCTCTTCAAACTGGGAAGTGTACTCCACAATATCCGCCTGGAGGACCTGAACGTTGGCCCGCTTGGCCGCAAATTCCTTGAAGAAGGCGTCGAAATCCGGCTGGTCCGCGCAAAGCGAGGCCGCCAGGACTAACAGGGCTGCACCCATGGATTACTCCTCCCGGCGGTAGCCGGTTTCTTCGTGGTCGGGCTCGATCACGGTGATGTCCGCATCGTGGCCGTGTGCCGGGGCAGTTTCCTGATCGTATTCACCGCCACCGATCAAATAGGCCGCGCCATCCGCGGGAGCGAATCGCTCGAACTCCAGCTTGGACTCGCCGTCGCCGCGGAGCAGCGCGCCGTGGATATCCAGCACCGCCCGCAAATCGGCCTTCAGTCGCTTGCGCATGGCCCGCAGGTGATTCACTTCATCGCGGAGCGCTTCCGGCACCGCCCCGGCGTTATTCAGCGCCGCCTCGCGGGCCAGACGCGCGTCCTCGCGGATCAGCTCCGCCTCGCGCCGCGCCTGCTCAATGGTGTTCTCGCCCAGTTTCTGGGCGTTGGCGAGCGCTTCCACCAGCGTCTGCTCCATCGCCTCATAGCGCACAATCTGTTCCTTCTGCGCCTCCGTCGTCTTCTTCAGTTCTTCCACCTGGCGCTGGAGTTGGTCAAAGGCGTCCGCCGCCCGCTCCAGCAGGGAGGTCACCTGCGTCTTGTCAAAACCGCGGAAGGTCGTCCGGAAATCGGCGCTGTACAAGTCGCTGGTGTTCAGGGTGAGGGTATCGCCCAGCACCTCGTCCATGATGTTGTTCTTTTCCATAGTGTATCCGTGATTCGCTGAAAATGTTTCGTTCTATTTAGAACCCGCATGACCACCTGAGAAATCACAGGGACGGCAGGGACTACAGGGACAGCAGAATGACTCGGCTCGATTCATCCCAGCGTCCCTGCAACCCCGCGCCAGGTCGCCGATTCCTTCTACGCCCCCAACTCCAGGGAACGCTTCACCGCCGCCGACACCGCCACGCCGACCGTCTTTTCAAGACCTTCGGCCCGGAAAGCGTTCAACGCGGCCTCAGTAGTTCCACCGGGCGACGTTACCTTCTTTCGAAGTTCGCCGGCGGCTTCTCCCGTTTCCTTCAGGAGCTTTCCCGCGCCGTAGAGCGTCTGGCCTGCCAGGCGCTCGGCCATGGCGCGATCCAGGCCCTGGGCCACGGCCGCCTCCACCAGACACTCCACCATGTAGAAGAAATAAGCCGGACCGCTGCCGCTCAGGGCGGTAATGGCGTCGATGGCGGATTCTTCCACCACCTCGGCGATACCCATGGACGCGAAGATTTCGCGCGCGATCTCGATCTGTGCGGCGCCGCACTCCGCGCTGGGGGCCATGCCGGAAGCGCCGGCATGGACCAGATAGGGGGTGTTGGGCATGACGCGGATCACGGGTGTGCCTGTGGCCAGTCGCGACTGGATAAAGGAGATGGAGATTCCGGCCGCGATCGAAATTACCAGCGTGCCCGGTTTAAGCGCGGGTTTCACTTCGTCCAGCACGGCCCCCATAACCTGAGGCTTCACCGCGAGAATGACGACGCCCGAACGGGAGACGAGCTCCGAGAGGGATGGGGCGCGGGTCACGCCGATGCGCTCGGCTTCCGCGCAGCGCGCGGGGGAGGGATCATAGGCCAGCGCGCGGGTCTTGTCCACAGTGCCCAGGCCGATGAGCCCTTCGAGGATGGCCGCGCCCATGTTGCCATAACCCAGAAATCCGAGGGTTTCCGAAATCAACGTACCTTACTCCCTGGCCGCCAGCGTAAGCCCGGCCGCCTCCGCGGATTCGCTCGTGACGGGCAAATCACACACCATGGCCACTTCGTCGCATCCGGGGAAAAGCCGACACCGCATACAGTCCTTGAAGACTTTGTAGGGCAGCTCGAGCTTGTCCACTTCGCGAAAGTTTATTTTGAGAAAGAACTGGGGCACGCGGGTGAGCGCGTAGACCCGGGCTATATTCAGCCCCTGCGCCTCGCCCAGCACCGCCTTTACCAACTGCTCGCCAATGCCGCGCCCGCGGCGGCCTTCCGCCACCACCAGTGAACGCACCTCTGCCAGATCCACCATGTCGATGTGCAGCGCGACACAGCCGCCCAGGCCTTCCTCATCGATATAGACGTAGAAATCCCGAACGTTTTCATACAGCTCCGAAAGTTCGCGGGGCAAGACGCTGCCCTGGGCCACTGCAGCGTCGATCAGGGCCTTGATTGCGACAACTTCGGTTAATTTTGGTTTGCGTACCATGGCGACGGCCGATTCTTAGGGGGCTTCACACTGCGGGCGGATACACCGCTCCAGATTGAGGGCAAAGTGTAGCACAGGGCAGTTGACAGTTGACAGTTGACAGTTGACAGTGGACAGTGGACAGCGAAGATGGGGTCCAGTTGCCCGTTCGGGACTTGACGGATACGACCGATAAGACGAATAAGACCGATATCGTCGATCCAATCTGTCCTATCGGTCGTATCCGTCCGATAGCGCCGCGTCATCAACTGTCAACTGTCCACTGTCAACTGCTAAAATCCCCGCCATGAACCACACATGGCTAAAGCTCAGCGAAATTTCCCCCAATCAGGTGACGCCCATGGTGCGCCAGTTCATGGAGGCCAAGGCCCTCGCGCCGGATTCCCTGCTGTTTTTTCGCATGGGCGACTTCTACGAACTTTTTTTCGAGGACGCCGTAGAGGCGGCGGAATTGCTCGGGCTTTCCCTGACCTCGCGCGATGGCGCCGACAAGGACGCCCGCATTCCCATGTGCGGTGTGCCGGTGCGCGCGGTGGACAACTACATCGCCAAGGTCATCAAGCGCGGGCGCACGGTCAGCATCTGCGATCAGATGGAAGACCCAAAGCTCGCCAAGGGCATCGTGAAGCGGGAAATTGTCCGCACCGTCACCCCCGGTACGGTGATGGAGCCCGAACTGCTCGACGAGCGGACCAATAATTATCTCGGCGCGCTTGCGGTAAATCACACCGTCGGCGGCCTCGCCTTTGTGGACGTGAGCACGGGCGAATTCATCACGGCCCAGGTGGAGGGCGAGGCGGGGACCCTCGCGGTGAACCTCGAACGCATCCTCGTGGACGAGCTGGTGCGCATCGCGCCCTCCGAGGTGCTCGTGGCGTCCGACATGGAAGCTCCGCTCCTCGAAAAACTCCGTTACGCCTTTCCCCAGCTCACCTTCACCACGCGCAAGGCGGACGACTTCGATCGCGCCTGGGGCGAGGAACAGATCATCCACCTTTTCGGGCTGAACAGCCTCAAGGGCGTGGGGCTTCACGATGCGCCCCTGGCCACGAGTTGCGCCGGGGCCGTCCTCGCCTATATCCGCGAGACCCAGCGCGAGCGCGTGCCTCAGATTCAACTGCCCCGGCGCTACAACCCCAGCGGCTTCGTGGTCCTCGATGGCAACACCCAGCGCAACCTCGAGCTCATTGAATCGCAGGTGGAAAAATCCAAGCGCGGCACGCTCCTCGGCGTACTCGACAAGACCCTCACCAGCATGGGCGGGCGCAAGCTCCGCCAGTGGATACTCCATCCGCTGCTCGATGTCGCCGCGATCCAGGAGCGCCTCAACGCCGTGGAGGAATGTTTCGACGACACCCAGCTTCGCATGGCCCTGCGCGACGGACTGAAGGGCGTGGCGGATCTGGAGCGACTGCTTGGGCGGCTTACGGCCCAGTCGGGCAACGGTCGCGACTTAAAGGCCCTCGGCAATTCTCTGAATCGGCTCCCGGCGATTCTGGAGGCCCTCGCCCACGCGGAATCGGATTTGCTGTGCCAGTTGCGCACGCAACTCGACCCGCTGGCCGACGTGGCGTCGTGGATTGACCAAGCCATCGTCGATGACCCGCCCCTCGCCGTCACGGAAGGCAATATTTTTAAAGACGGATACAACGCGGACCTCGACCGGCTCCATCAGCTTGTCCGCGGCGGGCGCGACTGGATCGCCACGCTCCAGGCCGAAGAGCGGGCCCGCACGGGTATCGCCAATCTGAAAGTGGGCTACAATCGGGTCTTCGGCTACTTCCTCGAAGTGAGCAAGGGCAACACGAAGATGGTGCCCGACGACTACGAGCGCAAGCAGACCCTGGTGAACGCCGAGCGCTACGTGACCCAGCGCCTCAAGGAACAGGAAGAGGAAATCCTCAGCGCACAGGAGCGGATGCAGACCCTGGAGCACCAGCTCTTCGTTGCCCTGCGTCAGCGCGTCGCCGCCGAATCGCGTCGCATCCAGCAGACGGCCGACGCCATCGCCACGCTCGATATACTCGTCGCCCTCGCGGAAGTGGCCGTCACCAAGAATTACAACAAACCCCAGATCACCAACGACGGCGAGATCACCATCATCGAAGGGCGCCACCCTGTGGTGGAGGACCTCATGCCGCGCGGCGATTTCGTGCCCAACGACACGATCCTTGATCGCAAGGGCTCAACGCTCCAGATCGTTACGGGCCCAAACATGGCGGGCAAGTCCACCTACCTGCGCCAGGTGGCCCTCATCACCCTTATGGCCCAAATGGGCAGCTTCGTGCCCGCGTCCCGCGCGAGCATCGGCGTGGTGGATCGCATTTTCACCCGCGTCGGCGCGTCGGACAACCTCGTGCGCGGCGAGAGTACCTTCATGGTCGAGATGATCGAGACCGCGAACATCCTCAACTCCGCCACGGCCAACAGCCTCCTCGTCCTCGACGAAATCGGACGCGGCACCAGCACCTTCGACGGCATCAGCATCGCCTGGTCCGTCGCCGAGTTCATCCACGACCGAAGCAAGTCCAAGGCCCTCTTCGCCACGCACTACCACGAGCTCACCGACTTGGGGAACAAGCTGGAGCACGCGAAAAACGTCAACGTCGCCGTGCGCGAACTCGGCGACAAGGTCATCTTCCTTTACCGCATCGTGGACGGCGGCGCGGATCACAGCTACGGCATCCAGGTCGCAAAACTCGCCGGCCTTCCCCCCAGCCTCCTCGCCCGCGCCCGGGAAATCCTCGAAGGCCTCGAATCCGGCAACACCGCCGCCGTCGGTCTGCCGGAGCAGATGTACCTCTTCGGCCCCACGGGCGCCGCCGCCGAACCCAGCAAGGTTGAGAAAGAACTCGAAGGCATCGACCCCGACGCGCTGTCACCCCGTGAGGCCCATGACATGCTGTATCGGCTGAAGCATTTGCTGAATAAACCGAGAGGGTGACACCCGGATTCGGGCCGTCTTGCTTACCTGTGGGCGTGACACCTTACCAACCAGAAGTGCCATACGATTGCCAGGAACGAGCATCGACGATTCGCCGCAGGAGAATTCGTGTGCCGGTCGCTCCATGTGCAGTGGTGAAATCAGTGCCATTTCCTTTCTGACAGTTCGGATATATTGGCAATCCCTGATTTCGCGAAGCCCAATTGAACTCGGAAGCGCACCACCGTGGCTTAGCCTTCCAGGCTGAGACAGAGCGCTCTCCACATATTAGGAGGCCCTTTTTTTGTCTCTCGACTTTCGCCCGCCAACGATACGCAAGGTCCGCCAGCGACTGAAGTGGGCTCTGTGGATGGCTAAACCACGTTGGCGCTCGACGTTGACCTGAAGTTGCTGTGCATGGCCGAATAACTGCCTTACAGAAAGGGTCTGCCGTCCACAGACAATGGCCTTGCTACTCGCTCACGTCAAAGTCCGCCGTCCTCGTTTCTCCATCGACTACCTCCACGACCGTCGTGGCAAAACGAGCACCCTCAAATCGAATTGTGTGCGCGGTCGTAGTCACAAAGCAAAGCAGGGTGTACTGGCCCGGTGCGATGTCTTCGATCCTGTAGCCACCTGCGGCGTCAACTACCGCAGATCCTTCCACTTGACCTGCAAGACCTTCGAATGCGTGGGCCGACGCCTCTGTGAATTCCACCTCCCCGTGAATTGCGCTCACCTGGGCGTGCGCCGTAATCGGAATGCCCTCAACGACACCCTCGATCACACCGCCCCCGGCGAAGTCGATCTCCATCCACGGATTTGTCCCCTCAGTGATCGTTACGGGAATCGACTTCCAATGGCCGATTTCGCCGAAGGTGGGATTAATGTTCATGGTCGCTTCACCCGGAGCCAAGTTATCGATCTTGAACGTACCGCCGGTGAGAATGGCAGCAATATGCACCTCCTCGTCCTCTCCGCGTAGCATCTGAAGCGTAATGCCGCCCCCCGTCGGAAACTGCTCGCCAAGGCGCACAAGACCTTCCAATGCGGCACTTGGCGCTACAAACGCTATGGGCACGGAGATCGTCTTACCCGCTTCGATGGTTACTTTTACCGTGATGCGACGGCGGTACCCGTCCTCCCCCGGAATGCCCGCCACTATCCTGAGTTCGCCCGATGGAAGCGATGGAAAATGCACGCGCCCGCTTGCATCCGTTCGCCCGCTCTGGTAAGTGCTTCCGTGCGGATCATAGAGCGGCGCGGCAAACGCAAAGGAACCTTCCGCAGGTTGACCGCCGATGGTCACCCAAACCTCCGCTTCACCTATGGATCGCTCCAATGTGATATCCAAACCTTGAAGGGACAGCGCGTCGTCCCACGCGAGTGCGACTTTTCCACTACCTTTTTCTGGATGAAACGCGTAGATCGCCTCCTCGCTGCCGTCCAGTGAGCCAATCGAAAACGTGCCGTCTTCCCCCGTAACGTCCGCCAGCGTGGCTGCAGCGGCTCTCGGTCCCATCTCATTTCCATTCGGAATAAATTGCATTTCTAACGCCCAAGCCCGCGTATAAAGCCTTGCGCCTGTGACGGAATTCCCTTCGTTGTCGAGCACCCGCCCCTCCGCGCGGATTCCGGCACTCAGTTCGACCCGGACACCAAGCAGCGGATCGCTGGATTCAAGGGTTACCGGGGTGAAGGCTGTCTTGTACCCGTCGGCGCGTATGATGAGGGTGTTTTCGCCTAGCGAAGCACGTCCCATTCTGAACTGACCTAGCGTATCGTCCACGTTGATCGTGTCTCCCAGACTACCCGTCTGGACGGCGCTGGCAAAACCGCGCTGCAAGGAAACAGAGTATCGGGGGATGGAAAAGCCGGTCGCAGCGTCCACGACCACCCCTTCAACACTGCCGAGATCATCCAGAACAATTTCCAAACCTTCGGTGCCAGCCTCCAAATCACGCAGCGCCTGTCCCGTGTAGTCGCTCTGATCCACGCTGCCACTGTAGATCCCGGGCGGCAGGCCGGTAAGGCGAAAGACGCCATCCTCGCCGGTAAACACCATGGCCGACGCTCCTTGCCCGGACACCTGCACTTGTGCCCTCTCCAGCGGTTGATTTCGGCGATTCAAGACGCGCCCCGAGATTACCAGGTCGCCCATGCCCGCATCACTGACATCCTTTTGAGTCGCTCTGGCTGGGACGACTTTCACGATATTAACTTCTTCATTGGACGTTTTGGATGTATGCGTCTCCAATGGCTTGACAACCCGCCCTCTTTCTCCGTCACTCGCCGCCGTCAACTCGACTGCGGGCTGCACTGCTTCGGAGAGTGCCGCGCGGTTTCGTTGCACGGCGAAGCCGATAACCCCGGCCATTGCAGCAATGATCGTACAGCTGGCAATCATCTTCAACGCGAAGCTGCCCGGAAGCGTCGAGGCAACAACTGTCGGCAGGTTCGCACCTGTGGCAGCAGCACCCGCAACCGAAATCCGGCCCACTGACGCCGTCAGGCTCGCCGGAACCATTTGACTCGCCTGCGCGGCCATCGCGGCTGCAAACGCCCCGGCGCTCGCCGTCACCCCGCGCCGCCGCAACGCGTGCCGCACCTGTTCCAGGCCCTTGTCGATGCGGTAGTGGATCGCCGGACGGCTCACGCCCAGCACGCGAGCGAGGTCGGCCTTGCTCCGGCCTTCGAGAAAATGCCCCACAATCGCGGCGCGTAGTTCCTCTGGCAATTCCGCAATTGCCGCATCCACATGCTCGTAGAGGTCGTCCCATTCGGTGCTCGTATATTCCGGAGTTGCTGCCGCAGCCCGCTGTTCCCGCGTACGCCGCCGTTGTGCGGAATCCAAGTAGTTCAGCGCCCGATTCGTCGCCACTTTATGCAGCCATGCCCCGAGGTAGGCCGGTGCGGCATCACGCCGCAAAGCCAGCGCCTCGAAACACTCCTGCGCCACGTCCTCCGCATCGCTGGCGTCTTTCAACACCCGCTTCGCGGCGGCATACACCAGCCCGGCGTAGCGCGCGGTAATCTCGCGAAATGCCGCGGCGTCCCCCTCGGCGCGCCAGCGCTCCAGCAACAATTGATCGGCGGTTTGCATCGTCAGTCCCTCATGCCTTGCAGGCCCATTGCATTGTATATAAAAGGGACCGTGTCGAGGGTGAAAACGTCAGTTTGCGGGGCCGGTGTTCCCAGGTTACAGAGTCGGGCGCTATCGCGTACACCTGCGGTGGGCGGACTTCAAGCGCGTGGGGAGCGACCTCCTCGTGCGGTACTTTCATTCCCGCACCGCCCAGTCTGCTATCATGGGCGCTTCCCACCAATAGGAAGGAACTCGCACGTCATGAATCTCGTGTTTGGTGCCATCAAGGGTCTGGAGTACGACGAGCTCAAGCCCTTTCTCCATTCTCTGTATCAGACCGGTTTTGACGGCAAGGTCGTGTTCTATGTCGGTCAGGCGAGCCAGCCCACGTGCAAGGCGCTGGACGATCTGGGTGTGGAAATCCTCACGGTGGACGAGTACAACACCTTCACCGCCACGCCGATCAACGCCCTCCGCTATTTCATCTATGAACAGTATCTCGAGGGACTCGCGGAGTTGCCGGACAAGATCCTTCTGGCGGATGTGCGCGATGTTGTTTTTCAGCGGAACCCCTTTGAGATCGACCTGGGCGACGGACTCTGCTGTTTTCTGGAGAGTGACGAGATGACCCTGGCCACTTGCCTGGCGAATTCCGGATGGCTCGCCTGCGCCTATGGCAAGGAGGTGCTCGGTCGCCTCGGACGGCACAAGATTTCCTGTTCCGGCACCACCATCGGAACCGGGGCCGCCGTACGCGACTATCTCGCCGCCATGTGCGCCGGGCTGCGCGCTATCGACGAGCGCACGCCGAATATCATGCATGTCATCTCCGGTATCGATCAATGCGTCCACAATTATCTGCTCTATTCCGATGGGCTTCCGGGCACGCGCCTCTACTCCAACGAACGAGGCCCCATACTGACGCTGAACTACGTGGCGCCGGAGTCGATTCACCTCAACGAGGACGATCTCGTGGTCAACCAGGCCGGCGAGCCCTATCATGTGGTCCACCAGTACGACCGCCACAAAGAACTGGCCGTGAAAGTCGTGGAGCGAATCGAGCGCGGGTCCATTCGCTGACTTTTCCGTTTGCGGAGCAATGCGAGCGCCATTTCCAGCGGCATCTGCTTCCTTGACCGGCTGCGGTCATATCTGTTCAAATGGCAGTCCACATTGGCCATCATCTGCGCGCGGTGCAGCCTTTCCCTTCCTCGGGTGTCAGGCCCGCGCGGCTTCGGAGGTATCTATGAAGCGTCTTGTATTTTCTCTCTCCCTGGGCATCTGCAGCGTCGTGGCGGCGCAGGATGACATGCTCCGCATTCCCGCAGATGAATTCCTGAGCCGCATGAAGGCGGGCTGGATTGGACAGATGGCGGGGGTGGGCTGGGGCGGCCCGACGGAGTTCCAGTACAACGGCGTGATCGTGCCCGAGGACAAGATGCCTGGATGGCGCCCGGAGATCATCAACCAGTTCTGGCAGGACGACCTGTATGTGGAAATGACCTTCCTCAAGAGCCTGGAAGTCTACGGCTGGGACGTTTCGCTGAAGCAGGCGGGTATCGATTTCGCCCGGAGCGGCTATCCCCTCTGGCACGCGAACGATACGGGCCGGAAGAACCTGCGGGCGGGCATCGCGCCGCCGGATTCGGGCCACCCGGAATTCAACAAGCACGCGGACGATATCGACTATCAGATCGAGGCGGATTACTCCGGCCTCATCGCGCCGGGCATGCCCAATGTGCCGATCGCGCTGGGGGAAGTTTTCGGTCGGCTGGTGAACTACGGCGACGGCATCTACGGCGGCCAGTTCGTGGGCGGCATGTATTCCGCAGCCTTCTTCGAGACGGACCCGGAAAAGATCGTGCTGGCGGGCCTTGAGTGTATACCCGCTGAAAGTCAGTACGCCGAATGCATGCGCGATGTAATCGCCTGGTGGAAAGAAAATCCGAACGACTGGGAAGCGACCTGGAAACTGATCGAGGCGAAGTACAACGAGAACCTGGACTACCGGAAATTTTCCTGCGGCGGGAAGAAGAAGACCTTCAACATCGACGCCAAGATCAACGGCGCCTACATCGTCATGGGCCTGCTCTACGGCCAGCGCGATCCCGATAAGACCATCATCATCGCCACGCGCGGCGGCCAGGATTCGGACTGCAATCCCTCCAGTGCGGCAGGCATCCTCTTCACCTCGCTTGGCCTGGAAAACATTCCCGAGAAGTTCACGTCCAAGCTCGATCTGGAGACCAAGTTCACTCATACGGACTACACCTTTGCCGGTCTGCTGGAGATCTGCGAGAAACTCGGTCGCGACGCCATCGTGCGCGCGGGCGGTAAGATTGTCACGGAAGGCGGCAGGGAAATGCTGCTGATCAAGCGCGAGGCCCCGAAGCTTCGCCCCCTTGAACAGAGCTGGACGCCCGGCCCGATTGCCAACAGCAAATACACGGCTGAAGAAATGGCCGAAAAAATTCGTCCGACCGAACTCACCGATGGCCGTACCGATATGAAGCCCATCGTGGCCGAATTTGCCGAAGGCTGGAACGTGGAAGACTGCGGCCTGGAGATGGACCCCGGCATGCGCGCGGACTTCCGCGGGCGCCAGCGCGTGCTCCTCACCCATCCCGACGACGGCGAGACGCCCTGCGTTCTGTGGCGCGAAGGCACCCTGCCCGCCGGGTCCAAGGCCAAGCTTCGCCTGGTGGTGAGCCACCACGACGGCGGCGACTGGGATCTGGTCGTGAAGTTGAACGGTAAGGAAGTGGTCAATCAGACGGTCAGTGCCGATACCGTGACAGACGGCTGGCTGACGGTGGAGGTCGATCTGGCGCCCTATGCGGGCCAGATGGTGAAGGCCGAGCTGCTGAACAAGCCCACGGGCTGGTTCTGCGAAGCCGCCTACTGGGGCGAGATTTCGCTTATAGGACTTTGAGCCGAAGGGCGCTTCGCCCGAGGCAGGAAGGATAGTCCCGATGTTACTTCGATGGGTCATGGCAATTGGACTCGCAGTTCCCTGCGGTCTCGCCATGGCCCATTCGACGTTATCGGCCTATGTCCAGCATGACGTGCTTCTGGAGGCATCGAAAACGTACCTTGACCTGACGGTCCAGTTGACCTTCTTCGACGACGAGGCGGAGGCCCGGCGCGATGCGCTCGATGTGAACCGCGACGGAGATTTCAGCGCCGAAGAGCGCGCGGCCTTCGAGAAGGCGCTCATGGCGGAAGCGGAAAAGGCGTTGCTCCTGCACGTCGACGGTGCCGCGCTCGAACTCGTGCCCCGCTTCGATCCCGAGATCGCTTGCGCGGTTCCGCCCGGCGGCGAGGCCCACCTGCGTTTCGAGATCCGCCTCCATTTCTTTGCCGATTTGCCCGCGCTGCCCGATGGGAAGGCCGCGCTGGAAGTGCACGACAGCCTCTATGCCGATGTTCCGGCAATGGCGTCCCTTCGCGTCGCCGCGAAGGACGGGATTCAGATCAGCGCGGCCAACGGGGGGCGTGAACGGCCCCGGGCGGAAGGGGCCGACGCACCGCTGATTTTTGAGGCCCAACTGGGTGGGAATGGGAAAAGCACCGGGAGCACCCCGGCGCGCTAAGAAAGGGAGAGAGACCATGAAGCAAGTGGGAAGGCTTTTGGAAATCGCCGTGTGGGGAATTGCGCTGATGCTGGCGTCCGTCGCGGGGGCACAGGGCTCCACCAGCGTGCCGGGCGCTTCGGCCCTGTCCGCCGCCCTCAGCCAATATCATGGGTACCTCCTCGATGAGGCGACCCGCACCGCGCTGGACGAGGTCAACCGGGGACTGCGCCGTGCCGAGCGCAACATGGAGCGGGGCCCGGACGACGCCGCCAAGGCGGACGGTGCGAAGGAGCGGGAAGAGAAAGCGGCGGCGCTCATCCAACTTCTCGATGGCGTCCCGGCCCTCGCCGACCTCACTCTGGCTCCAACCCCTCAGGCTTTTCCGAAGGTGACGGTTTCCCTGCCGGGCGACTCGGGTGCCCTGCTCTATCGCATCAATGCGGGCTTGGGTAATCCCCAGTGTGCTCTGGCCGAGCTCGATTTCTCCGGCGGCCGCGATCTGGTCGACGTGGACGGGATCGACCCCGCGCGCACGACCTACCTGTTGATTTCCCTCCGCAATGTGCCCGCGCGGAGCGTCTCCGTACGGGTCTTTCTTAATTTTCCGGGCCGTGAGCGCTACACCCTTCCGCTCGAAATTACCACGCCGAAACAGGGGCGGCTGAAGCTCGCCGTGCTGTCCGACGACACCGGAAAACCCGCGCCCGCCATGCTGCGGCTGCTGTGGAAGACCAACGGCAGCGAGTACAAACCGCGCAACGCCCTCGAATTTGCGCCCCAGTTCGACACCCAGGGGTCGAGCACCGGCATCCGCCGCGCCAATCTCCACGGCAAGCTCGCCGGAAACTACTGGTGCGTGCCCGATCCCATCGACATGACCCTGCCCCCCGGCGAGTGGGAGGTGGTCATCCGCCGCGGCACGGAGCACGTGCCGATTATAGATACCTTCACCGTGACCGAAGGCGAAACCATCGAAAAGACCTATCGGCCCGAGCGCTGGGTGGACATGCGCAAGTCCGGATGGTACAGCGGCGACGACCATATCCACTTTCAGATGCTCAGCGATGTGGACACCCGCCAGGTGATGACCTGGATCCAGGCGGAAGATGTGCGCCTGGGCAATATCCTCAAGATGGGCGACATGAACCGCACCTGGTTCGAGCAACGCGGCTTCGGGCCGGAGCATCGCGTGCAGGAGGATGGCTATATCCTCGTGCCCGGTCAGGAATGTCCCCGCACCCATGACCAGCTCGGCCACACGATCTCCCTGAACATCACCGACATGGTCCGCGACACCGCGCGCTACTACCAGTACGACTGGATCTTTGAAAACGTGGCGGCCCAGGGCGGGCTCTCCGGCTTTGCCCACGTCAACACCGATCTGTTTTACGTGCACCGGGGCATGACCCTCGCCGCGCCGAAGGACCTCATCGACTTTGTCGAGTTGCTCCAGTTTGCCAATCTGGGCACGGATCTCTACTACGACTTCCTGAACCTCGGCTTCAAGGTGACAGCGTCCGCCGGGTCCGACGTGCCCTGGGGCGGCACCGTGGGCGAGGTGCGGGTCTACGCACACACCGGCCGCGGCGCCTTCACGGCCGACAAGTGGTTCGCGGCGCTTGAGCGCGGCAATACCTTCGTCACCAATGGCCCAATGATCGACTTCCGCGTGGACAAGGCCTACCCCGGCGATGAACTGGCGATTAAAGAAGGCAAGACCGTCCGCGTCCGCGCGCGCACCTGGGGCGCGACGGGCTTCACCACCCCCGTGAAACTCGAAATTGTCAAGCACGGGCAGGTGATTCAGACCGTCGAAGCGCCCGAAGGCGGGGCGGACGAACTGGAACTCGACCTGGAAATGGAGCCGGGGGACGGCTGCTGGCTCGCCGCCCGCGTCGAGGCCACCGAGGGCTACCGCGCTCACACCACCCCCGTCTACCTCGTGCGCGACGGGCTTCGCTTCTGGGACTACGCCGCCGTCGACGCCCTCCTCGCCAAGCGCGTGGCCAGTCTCGACGAAATCGATAAACTCATCGCCGACGGTCTGGAAAAGCAGGCGAAAGGCGAAATCGGCACCAACAAATGGGCCGAAGAGCTGGCCCTCCAAGCCGAAGCCCTGCGCGCGCGCGTACAGGAAGCCCGCGGCCAGTACGAGGCCCTGCGCAAGACCCACGAGGCGGAAGCCGCCCTGCGGAAGTAATTCTCGAACCGCACTATAGAGTGCCGAAAATTTGTCGATTGGAGTGTATGGCGTGTAATGGGCAAAAGTCCTATTGCATTATTGCCCGAGGCGTGCTAATGTCCAGTTGGCGGCATTGAAGCAACCAAGATTTCAAGGATGACGGTAGCAACTCCAGGCGTGAAATTTCCGCAGACAGTACGAAGTGCGTGATCGTGCTCGCGCATCTTCGTGACATGGGCTAATCGGGCCCGTACCTCAATCTTTCTCCAGCAACTGCCGCCACCGCTCACGGGATTGGTGTCGGCGAGGCAATCCCATGAAGACTGTATCCGCCCTTTCATCTCTTTTTCTTCTTTTCGCGTCTGCGGCCCTGATCCAGGGCTGCCCGCCCCAGAAAGTCACCGTGCCCGATGTGCGGGGACTGACCGAGGCGGCGGCGGAAGCCTCGCTGGAAGCGGAGGGGCTTTCGCTGGGCACGGTAAATGAGGCCCACAGCGCTACCGTGGCGGTGGATTTGGTGATTTCCCAGAGTCCGAGTGCGGGCGCGCAGGTCTCCCCTAACGCCTCCGTGAGCATCACCGTATCCCTCGGGCCCGATCCGGGTGGTGAAGGCGAAGGCGAAGGTGAAGGCGAAGGTGAAGGTGAAGGTGAAGGCGAGGGTGAAGGCGAAGGTGAAGGCGAGGGTGAAGGCGAGGGTGAAGGCGAGGGTGAAGGCGAGGGTGAAGGCGAGGGTGAAGGCGAGGTGCCCGCACCGCCCGTGGTGACTGCGTCCGCGTCCGAAACGGCATCCACCACGGTGGTGCTTACGGGCGAGACCGAGCCCGGCGCGTCCATCCGCGTGAACGGCGGGGCTTCCGTGGGAACCGCGGAGGCCGACGCGGGCGGTCTCTTCGAGGTGACGGTGAACCTTCGGGCGAACCGGAAGAATCAGCTTTTTGTCACGGCGCGCAATGGCGAGGGTGAAGAGAGTGCGCCGAGTATCGTGAACGTGCTGCAGGACGGTCAGGCTCCGGGACTCTTTATCGATTTTCCCGAGGACGGCGCGGTGCTGACCAACGAGTCCATCACGGTGGCCGGGCGCGTGTCGGACACCCTCAGCGGCTTCCTGGGCCTCGGGGTGACCGTCAATGGAACGGAAGCGGCCGTGGCCATTGGAATCGGCACCAACGGCACCTATGAACGCCCCGCCGTGTCCCTGTCCATCGGCGAGAATGTGCTCACCGCCGTGGCCACGGATGCCCTGGGCAACACGATTGAGAAAACGATTACCGTGACCCGTGCGGAACCCACGGGGCCGCGCATGGCCGTGCTCTCCGGCGACGGCCAGAGTGCCGTGGTCTACAACAGCCTCGCCGAGCCGCTGCGCATTCGCATGACCCACCCCGACGGGGACCCATTTGCCGGCAAGCTGGTCACCTTTAGCGTTGTGAAGAGCAACGGCCTGCTCGGCGCGGTGGAAAATGACCTGGAGGCCCGCGTGCGCCAGGTGCAGTTGGAAACCGATGCGAATGGCGAGGCGGGGGTCTTTTTCTGGATGGGGAGCGACGCGGGTTGCGGCAACAACCGTGTCGAAGTGACCAGCACCGACATTAGCGGCACGACCTTCTTCTGCGCGACGGCGCTTCCGGGCCTGCCGAAGCAGATCAACCTCGGCAGCGGCACGGGCCAGCGCGGCGAGGCGGGCGCGAAGGTGCCCGATCCGCTTCGTGCCTGGGTGAACGACAACTGCAACGGCATCAGCGGCATTCCGGTGACCTTCACGGTCACGCAAGGCGGCGGTCTGGTAAACGGTCTCGAAAGTGTGACCGTGGAGACGGGCGAGACCGGCCACGCCCAGGTGGAATTCCAGCTCGGGCCAAAGGGCGGGAACAATCTTGTTACGGCGGACTACGAGGGCAACCCGGGGCTGCCGGTCACCTTCGACGCCTTTGGCCTGGAGCGCAAGGCCTTCCTGCCCACGACCTTCAGCGGGATCGTGCAGGACAACGGGGGCCAGCCCATTGAAGGCGTGGCCTGTACGCTCGTGGTGAACAACACCACCGTACTCTCCGACGTATCGACAGGAGCCGACGGCCAGTTCTTCTTTGGTGACGTGCCCCCGGGGCCGGCGCAGTTTTTCCTGGATGGACTCCAGGCAACCGCCGTGGGCGGTGTGGCCGTGGCGCCCGGCTCCTTTCCCGGCCTTTCCTTCAATCAGGTCATCGTGCCCAATGCCGCCAATGGCCTTTCCGCACCGGTCAAGCTGCCGCCGCTGAATCCCGCGAACGCCGTGACCTACGACGGTACGCAGGATATTACCCTCACGCTTGAGGGCGTTGAAGGATTGGAAATGACCATTAAAGCGGGCAGCATGACCCGCCGCGACGGCACCCGCCCGAGTCCCTCCGATCCGCAGGTGATGTCGCTGAATCAGGTGCACCACGACGACGTGCCCATGCCCATGCCCGACGGCGTGTCGCCGCCCTTCGCGTGGACGCTCCAGCCCGCGGGTTCCACCTTTGACCCGCCCGTGGCAGTGACTTATCCAAACATGACGGGGCTGGCCCCCGGCGCCGTGGCCTATTTCCTTAGCTACAATCACGACAACGAGCAGTTCGACATCGTAGCCTCCGGCTCCGTGAGCGAAGACGGCAGCGTGATTACCACCGACCCCGGCAGTGGATTGACCCTGTCGGGCTGGGGCTGCAACTGCCCGCCCTACTCGGTTACCGGTGACGTCGACGAAGAATGTCCCCCGGATGAGTTCAAACCAAACGGTTGCGGATCGCCCACGGTCTCCACGCCCTTCCCGATCCCCCAGAACGTGTACGTGCCTGGACTCGCATCTATTTACTATGTGCCTCTCGCGCCCGCGTGCGACAAGCATGACAACTGTTACGCCACCTGTGGCAAGTCCAAGTCGGCCTGCGATCTCGAGTTTTATGCCGACCTGTTGCAGCAATGCGACGACAATATTTCCGATCTGGACGTCCTGGCGAACAGCCGTTGTGGCCTTGTTGCGGCGGCGTACACGGCGGCCGTGGCTTCCTTTGGCGATGATGCCTACAATGGCACCCAGGACCGCCTCAAAGAGTGCGGCCTTTGCAAGACGGCGATACCGCACGAGGACAAGCAGGGCGATCCCGCCCCGCTCTACGACGATCTGGATGAAGATCTTATCCCCGACGTTTGGGAAGTTGAAGTGGGCCTTGATCCCACCTCACCGACCGATGCCTTCACGGATCCCGATGGCGATGGCCTGCCGAATTTCTACGAATTCCTCATGGGAACCGATCCCTTTGTGGCCGATACCGACGGTGACGGCACTAACGACTTCGACTTTACCATCGCGCAGCAGCCGCCCCTGCCCGACCGCCTCGACGACACCTGGCGCCTCACGTTGAACGGCCAGGTGGTGACGCCCAACGCCGCAGGCGTGTTCCGCTTCAGCAATGTGGCCGCCCCCGATGAGTTTGGTCCCGATGGCCCCGGCACACGCCCGGATTTCATCAGCGATGAGTTTGTGCGTATCGTGGGCGTTTCGGCCACAGTTCGCGGCAACCGCTATGTATACAGTAATCCCTTCCGCATCACGCAGGGCGAGTCCATCGAGATCGCCACGGAAGACCTCATCTTTTCCGATACGCCGCCGCCGATTCCCCAGTCCATTTACATGAGCGCGCCGGCAACCCTGATCGAGACGGGGACCACCGTCCAGATCACGACCACGGGCGTGCTCCTCGGCGGCGACGAGATCGACCTCAGCACCGTGAGCGACGGGACCACCTACCGGGTCAGCAGCACCAGCGTGGCGACGGTGGACACGGAGGGCGTGCTGACGGCCCTCGCGCCCGGCGTGGTGCTGGTGACCGCCACCAACGAAGGCGCCACGGCGGTAAAACGCTTCGAAGTGGTCGACGAGAGTCGCCAGGTGCAGGTGGTGGGCTTTGTGCAGCAGCCGGACGGCAGTCCCGCGGCGGGTGCTGAAGTCTCTTCCGCTTTTGGCAACACCACCACGAACGCGGAAGGCTATTTCGCGCTCGACGCGCTGGTATCGGCCAGTGCCTCGACGGTGACGATATTTGTGGATTGGAACGAAGGCGATTCCTTTGGCAGTGCGAACCGCGTTGTGGAACTGTCCCCCGAGGGCGTCACGGATGCCGGTATTCTCGTGTTGGAGTTGGTGGATCCGTCCCTGATTGTGCAGTGGACCGGGGCCAACGACGGCGCCTGGGACGACGCCGCAAACTGGAGTGGGGGGGCGGTGCCCGGCCCGGGCTCCATTGTGCTCATCAATTCAAGTGGAGACCCGCGCACCATTACGGTGGACTCCTTCACCAACTGGGAAAACATGCGCGTGCGCGCCGGCCAGAATCTGGTCACGATTGCCAGCAATACCACGGTAAACGTCACTGGTCAGTCCCGCTACGAAGGCACCCTGTTGATTCAGAGCCAGGGAACGCTGTCGGTTACGGGCGTAACTTCGTCCTTTATCCTGTCGGGCGAGATTCAGCGCACCGGCGGTACCTCTCAGGGCGGCCAGCGGCTCAACGTGACCGCGGGTGCGCAGGTGGATATTGCTCAGATCGCGGCGTCGTCGGACCAGTTAATGTACCTGTCGGTTCTCGATGCCGGATCGCGGCTCACCATCGGCCAGGCCACCGGTCTTGAAAAATTCCAGTGCTCCGTCAGCGGCACGTTCCACCTGCCCCTGGCCGAGGAGATTTCGGCCTCCGATGTTTCGATCTACAGCGGCGGCCATTTCGATGCGCCCTTGCTTGAGACCCTCCGGGGCGCGCCCGACCAGAGCAATTGGATACAGGTCGCGGATGACGGTCAGTTTGACGTGCCCGTGCTGACAGGGTTGGAAAACATGCGCCTTTCGGCCAGCAATGGCGGTCAGATCGTATTGCCCCTCTTGACGGCCTTCGACAACACCGTCGGCTGCAACGACCAGCTCATCGCCTCCAGCGGTGTGCAGTCGCCGGGTTCCCGGCCGAGTCTGGTTTCGTTGCCGATGCTCGCCACCCTTCGCTATCAAGGCAGCAACTTCTGCGGCGGATTCTCCATTTTTGCCGGGTATGGTGGTGTTGTGGATTTGCCATTGCTTTCCGAGCTCACGCTGAATCCCGACAACCCCTACGACCACGTTTTCCGCGCCTCGGGGGAAAATGCGCAGATGAATATTCCCGGGCTGACGTCCCTGGGCGAGCAACTTGCGTTTTATGCGGACGGCGGCGGTACGATTAGCGCCCCCAATGTGACCGACGTATTGGGACCCATATCCGTCTTCGAGAATTCCGTGCTCTCGCTTCCCCTCGCGGCCAGCGTGGGCGCCGTAAATCTGAATCTGTTCGGCACCCTGGACCTTCCCGCGGCGACCTCCCTGAACGGCACGTTGGTCAACCTTTCCGGTGCGGGAAGTATGCTCGTTCCCGAGCTGGTGACCTGCGTCGACACGAATTTCACCATCGCCGGAACCAGTTCCTTCAGCGCGGGGAAACTCGCCGCCATAAGCGCAACCGAAACGACCCACTACATTACCCTCTACGACGGGGCGGTCTTTGACGTTCCCATGCTCACCGCCCTGCACAACATGCGGTTGTTCGCGAACAATGGCGCCATACTCGATCTGCCGGGATTGACGGAGTTCAGCTTCGCGGACGCCTGCGGCGAGCAGATTATCAGTTCCTACGGCGTGCGCACATCGGACAACCGGCCGAGCCTGATCGCCCTCACGGGATTGACGGAAATCGAGTATATCGGGCCGAGTTTCTGCGGCGGATTCACCATTTGGGCCAGCGCGGGCGGCGCAGTCGATCTTTCGGCGCTGACAGTCGTGACGCTCAACCCGGAAACCCCCTACGACCACGTATTCCGCGCCTCCGGCGAAGGTTCCGTGGTTTCCCTTTCATCGCTGGCCGCGCTTGATTCGGGACTGGCGCTGTATGCGGAAACCGGGGGGACAATTGATGTCCCCACCGTGGAGGAGATCTACGGTACGCTGTCGGTCTACAGCGGCAGCGAGCTTACGCTTCCCGTCGCAACCTTGCTGGGAGACCTTGCCTTGAATGTGGGCGGGGTCCTGGATCTTCCCCAGATAACCAGCATAACCAATTGCACCATTTACCTGTCGGATATCGGCCAGCTCCATCTTCCCGAGGTCACGAGTATGGCGAACTCCAATGTGACGCTCAATGGCAGCGCCGTGCTGGATGCGCCCAAGCTCACCGCCATGACCGGCGCGGCGGACGCCACCCGTTACATCAGTCTCGGTGAGAGCAGCCAATTCGACGCGCCCCTGTTGTCCTCCCTCGTCAACGTGAAACTCTTTGCCGCCAACGGCGCCTCGCTGGTCTTGCCCGGGCTGACGGAGTTCTTTTTCGACCAGTCCTGCGGCGAGCAAATCATTGGCGCCAGCGGCGTTCGCTCGGGTGACAACGAGCCCAGTTTGATAGCGCTGCCCATGCTGGAGGAGCTGACCTTCCTGTCGCCAACGGGCTGCGTGGGTTTCACAGTTCGGGCCGCTTCCGGAGCCACCGTGGAACTTCCCGCGCTGACCTCGGTTGTTGTCAACCCCGCCAATCCCTATGACCACGTCTTCCAGGCTTCGGGCGCGGGTTCGCTGGTCGATCTCTCCGCACTGCCCGGTCTGGACGCCGCCCTGGCGCTCAACGCGGATTCGGGCGGCAACCTGCTAGTCCCCGCCATCGAGGAGGTCACGGGCAATGTCGCTGTGTACGCGGGCAGCGCGGTAAGCCTCCCGGCGGCCACAAGTATCGCCGACATGACCTTGACGGTGAATGGAACCCTCGAGTTGCCCCTCGTGACGTCCCTCTCCAACAGCACAGTAAACGTCTCGGATGTCGGCGAACTCCTTCTTCCCGAGTTGCCATCCATTTCCCGGTCCACCATCACGATCAGCGGAAGTGGTGTCATGGAGGTTCCAAAGGTGACCAACATGTCTGGCGCGCCGGACGGCACACGCTACATCAGTCTCAATGCCGATGGCGCGTTCAACGCGCCCCTGTTGTCCTCACTGCAGAACGTCCGTCTTTTCGCGGCAAGCGGCGCCGAGTTGACACTGCCGGCCCTGACGGCCTTCACCTTCGATCAGTCCTGCGGCGAGCAGATTATCGGTTCGAGCGGCGTGGGCGCGGGCGACAGCCAGCCCAGCCTTGTTTCACTGCCGGCGCTCGAGTCGCTCAGTTTCATTTCGCCGAACGGATGCGTGGGCTTCACTATTCTCGCGTCCTCGGGCGGGGCGGTGGACCTCTCCAACCTCACCGCCGCGGTACTCAATCCCGCCAATCCCTACGACCATACGTTCCGGGCTTCGGGCGCGGGTTCACTGGTGGACCTGTCGTCGTTGACCGCGCTGGATGCGGGGCTGGCCCTCTACGCCGACTCCGGCGGCGAGATTCTTGCGCCGAATATCGCCGAGGTCCTGGGCAATCTTTACGTCTATTCCGGCAGCACGGTCGAGTTGGCCGGCGTGACGAATCTGGGCGACCAGACCCTGACCGTGGCCGGGGCGCTCTCCCTGCCGGCCCTCACCGCGATTTCCAATTCCACCGTGACCCTTTCCGAAGGGGCCGCGCTGTCCCTGCCCGAAGTGCTGGACGTATCCGGTTCCAACATCACCCTGACCGGCAACGGCGTCTTTTCGGCGCCCAAGCTTGCCACCATGTCGGGCGTGGCCAATGGAACGCGCTACATCAGCGTGAGCAACGACGCGTTCTTTGATGCGCCCATGCTGGCCTCGCTGGTCAATGTGCGGCTCTTTGCGGCCACCGGCGCCGCCCTCGAGTTGCCGGGGCTGACGGAGTTCTATTTCGATCAGTCGTGCGGCGAGCAGATCATCGGATCCTCCGGCGTGCGGGCCTCCGATTCGCTGGCCAGTCTGGTGTCCCTGCCGATTCTGGAGGAGATGACCTTCCTGTCGCCCAACGGGTGCGTGGGCTTCTCCATCCTCGCATCGTCCGGCGGCGCGATCGATCTCTCCGCCCTCACGTCGGTGGTGGTCAATCCCGCCAACCCCTACGACCACACCTTCCGCGCGTCGGGTGCGGGGTCGGTGGTGGACATTTCCGCCCTGCCCGCGCTGGATGCGGCCCTCGCCCTCTACATCGATAGCGGCGGCGAATTGCTGGCGCCCGGCATCGCCTCGGTGCTCGGCAACGTGACGATCCTCAATGGGAGTTCCGTGAGCCTGCCCTCGGCCACCACCATCGACAGTCTTACCATGAACGTCAACGGTTCGCTGGCGTTGCCGGCACTCACGTCCATCGCCGACACCACCGTAACCATGTCCGAAACCGGAAACCTGGCCGTGCCCGAGCTGTTGACCATAGCCGGTTCCAACATCACCATCAACGGCGACGCCGAGTTCGACGCGCCCAAGCTGGCGAGCATGGCCGGCGCGTCGAACGCCACCCGCTACATCAGCGTCACCGCCAACGGGTTCTTTGATGCGCCGGTGCTGTCCAGCCTGAGCAATGTCCGGCTCTTCGCGGCAACGGGCGCCTCGCTCGTGCTTCCCCAGGTGACCGCCTTCACCTTCGATGTGTCGTGTGGCGAGCAGATCATTGGTTCGTCGGGCGTTCGCGCCGGTGATAGCGCGCCCAGTCTCGTGTCGCTACCCGCACTGACGGCGATGAGCTTCCTCAGCCCCAACGGCTGCGTTGGCTTCACGGTGTCGGCATCAACGGGCGCCGCGGTGAATCTCTCCGCCCTGGACACGATTACACTCAACCCGGCCACCCCCTACAACAATACCTTCCGCGCATCCGAGGCCGGGTCGCTGGTCGACCTGTCCGCGCTCGCCACCTTCCCCGTGCTGGTGGTATTCAATGAAACAGGGGGGGGCGTAGTCCAGCGCCCCGCCAAGTCGGCATGGCACTGGGAGGCAACACCCTGGATGCTCGCCATGGTTTCGGATGACTGGAGCCCTGTTTATGGCGTCATGTTGCGCCAGAATGTCGGGCTCCCGGGTAAGCAGCGGTAAAGCAATACCAATGAGGGAGATTAGACGTTGAAAAGATTCAGACTGTTGAATAGCGCCATGCTGGTCGCGGGCCTCCTCGCGCCCCTTTTCCCCATTCAGGCGCAGGAGCACTCCGCCGCCCGTATGTGGAACGAAGAGATGCTCTTTGCCATCCGGCGTGATCGCGCCCGGCCCACGGTTCACGCACGCAATCTCTTTCACGTCTCCATGGCCATGTGGGACGCGTGGGCGGCCTACGATCCGGAGGCGAGGAACTACCTCATTGACGAGAAACTCAGTTCAGATGATCCTGATCGTGACCGCGCCGAGGCGCTGAGCTATGCGGCGTATCGCATTTTGCGCGCGCGTTTTGCTACGTCCCCGGGTGCGGCGACCTCCCTGGCGGAGTTCGACGCCACCATGGACGAACAGGGCTATGATCGGACCTTCGAATCGACGGTGGGTGATTCTCCCGCCGCCCTTGGCAACCGCATCGCGGCCGCCGTTCTGGATTTTGGCCTGAGCGACGGCTCCAACGAGCAGAATGGCTTCGCGGCAACCAATGGTTACCTGCCGGTAAACGAACCCTGCGTGGTGGCCCTGCCAGGTACGGTGATGGTCGATCCCAACCGCTGGCAACCCCTGGCGCTGGAGTTCTTTATCGACCAATCAGGGATCGTTCTGGGGCCCTATCCGCCCCACCTCACACCCCACTGGACCGCCGTGACTCCTTTCGGTCTCACCGAGGATGATCGGTCGCCCAATACCCACTTCGATCCCGGTTCGCCACCCCTTCTGGGCGGCGAGCGAAGCGAAGAATTCATCGCGAACGTCGTCCACATCATCGAAGTCAGCAGCTACCTCGATCCCGACGATGGCGTGATCATTGATATCTCGCCCGGCGGTCGCGGCAATGCGCCCCTCGGAACCTACGACGGACCCGGTCGTGATCTGAATCCGGTCACGGGCGAGGTCTATGCCCCGAATCTGGTAAAGCGCGGCGACTACGCGCGGATCCTGGCCGAATTCTGGGCCGATGGTCCCGACTCCGAGACCCCACCGGGACACTGGAATACGGTCGCGAACTATGTCTCCGATCACCCGCTGTTTGAAAAGCGCCTCGGCGGTGAAGGCCCGATCCTCAATGATCTGGAGTGGGACGTCAAGCTGTACCTCGTGCTGAACGGTGCGCTTCATGACGCCGCCATCTGCGCCTGGGGTGCAAAGGGTTTTTACGATACTTCCCGACCAATTTCACAAGTTCGCTACATGGCAGGACTGGGCCAGTCCACCGAGACGGAGGCGGACGACTATCATCCCCTCGGTCTTCCCCTGGTGCCGGGGCTGATAGAACGCATTACGGCGGAAACGACCGCGACCGGCGAGCGTCACGCCGGCCTTGCCGGATTCGAAGGTGAACTCGCGGTGTACGCCTGGCCGGGAGCGCCGGAGAATCCAGAGACCGAGTACAGCGGCGTGCGGTGGCATCGCGCGCTCAATTGGGTGCCCTATCAGCGGCCAACTTTCGTCTCGCCACCGTTTTCCGGCTATATCTCGGGTCACAGCACCTTCAGCCGTGCTGCCGCCGAGGTGTTGACGGCGATAACGGGCACCGAGTTCTTCCCGGGCGGGATGGGCGAGTTTTTCGCGCCCCAGAACGAGTTTCTCGTGTTCGAGGAGGGGCCGACGGAGGATGTGCATCTCCAGTGGGCGACCTACTACGACGCGGCCGACGAATCCGGCCTGTCACGCATCTATGGTGGTATCCATCCGCGTCAGGATGATATTCCGGGGCGTTTCATAGGGCACGATGTCGGACTTCGCGCCTGGGAGCATGTCCAGCTTTACTACGGGGCAGGCGCGGAGGGAGAGGGTGAAGGCGAAGGCGAAGGCGAAGGCGAAGGCGAGGGCGAAGGCGAAGGCGAAGGCGAAGGCGAAGGCGAAGGCGAAGGCGAAGGTGGGTGCCCCCTGTCGCTGAAAAGCGCCGGACTCCCCGGACGCGGCGGCGCGGGAAATCTTTTCCTGATGGGATTGGCTTCCATCACGCTCGTCCTGTGGAGAAAGGCCGGTACCGGGCCGACAGAATAGGTTTCCAATCGGAAGTACGAAGGGCAGACAGGTTTTAGATCTGTCTGCCCTTCTCCTATTCGGGGGAAAATCGCCGTGGCCTTCCCACTATACCTTGAAGCGGGCAAGCATCGCCTGAAGCTGCTCGGCCAGGCGCGAAAGCTCCGACGCGGCGATGTGCACCTGGGAGCTTCCCTCGTTCATTTCCTGCCCCGCCTGATCGACTCCGGCGATATCGCGGGCGACGGAAAGGGCCGCCTCGGCGGTCTGGGCTACGCGGTCATTCGCTTCCTGCACCCCGCGCGTGCCCTGCGATATGTTCATGGCGATGTCCCGGGTAGCTACGGACTGTTCATCAATGGCCGCCGAAATTGCGCCTACGAGTTCACTCACGTCGCGGATCACGTTTGAAATCGCTTCGATATCTGAAACCGCCCCGCGGGTGGAGGACTGGATGCCGGTTATTTTCGCCTTGATTTCTTCCGTGGCCATGGCGGTTTGCTGCGCGAGTTCCTTGATCTCCGTCGCGACCACGGCGAACCCTTTGCCGGCGGCGCCGGCACGGGCGGCCTCAATTGTCGCGTTTAGTGCAAGCAGATTCGTCTGGTTGGAAATGCTGGTAATCGTTTCCGTGACTTTTCCAATCTCCTGGGCCGCCCGACCGAGTTCGCGCATCGTAGTCGTCACCTGCGCCGCCTGCTGGACCGCCTGCGCCGTCGTTCCCCGAGCCTTCTCAGTATTGCCCGCAACATCGCCCATGGTCGCCGTCATTTCCTCGGTGGCCGCCGCCACACTCTGAAGATTGTGGGCGGTGAGTTCCATGCCTGAAGCGACGGACATGGAGTTCGCCGACATTTCTTCCGCCGCCGCGGCAACCATCGTCGCGCGCTCCGAGGTGTCCGCCGAACTCCGGGTCATGCCCTGGGCGATGCTTGTCAGTTCGGTGGAAGCGGAGGCCAGCGTCGAAACCCCGTTCCGGACGTCACCGAGGGACTTCCTCAGATCGCCATTCAGTTTGGCCATGGCGCGGGCCATCGCGCCCATCTCGTCTCCCCGTTCCAGTATCGTGGGATCGAAGTCGTGGGTGAAATTGCCATCGGCCATGGTCAGCAGATGTCCCGAGACATCCAGGACCGGGCGCGAAACCTGGCGCCGGATCACGACGACAAAGATAACGGACATGAGTACAAGGCCAACTACCACGATGAGGGCGCCTGTCATCACCGTCGCGCGGAGGTCGCGATCCAGATCCTCCATGGAAAAGATGGTTTCGAACGCGCCGTGTACCTCGCCGACCTTCCAGTTCTCCATCGTCACGCCCGTCGGGTCCTTCCCCTCGGAGTTGCCCCACAGCGCCTGCGAGGTTGCCGGATCGCCATGGCACAACATACAGCTCTCCGTGAGCCGGATGGGCCGGAGATAGCGGATCGCGTTCATATCCTTGTCGATGCCCCAGTACTCTTCCGCGCCCCCTTCCAGCGCGGCCAGCGCTTCCGCCTCAAAGGGGTCGGGCGTATTGCGGGCGTTGCGCGGCTGGTTCTTGGGGGTGCGGAATTCATAGCCCGCCTCCTCCTGCTTCTTCTTCGCCGCTTCCCAGGCCGACACCACCGGCACGGCGGAGAGCACCTTCTCCATTTCACCGGCGTCCGCCCACTTGCGCAGATCCGCCGCATTGAAAACGCCGCGCTGCCATTTGTCCTCCATGCCCTCGCGCACGGCTTCAGTTGCCAGGCACACGTCCCGCGCTTCGGCGAGCATGGCCTGGATGCCCGCCTGGCGGGCGCCAAAATAGTAGAAAACAAACAAAATGGCTACGAGAAGGGTGGGGAGGACGATTCCGAGCACCACGATTTTCGCACTGAGGGAGAGTTTACTCATACCTGGTTTCCCATCCGGACCGGTATTGGCCTGGTCTTAGAATCTGATATTGGCTGAAGCAGGCATGGTCCCAGCGTGGCTGAACGCACGGCGTACGCCGACGCGGAACACTGCCCGACCGGCAGTGGCGCCAGTCTCGACCGTTACTTACGACATGAATATTCCCCGTGCCCGCCCCGGGAAAGGGGGACGGGGCGCGCCGCACCTGAGACGATGGACTACCTTTCCCCAGGTATCCATCCGGATTTTTAGCATTGACCGAGGTGCGGCGCTGGTACCCTGCGTTGTTATCACCGAGGTGGATATAACAAGAAAGGTACCGAATTGCCCGAATTCTACACCGGGCCCACTATTTTGTCAATTAATTACCTTTTGAGCCGTGTACTGTCGCGCTCGTGCCCCGTTCCCGCCGTTTCCCGCGCCAAGCCTTGTATTTTCCTCAACCCATTGCCATACTTGCGGGCGATGTTCGGGTTGGCGGGAACGGCGCTTTTCTTCTGGTTTTGGCGCCTGGCGCAACACGGGATCACGCGGCGGGCAAATATAGGAACGATGTATTCCAGGCTGGAGCGGCCCCGGGCCGTTAGAGGAAGATTGCCGATGAAACGTGAAGTTTTCAAATGGATGATAGTGGCCGCGCTGCTGCTGGCCGCGCCCCACGCGATGGCGGGGTTCAAGCAGGTGAATACCCCCAACCCATCGGACGAGATGGCGGTGTCCATCTACCAACTGGACAATGGTCTGACGGTCTATCTCACGGAGAATCACGACACGCCCCGTTTTTACGCGGAGATTGCCGTGCGCGCCGGCAGCAAGCACGACCCGGCGGAGTCCACCGGATTGGCCCACTACCTGGAGCACCTCCTGTTCAAGGGGTCCGAGAACCTGGGAACCCTGGATTACGCGAAAGAGCGGGAGCATATCCAGAAGATCGAGGCGCTTTACCAGCAGCACTTCAACGAGACCGATCCGGAAAAGCGCAAGGCGCTCTATGCCCAGATCAACGCCGAGTCCGTAAAGGCGGCCGAGTTCGCCGTGCCGAATGAGTTGGATCGGGTCTACAAGGCCATGGGCGGCTCCATGGTAAATGCCCACACCTGGCACGAAGAGACGGTCTATAAGGTGGAGCTCCCCGCGAACCGGCTGGCCCAATGGGCCGCGCTGGAGTCCGAGCGCTTTGCCCGTCCGGTATTTCGCCTTTTCCAGACCGAACTGGAGACGGTCTATGAAGAGATGAACCGCGCCCTGGACAACAAGGACCGGATTATCCGCTACGCGGTAGAGGGGCAGCTCTTCAAGACTCACCCCTATGGCCAGCAGCCCACCCTGGGCAAGGTGGAGCACTTGAAGAACCCGTCGCTGGAGAACATCGGGAAATATTTCAAGAGCTACTACGTGCCCAACAACATGGCGATTTTCCTGTCGGGCGACATTAACAAAGAAGAGACGATGACCATTATCGACCAGGCGTTTTCCGCCTGGGTGCCGGCCGAAGTGCCCGCCGCCCAATCGTGGGAAGAGGCGCCTCTCAAAGGGCGCGAAGAGGTGGTGACGACCTACGAAGGCGAAGAATATGTTCTCCTCGCCTTCCGCACCGCATCGAACAAGAGCCCGGATTACGAAGCGCTCACCCTGATCGACATGATCCTCGACAACTCCGCTGCCGGACTCATCAACCTGAATCTGAACCAGCAGCAGCGCGTGCGCCAGGCCGGCTCGAACCCCGGAATCTACAACGATTACGGCGCCCAGTTCCTCTGGGGTATTCCCAAAGAGGGCCAGACCCTCGCCGAGGTGGAGGCGCTCCTCCTGGAGCAACTGGACATTATCAAACGCGGCGAGTTTGAAGACTGGCTGGTGCCCGCCATCATCAACGACTTCAAGAAGAACACCAAGGCGGGTCTGGAGTCCGATCCCGCCCGCGTGGACGATATGCGCTCCTCCTGGATCAGTTTTTCCGACTGGGATCACCACGTGGCCCGGTTCGAACGTATGGAAAAGGTGACCAAAGCCGATATCGTCCGCGTTGCCAATCAGTATTTCGGCGGCGACTACGTGGCCGGCCTCCGCAAGGACGCGCCCCATGAAGTGCCCAACATAGAGAAGCCGGAACTGGCGGCCATCGACATAGATCCCCAACGTGTCTCGACCTTTGCCGTGAATCTGATGCAGATGCCCGTGGAGCCCATTGAGCCCGCCTTCATCAACCGGGACAAGGACCTCGTCATCACGGAACCCGCCCCGGGGCTTCGACTCTACTACGTTCCCAATCCGATGAACGACCTTTTCAGCCTCTCCATCGGCATTCCCGTGGGAACCCGGACCGAGAAGTCGCTCAATCTCGCGGCCATGCTCTTTGACAAATCCGGAACGAAGGAGTTCAGTTCCGAAGATCTCCAGAAAGAGTGGTACAAGCTCGGATCCAGCATTTCCATCGGTGCGGCCGACAAGGAGTCCTCGATAGACCTGGCCGGGCTGGATGAAAACTTCGCGGCCTCGCTGCAGTTGCTCCAGTCGCTTCTGCGCGCCCCCCAGGCGCCGCCGGAAACGCTGGAGGCCCTCAAGGCCATTACCCTGGCCCAGCGGGAGGACGCGCAGAAGCAGGTGGAAGGTATCGCGGCGGCCCTGACCCAGTTTGCCCGTTACGGCGAGGAATCGGACTTCCTCACGCGGATGACGGGCGACGAGATACAGGCCGCCACGGCGGATCAGCTCTATGCCGGTGTGCAGTCCCTGCTCGACTATCCCCAGAACATCACCTACATCGGCTCACTTCCCCTGGAGACGGTGACAGAGGCCCTCAAGACCTTTTATCAGGGGCGCGGTCCCGTTAAGGAAGCGCCGGAGCCCGCGGAGCGCACGGTGCGCGCACCCGGCGCCACCGAGATCCTCTTTGTTCAGAAGGAAGCGGCTCAGGCCCGGATCCGCCTCGAGTTCGGCAGCGGTTACTTCTCCGAAGGACTCAGCCCCTCGGTGGAGCTGTACAACAACTACTTCGCGGGCGACATGTCCGGCGTTGTCTTCCAGGAACTTCGCGAAGCCCGCGCCCTGGCCTACGCCGTCGGCGCGCGCTATGTTGAGGGCGGCGAACTGGACGAGCAGAACATCATGGTGGGGGTCATTGGCAGCCAGACCGACAAGACGGTAGAGGCGGTGAAAGCCTTCATCGATTTGCTCGACAACCTGCCCGTCTCCGAGGAGCGCTTTGCCACGACCCGGGAAGCGCTCATCAATCGCTATCGCACCGGCAAGATCGGATTCCGGGGCATCGCCGGGACGGTCCAGGCCTGGGAGAAGCTGGGCTTAGTCGGTGACCCCCGTGTCGCCCAGTACAAGTCCATCCAGGCGGGCACGCTGCCCAATCTGCTGGCGTTTCACCAGGAAGTCATCACCGGACGACCCAAGATCATTTCGGTCGTAGGCGATGGCGCCAAAATCGGGCTGGACAAATTGGGGGAAATCGCCCCGGTCCGCACGGTAACCGTGGAAGAGTTGTTCTCGAAATAAGAGGCCGTCTCCGCCCCGCGCGGAGGCCCGCCCGGTAAATAAGCGTCGCGAACGTTAATTGGACAACGTTCGCGACGCTCTTTTTTTTGGGAAGCCAGGATCGCCCCGCGACGGCACACCCCTTCCCCGGCACAGTCTACGCGGCCCACCTCAAACCGCCAGCACGATCTTTCCAAACTGGGCTCCCGATTCCATGCGGCCCTGAGCCGCGCGGGCCTCATCGAGCGACATGACGCTGTCCAGCACGGGCTTGAGGCCCGCCGCATTCACGGCCTCCAGCAGGGCCCGGAAGTCCTCGTGGCTGCCCATGGTGGATCCTATGATGGAAAGCTGTTTCCAGTAGACCGCGGAGAAATTCACCTCCACGTGGGGGCCCGAGGTGACCCCGCAGTGAACCGACCGACCGCCCTTACGCAGGACCTCGGCATTGGTATTCCACGTCGCCGCGCCCACCGTGTCAATTACCAGATCCACACCGCGGCCATCGGTGTAGTCCATGATCGACTCCACCACGTTGCCGCCCCGGTACAGGACGCCGTGAGCGGCGCCCAGTTCACCGGCGCGCGCGAGCTTGTCCACGGAGGATGAAGTCACGATGGCCCGCGCCCCGGCCAGGCTGGCCAGTTGCAGCGCCGCCACCGCCACACCGCCGCCGATGCCGTGGATCAGCACCGTTTCCCCGGCCCGCAGTCCGCCCTGGGTCATGAGCATGCGCCAGGCGGTCAAATAGGCCAGGGGGAGTGCGGCGGCTTCATCCCAACTCAGATGGGCCGGGCGGGCTTGTAGATTTCGCGCCGGAACGCCGACTTGTTCCGCGAAGGTCCCATGGCGTCCCATACCCACAATGGAGAAGGCGCGGCACTCGCTGTGCTGCCCGCGAAGGCAGAACTCACAGGCGCCACAGTCCAGCCCCGGATTGATCACCACCTCGTCACCGGGTTTCCACGCACTGACGCCTTCGCCCACGGCGTGAACCACACCGGCGGCGTCGGACCCCAGGATATGGGGCATGGGCAGGGCCACGCCGGCGCGTCCTTTCCGCATCCAGATGTCGAGATGGTTCAGGGCCGCGGCCTTGACGTTGACCACCACCTCGCCGGGCCTCGCACCGGGTTCGGGTATTTCCATTATTCTGAGTTGGTCCAACTCGCCGTGCATGGTGATACCAGCGGCCTTCATTGCAATCTCCTTGAGAACTTGTTTTTGCTTGCGCACCGGGTCGGGCTTAGGGTATGATGACGCAACGTCAGGTCAGGTATATGGTTGACAAGGCGTTGGGTTTCGGAGTGTAACACTCTCGGTTGTACGAAGTATAATGATGTATAAGCCCCGATTGTCGGGGTATTGTGCAGGGTTTGTTGTACAGAGATTACTACGATGTCAACTCTTGACAACGTGCATTCCGTTAGCATATACTGCGCGGTATGTAAACGGTTGAGTTGGTTGGCAGGGGCAAGCGCCCTACTGTATTGGTCTCTCAGCTCGTAATAGGAATGGAGATTCGCTTATGAAAGGGATAGGGATGAAGAATTTTTCTGGTTACACGGTTGCGGCCGCCATGCTTGCCGCAGCTACCCTTGCCGGTTGCCCCGTTGCGACCGACTACAACACTGAAGTACTTGAAAGCCCCAACTCGATCGACGGAAAGCAGATCTATTTCGTCCCGAGCGACACGGAAAAGCGTGCCGGTGACAAGTTCTACAGCCGCGTTATCACGGCTACCGACCTTGCCGAACTGCCCGCCGATCCCTCCGGCCACACGGTGATTAGCTTCGCTGAAGAGAGCACCGTGGCGGTTGATCTTGGCGATGGCGGCGTATTCTACTTCGGTGAATACTACGACATGATCTTCATCAACGCCGACGGTAGCGTCGGCCTTGGCGCCCCCGGTGCCGGTAACGCTACGCTGGCCGAGCACTTCGCCTCGCCCCAGATTTCGCTGCTTCCTGTTGATGCGACCGCTGGCGGAACCGTCACGGTTGGCAACTTCGAAGACTCCGTGGTTGTAACGTTCAACAACGTTACGGTCGGCGAGACGACGGACAACGCCTTCCAGGTTGAGTTCTTCAAGACCCGCGGTATCGATGGCGACATCGCCCTGAGCTACCCGCAGGTTGCCACGACGGCCGAAGGTATCGTCGGTCTGTCCAATGGCGAACTGGCTGGCGCTTCTCAGGACGAGATTGACCAGTTTGTTCGTCGCTTCCGCAGCTCGAATCTGAACGAAGATTCCCGCAACACGGACACCGCCAAGTAATAGCTCCTGAATAATTGAGGCCCTTCCTCCTGTCGGAGGAAGGGCCTTTTTGCATGCCGCGCCGATCTCGGTGGCGCCGCGCCAGACGAAGCCGGGGCGAATGTACGCGCCGCGTCCCGAAATCCCCTCAAACCGCTTGACTATGCCTCGTTGTTTTCCCCTATAATGACTCGTCGAAGATCGGCGACGGTCAGGGGCATTTCATTCAGAGGGCTCCGGCAATTTGGAACGATGCACCCCCATTGGAGGACATAGAAATGCGCGCGCTTGGGTTCAAGAAAATTTCGGGCTACTGCCTTGCCGGTGCGCTACTCGCGTCGGCCACACTGGCGGGTTGCCCTCTTCCGCCGGCCGTTGACAATCACACGGAAGTCATTACCCCCGGCGAGAACGAACTACAGGGCAAGACCCTTTACTTTATGCCCGACGGTAGTCTCAATTTCTACAGCCGGACCGTCATCGACGGCGTCACCGAGTTCCCCGTATCTCCCGACGAAGCGGAGGAAGTGGACTTCTCGGAGGCCGATCCTTTCGAGGTGGTGCTGGACGAGGGCCTGGAGATCATCTACTACGGTCGTATCTATGATCGCCTGTTCATATCCAGCGACGGATCCATCGCCCTCGGAGAGCCCGGTACGGGCAACGCCACCGGGGTGGACCATTTCCGCGCCACCCAGGTATCCCTCCTTCCGGTGGACGCGACGAATGACAATGGCACCGTTACGTATCAGATATTCGACAATGAGATTGTGGTGACCTTTGCCAATATTCTGGTGGGCAACACCAGCAACTCTTTCCAGGCCGAGTTCTTCGTCTCCGGTGCCGAAGACGGCGATCTGGCGCTGAGCTATCCCGTGGTGAGCGAGAATGTGGGCGGTGTCGTGGGTCTTTCCAACGGGCAGCTCGCGGGCGCCAACCAGGCCCAGATTGACGCCTTCCTGGAGGAGTTTGAGGAATCGACGTTGGTTGAGAACAACACCGGGACCGCGAAGCTGGCCTCTTGATTCGGATCATTCAGCCGAATGCCCTTCTCCCAGGCGTGGGGGAAGGGCATTCTTGTTTTGGCGCGGAGGAAGGCCAAGCCGCTTCAAAAGCGTCCACGTCCTGGCGTAAACTTAAAAGCGCCAGTCACCCGTGCGGGTAACCGGCGCCCATTTCGTGACCTGGTGATGACGGTGCGACCGAAGCGAAGCGAAGGGTCAGCCCTCCTGCAGGATCACCAGGAAATCGTTATAGCTCTGGCCATTGTTGGCCGTCACAGAAACCACCTTCCAGCCTTTCTGAAGCAACTCCTCCAGATCGTGCTTTCCCGAGCCGTTGGACTGAATAATTAACGCGCGCTGCATGCTACCTCCTGAAAATCCAGGCCAAGACTGGCCAATGTGTTTGGTGCACCCCGGGATTCAACCGCACCCCTCTGGGTAGAAGTCACCAAGATACTTGAGAGTGTCGGTACAATTCAACTGTCCGGGGGCGGTCGGATCACCCAGAAAGGTATAGGTCAATAGAGAGCCCAGGGCGGGAAAGAAAATACGGGAAACCAGACCGTGACCGCCCATGCCGATCGTTATGATGGCTTCATCCCGGTGGGCCAGGGTGAAGGAGGCCAGGCGCTGCAGGTCCTCGCGACAGTTGCATCGTGCGGCGACCTTGACGATATCCACGCCGAGCGCCCGGCCCCGCGCGTGGACGCTTTCCAGTTCCTCCCGCGACGGTGTCGCCGCAAAGTCGTGAAAGGAGCCTATGCTGAGTCTGCCCAGCGCCCGCGCCGCCGAAACCACCTGGGGGGCGATCATTTCCGCACCAATTTCTACATCCACCGCATGGACATGGGGCAATACGGCCGTATAGCAGGCCAGCCGCTCCTCCTCCGAACCTTTCCATCCGCCGCCCTCTTCGCGGCGGCGGATCGTGGCCAACAGAGGGAACTCCGCGAAATTTCCGGCAAAGGCGACCAGGGCCCCCGTGGACTGATCGGCCAGTGCGTCCAGCCGCAACTCCACCACAACATCCCCGGCCGCGCGAATCTGCGCGGGGTCAACCATGTCCTGAATTGCGATGGCGGCGACCGGGCGCCCGCCGAGCGTGATCGGGCCAAGACGGGTCATCAGGCTGGTTCCTTTCGTTCATGGACCGGCTTACGGTCCCACTCGGCGGCGAGCTGGGGGCGGGCCTTCCAGCGGCGGTGCAGCCAGAGCCACTGTTCGGGGGTTTCGCGCACCATGCGCTCCAGGGCATCCTGGCAGGCCTGAGAATAGTTTACCAGGTCCTCGCGCAGATTCCCGGTGCGGATCATGGAAAGCGGCTCGTAGAAGCGAAGTAAGTAACCGCCGTTACCCGGCTTCCTGGTCAGGGCCACGGGCACCACCGGCATCTTGGCCCGGACGGCGATCATGGCGGGCGCCACCGTGGCCCAGCAGGGCGCGCCAAAGAAGGTGACCGGGACGCCGTTCTCGCGGGGACTCTGATCGATGAGAATGCCCACCAGGCTGCCCTCGCGCAATTGACGAACAATTTCCTTGCCGCCATTGTCCTTCGGGATCGTGGTGACCATGCCGCCCCGGCGAATCCGGTCGATGAGGCGATTCACCCGGGGATTGTCGAATTCGCGCACGACGGCGGCCACTTTGAAGCCATGGGCGGCCATCGCCGGCCCCATCAGTTCCCAGTTGCCAAGGTGGGCCCCGACGCAGACGTAGCCCTGACCTTTTTTCAGGAAATCGGCACCTTGAACTTCGACGACCTCGTCGGCTTTGCCACTCGCGATATGGGCTATGTGCGAGAATTCGGCTGCGATCAGGGAGATATTGTCCACGACACCTCGATAAATGCGCTCTTTGTCATCGCGCGAAATGGAATCGCCAAAGGCGAGGTCGAGGTTGGCCATGGCGACGGTGCGCACACGGGGAACGAGCCGGGCTAGAACGCGGCCCACCGGCACAGCCAGGGCTCGATTAAAGCGGAGCGGGAGCCATCGCGAGACGCGGAGAAACACGATAGTGAAGCCCGCGGCGAGGGCCCCCGTGAGGGGATTCCTTCGGCGCTCCATGGACTCAGGCCTCCAGTGTGATCGACTGGCCGATACCGGGCGCGTAGGCGTTGTAACCGGCGCCCGCATGCTCTTTCATCCAATCAATCGCGGGACGATCGCCGTGGACGAAAATTACATTCTTCGGCTTGATGTGTTCGATCACGCCGCGCAGGGTCTCCCGTGGCGCGTGGCCGCTGAAGGAGAAGCGCTTTATGTTGGTGAGCGAAACGGGAACGCGGGCGTTTTCCAAGCCAAATAGGAGCTCGTCGCCGGGCGAAGAATGAAGCAGCTTATAGCCGAGCGTCTCGTGATCCAGATAGCCCACGAAGAATATGCCGTGGTGGGTGGACTGGACCATTTCTTCCGCGATCATGGCGGAGGGGGTGTTTTCGAGCATCATGCCTGAGGTCGCCACGATGACGCAGGGCTCCGAGACGAGCTTCTTCGCCACACCCGGCTTCCAGACGTTGCCAATTCGATCAAAATCGTCCAACGGGCGGAGGACCGCGCCCGGTTTCAGATACTCGAAGTACTTGTCGTAGAGCTCATAGACCGCGCGGCCGAGACCGGAGGCGTAGATGGGTACCTGGGGAATTCGGCCTTCCTCCTGGAGGCGCGCCATGAAGTTGAGCACTTCCTGCGTGCGCCCGAGGGCGAAACTGGGAATCAGGACCGCGCCCCCCTGCTCCAGCACGGCGTTGATGTCCTCGCCCATGCGGTAAATTTCATCTTGATACTGATGCACCCCCGCATGTTCACTGGCGCCATGGGTGGCTTCGATGATGAGCGTGTCCACTTTCACCGAGGGGTCGAGCGGGGAGAATCCGTCGATCAGCTCCTGGGCCGTCTCGCAGATGTCGCCGGTGTAGTAGATGGTATGTCCCGGCGCCTTGAGCAGGATACTTGCCGCGCCCAGTACGTGGCCGGCACGGCGGAAGGTCGCCGTAATCGGGGTGGAGAGGGGCAGCTTGAAGGGTTCTTCGAAATCGTGGCCCTCGAAGCGCTGCATGGCGTAGTCCACGTCTTCGTGCTCGTAGAGGGGATAGTCCGCCACGCCCCGTTCCCGGGCGAGGAGCCCCATGACCGACACGGAGTTGTGCAACATGCGATCCACTACGCGCACCGTGGGGTGTGTGGCGTGGGCGGTGATACCGGGATACTGGCGCATCAGATAGGGGATGGACCCGCAGTGATCCTGATGCCCATGGGTCACCAGCAGCACTTCGGGAGCGCGCCGGATCAGGGAGAAATCAGGCAGGGCTCCGAGTCCATCCTTCTTGGGATGGGTGCCGGAGTCGAGCAAGAGGTGCTGGCCATTTATCGAGAGCTGAAAGCAATTAGCTCCCACCTCTCCACCGCCGCCCAGCACGGTGAGTTGAATCGTTTTTGCAGAGTCCATAGAACTCAAAATTATACCGGCTTCGGGGCCAAAAAGTCAAAAACAGACAAAAAACCGGTGGCGCTTCCTTGCCGAAGGTCCGGGGTGAGTTGCGCGCTCCGGCGGGCATGACCTACAATTGGAATACGACCGCACGTTCCGCGTCGGTACAACTGCCAATCCCTGTACCCCTTCCAGACCGGAGTCCATACCCTTTCCGTGCCCATGACCACATTTCAAGATGCCGAAGGTGTGGACTGTATCGCCTCCGGAGTCGCGCTTCTGGAGCTGACCGCCCGCCTGCGCGATCGGCTCGTTTCAGATCATGACGGTCCCGGCGTGCTCGTGCGCGCGGAACTCCGGGTCGCGCCGCTGGCCCCCCTGGAATGGCTCCACGCCCAACAGAATACCAGCCACTATTACTGGGCGAGTCGCGATGGTCAATTTGAAATGGCCGGCATAGGCGAGGCCCATGTGCTCGTGCCCGAGTCTCGGGTGGATCTGCCGGGGCTCTTTGCCCAGATGCGCCGGTGCCTGTCCATCGAGTGGCCGAATCTGCGTTACTATGGCGGCTTTCGATTTCGAGAAGTTCAAGAGGCCTCCGGGCGCTGGCGGAACTTCAAGGCCTACCGCTTCATCGCACCGCTCGTGGAAATTATTCGCTGTGACCAGAAGTACTGGCTCGCCTGCACCGTGCGCAAAGGAACACCTGAGGCCGATGCTGAAGCGCTTCTTGGTATCGAAGCCCTGGCCAGGCAATGGGGGGGCCATGAAAACCCACCCCGCTGCTTTCTACCGCCCTTGTCGGGCCGCGTCGACTTGCCGGATCGACAGGGCTGGAATACCCTGATTGACAGCGCCCTGGAGGCGTTGGCCGGGCACGAAATGGAAAAAGTGGTGCTGGCCCGGGAAACGGAGTTTCAGTTCGACACCACGGAGCCTCTGGACGCCGTGGGCATGCTGCGCAGGCTCGTCGCCCATTCTGCTCAGGCCTACTTTTTCTGTTTTCACCCCAAGCCGGACCGTGCCTTTCTGGGGGCCTCGCCCGAGCGCCTGTACCACAGGAACAATGTCTATCTTCAGAGCGAGGCCCTGGCGGGCACCCGGCCCCGGGGCGCGACGCCGGATGAAGACGCGGCGCTGGGCGAGGAGCTCCTTGGCGATGACAAGGAACTCCGCGAACACCGCTTTGTGGTGCGCATGCTGCGGGAGAACTTCGGTCGCTTGTGCTCGTCCATGAGCTACGACTTGGCTCCGTCGCTGATGCTATTGCGCAAGGTGCAGCATCTGCACAGCTATATTGAAGGCATCCTGAAGAATCATGACGCCGACGCGGCATTGATTGAGGCTTTTCACCCCACGCCCGCCGTGGGGGGCGCGCCACGCCACAAGGCTCTGGCCTGGCTGGCGGCCCACGAACCCTTCGACCGGGGCGTCTATGCCGCGCCCGTGGGCTGGGTAGGCTTTGACGACGCCGAATTCTGCGTGGGGATTCGATCCGGACTCATCGAAGGTAACACCCTTGCCCTTTATTCCGGTGCGGGTATCGTGCCTGGTTCCTCCGCCGCTGCGGAATGGGAAGAGATTGAGGCCAAGATGAGCAGTTTCCTGGAGGCCCTCTATGACGAATCCGCCTGATTGGCCCAACATCAACTATGCGTGGAGCGGGCTGCTGGTGGAGGAGTTTGTTCGCCTGGGCGTGTCGGGTTTCGTGCTTTCCCCCGGGTCCAGAAATTCTCCGCTCATGCTGAGCGCCGCCCGGCAAAGCGGTGTACCCCACTGGGTTCACTTTGACGAACGGGGCGCGGGCTTTCTGGCTCTGGGTCTTGCGCGCCGATCCGGGCGACCCGCCGTGTTGATTTGCACTTCGGGCAGCGCTGCGGCGAACTATTGGCCGGCCGTTGTGGAGGCGGAAGCTTCCGGGGTACCCCTGATAGTCATAACCGCCGATCGTCCGCCGGAATTGATCGACTGCGGCGCGAATCAGGCCATCCGGCAGACCGGGCTTTTCGGGCGCTATACGCGCTGGGACGCCCAGATTCCGTGTCCGACCGCGGAGATTGATCCGGCCTTTCTATTGACCACGGTGGATCAGGCGCATGCCCGCTGCCTTGGTCCCGACAGTGGACCCGTACATCTCAATATCCAGTTTCGTGAACCGCTGGCGCCCATTTCCGATGATTCGATTCCGCCAGGTTATTCCGATTCTCTGGCCCTCTGGCGTGCCGGAAGATCCCCCTACACCCGCGTGTTGACCGCGCCGGGAGCGCTGGGAGAATCCACCCGCGCCGAGCTGCTCGCCACAATCCGGACCACCTCGTCGGGACTACTGGTGGTGGGCGCGCTGAATCATGCCGGGGAAACCACGCAGGCCGCGACCCTGGCCCGAAAACTGGGCTGGCCCGTGTTTGCCGATGCCTGCGCCGGGCTGCGCGGCCACTTGGACATGCCCCTCCTTCTGGCGTGTGGCGATCTCCTCCTTCTTGATTCTTCGCTTGAGGACGACTGGCGACCATCGACGGTAATCCACGTGGGTGGCCCCGTCACCTCCAAACGTCTCCAATCCTTCATCGCCCGGATCCGGCCTCGCTATGTGCGGGTCGCGCCCGGTTCGGATCGTCTCGATCCGGGGCATCTCGTTTCCGTTCGCATTCCCCTTTCCGTGGGTGCACTCGTGTCCAGCCTGGCTACCGCGCTGGACGACCCGCCTGCGGCTGCGCTGCCCCCGGCCCTGGCCTGGCGCGATGAACAGTGCCGCGCGGCCCTGAACACGTGGCATGCCGGGCAGGAGTCCCTTTCCGAAATCGGCGTGGCCCGGCTTATCGCGGAGCAGGCACCGGCCCACGGGCTCCTGTTCCTGGGTAATTCCATGCCGGTCCGATTGATGGACAGCTACGGTCTGCCGCCCCATCCCGATGTGGCCATGGTGGCCAACCGGGGCGCCAGCGGGATCGATGGCAACCTTGCCACCGCCGCGGGTCTGGCCCTCGCGTCCGGCAGACCGGCCATCGCGTTGCTGGGTGATCTCACGGCCCTTCATGACCTCAACTCCCTCGCGCTGATCAAGCAGATCGATAGCCCTTTTGTAGTGGTCATATTGAACAATGATGGTGGAGGTATTTTTCACCATCTGCCCATCGCGCGTTTTGAAGAGTATTTTGAATCGTGCTTCGGCACGCCCCACGGCCTGAGCTTTCCCGGTGCGGCCACCATGTTCAACCTGCCCTACCGGCGGCCCTCCAATCTGGCGGAATTCAGCGCGGCCCTCGATCAGGCCGTTGCCGCCTCGGGCCCCACGCTGATTGAAATTACCACCGATCGTTACGCGTCGCGCGGCGTTCACGAGGCCCTTCATGCCCGTCTGCGCGAAGCCATGAACCGCCGGGAGATTCCGGGCGAGCGCGGCCTCGAGCCCATCGTCCCCGTAACACTGGCGGGCACGGCGGACCAGCCGCCCCTGCTGTTGCTCCATGGCTTTCTCGGCGCAACGGAAGACTGGATGGCCGTCGCCCAATCCCTGGGTAGTAATTTTCACGTGCTCGCGGTCAATCTGCCCGGTCATGGTCCCGGTTGGCGGGGCTGGGCCGTGGAGGCCCAGGGCATGGCCGCCTGCGCCGCCGGCATTGTCGCCGGGCTGGACGCTCTGGGCCTTGATAGGCTTGCCCTTGCGGGCTACTCAATGGGTGGGCGCCTCGCCCTTTATCTTGCCGTGCACTATCCCGAGCGCTTCACCCGCGTGGTGTTGGAATCGGCTTCGCCCGGCCTCGATACTCCAGAGAAGCGAAAGACCCGGGCCGCCCAGGATGCCGCAATGGCCCTTCGCCTCGCAGCCATGGCGCCGCGCAGCCCCGAATTCCGCGCTTTCCTCGAAGAATGGTATGAACAGCCCCTCTTCGCGACCCTGAAGCAGCATCCCGAAACCCTGGCGATTCTGATCGCCCGGCGACACGCCCATGGTTCGCCCGCGCTGCTGGCCCGGTCCATCCGCGCCCTCGGCACGGGCGTTCAACCGGATCTCTGGCCTTCGCTGCCGGAGTATGCCACACCGACCCTGCTGATCACCGGCGAGCTGGACCGGAAATTCTCCATCATCGCGGAGGACATGTGCCGCGCCTGCCCGGCGATGGCGCAGGAAGTCTTCAGCGGCTGTGGGCACAATGTCCATCTGGAGAATCCCGGTGCCTGGCTTACGGTCGTTCGGGCCTTCCTGCTCGCAAACTGAGCTGGTGCGTGCGAGGGGGGGCGGGTTCTTGCTAAACTAAGGGTACTACCCATCATGTCAATCACCATGGCCCGCGTTCCTTTTTCTGCGACCACGGGCTTTTTTTCAGGAAGGAATCAGCATGGCATCCATCGAATGGACCGTGGCCGGGGAATACACCGAGATCCTCTATCACAAGGCTGAAGGCATCGCAAAGATCACCATCAATCGTCCCCACGTGCGCAATGCCTTTACCCCCACCACCAACGACGAAATCAGTGATGCCCTGCGCGACGCCCGCTTCGACGCCTCCATTGGCGTGATCATCTTGACCGGCCAGGGCAAGGAAGCCTTCTGCTCCGGCGGTGACCAGAAGATTCGCGGTGATTCGGGGTACAAGGATGGCGGGACGGGCGTGCACCGGTTGAACGTGCTCGATTTGCACCGCCAGATCCGCACCCTGCCCAAGCCGGTGATCGCCATGGTCGCGGGCTATGCCATTGGCGGCGGCAACATCCTCGCCATGGTCTGCGATCTCACCATCGCGGCGGACAACGCCATCTTCGGCCAGACGGGACCCAAGGTTGGCTCTTTCGATGGGGGTTACGGCTCATCGCACCTGGCGCGCATGGTCGGCCAGAAGAAGGCTCGCGAAATCTGGTTCCTCTGCCGTCAATACAACGCCCAGCAAGCCCTCGATATGGGGATGGTCAATACCGTCGTGCCCTATGATCAACTGGAAGACGAAACGGTCCAGTGGTGCCGTGAAATACTGGCCAATTCGCCCACGGCCATTCGCTGCCTGAAGGCGGCGCTTAACGCCGACGAAGACGGCCAGGCGGGCCTGATGGAGCTGGCGGGCAACGCCACCTCGCTCTTTTACCAGACGGAAGAGGGCCAGGAAGGCCGCAACGCCTTTAACGAAAAGCGCAAGCCGGATTTCTCGAAGTTTCCGAGGAATCCGTGAGGAATCAGACTGAGCGGACCGATCGGGCCGATCAGGTGAGTCTGATCCGCCCGATCAGTCCGAAGATGCCCTTCACCTTCACGAGTATGAAAGCTTTTCTGTGCATCCTGTGACAATCTGGCTCATGGCCGCGCGGCCCAAGACCCTGGCGGCCGGTCTGACGCCCGTGCTCATCGGGACGGCCATGGCCGGGGCCGCCGGTGGTTTTCACCTGGCGTCGGCCCTCTGCGCCGCGCTGGGCGCGTTGCTGATCCAGATAGGCACCAACTTTGCCAATGACTATTTCGACTTCGTAAAAGGAACGGACACCGAAGAGCGCATCGGGCCGAAGCGGGCCACGCAGGCGGGTCTTGTGTCGCCCCGCACGATGCTCTTCGCCACGGTGCTGGTCTTCGCGCTGGCCTTCGTGCCGGGCGCCTATCTGGTGTATCGCGGCGGATGGCCCATCCTTGCCATCGGTATCGTATCGGTCATCTGCGGCGTGCTTTATACCGGCGGCCCCTTTCCCCTGGGTTACCTCGGTTTGGGCGATCTCTTTGTGCTCGTGTTCTTCGGCCCCGTGGCGGTGGGAGGGACCTGCTACGTGCAGGCTCTGAGCCTGAGCAACGACGTGCTCATCGCCGGGCTGATGCCGGGGTTATTCTCCACAGCAATACTCACCGTCAATAACCTGCGCGACGCGGATACCGACGTGCGCACGGGTAAGCGCACGCTTGCGGTCCGCTTTGGCAAAACTTTCGCCCGGTGGGAGTACCTGCTCTGCATCGTGGTGGCGGGGGCGATTCTACCCGTGTATCTTTGCATTCAGGCGGGCGGACACTGGTTTGCGCTGGCGTCGTGCGCGGCCCTGTTGCCCGCCGTTCCCCTGGTGCGCAATGTTTTCACAAGCAACGACGGGGTGGTGCTCAATAATACCCTGGCGGGTACGGGCAAGGTGCTGCTGCTTTTCAGCGTACTCTTTTCAGTCGGGTGGGCCGTGTGAGAATCGCCAAAGCCGAAGTTTTTCAATATACCCTGCCTCTGGCGCGACCCATACCCTTGCGGGATGGTCTGCTCAACGAGCGTACCGGGTTTCTTCTTAAGTTGTATTCCACGGGAGGCCACACGGCCTGGGGTGACGCCGCACCCCTCCCCGGCTTCAGTCGAGAGTCGACGGAGGAATGCCGCAAGACCCTCTTTGCGGCCGCGGCCGATCTACTCGATAAAGACGACACGCTGGACTCCGACTTCCCGAGACGGTTGAAGGCGTTCAGCGGAAAGACGGCCCACAGCGCAGCCTACTTTGCCGTCGAGTCCGCGTGGCACCTGCTTGTGGACGCCTCGGAGAACAAGTCTCCCTGGCACCGCAAGGACCCATCCCGGGACGCGACCCTTCACCTGAATGCCCTGCTTGCAGGAACGCCCGATGAGATTCGGGGGAAGGCGGTGAGCGCCGCCGCCCTGGGTTATCGCGCGGTGAAGCTGAAGGTGGGCCGCGAGAGCATGACGGAAGATATCCGGCTGGTGCGCGAAGTACGTTCTATCGTAGGCCCCGAGGTTTCCTTGCGGCTCGATGCGAATCAGGCGTGGAGCCTGGACGACGCCGTGCTCTTTGGAAAGGCCACGGCAGATGCGGGCATTGCCTACATTGAGGAACCTTGCAGCGCCCCCGTCGATCTGCCCGCGTTTCGACGCGAGACCGGAATACCTTACGCCATCGATGAGTCCATCCATGCGCTGCACGACATGCTTCATGGCCGAAGTTCGCCGCCGCTGGCGCAACGGATAGTCGCTGACGTTTTTGAAGGGGCTGCCGCGCTCGTGTGGAAACCCACGCTCGTTCACACGCCGATCCTGGGCCAGTTGCTCTTCCGTGACGTGACCCATGGCCACTCCAACCGCGTGGTGATCAGTGCGGCCTTCGAAAGCGGCGTGGGAATTGCCGCGCTGGCCAACTATGCGGCGCTCTTCGCCGCACCCGATACCCCCGCCGGTCTTGATACCTACGCCTGGATGGTGCCCGATGTGCTCCAGCAGCGGCTTCCTCTGAATGGCGGCACCGTCGATCTCCACGCGATCAACCAGGCGGCTCGCACCGTGGACGGGGAGCGACTCAAGCGGATCTGGCCGCTATGAATGAACCTGCGTTCGTGCCGTGTCGGGTGGCCTATTGGGCGTCGGCCGCGCCGGACGGGATCGCCCTGCGGCGTGAAGCCATTGAGATCACCTGGGCCGAGTGGCACGGGCGAATCGGGCACTTGGAAAAGCAGTTGCGAGCGGCGGGCGCTGCCCGTGGTACCCGCGTCGGCCTTATCATGCCCGCCGGAGAGCACTTGCTTTCCACACTCCTGGCTCTCTATCGCATCGGGGCGGTTGCATGCCCCGTGAATCCCCAGTTTCCCTCGGACTATCGAGAGGGCCTGTTGGCGGACCTGGATTGCGCACTGGTGATCGGAGAAGAGCAGGGAGACAATTGGGGACTTGGTGCTTCCGTGACGGCAGCTACCCCCCCTACCCCCCCGCAAGCGGGGGGGAATGGGCTTCCAGGATTCGCTGGTTCGCGTGAGACCTCGAACTCCCGGCATGAGCTTGACGTTCCGCTTCCCCCCGCTTGCGGGGGGGCAGGGGGCGTATACACCAGCGGCGCTGGCGATTCCCTGTCTCAACCACCCACGCCTCAGACGACGGCCTCGGTTTGGCACATCGACCCGGCAGCCACGATCATCTTCACGTCGGGCAGCACGGGGACACCCAAGGCCGCCGTGCTCAGCCTGCGTAATCATCTCGAAAATGCGCGTATCTCTAACGCCAACATTCCCCTGGCGCTGGGTGATACCTGGCTCCTTTCGCTGCCGATGCATCACGTGGCGGGCTTTGGCGTCCTCTTTCGTTGCCTGGTTGCCGGTGCGACCATTGCCTTGCCAGAGCCGGGAGCACCGCTGGCCCTTGCAGTTAAAGCTTCCGGCGCCACCCACATTTCTCTTGTGGCGCGACAGCTTGCCCAGGTGCTGGGTGCCGATGCCCACCTGGAGAGACTGAAGTCGCTCCTCCTCGGCGGCAGCGCCATTCCCGCGCCGCTCATTGATCGCGCGCTGGCAGCGGGTCTGCCAATTCACACGAGTTATGGTATGACGGAGACGGCAAGTCAGATCGCCGCGACGCCGCCGGGTGCAAACCGTGCGCAGTTGGCCTCGTCCGGTCGTCCCCTGGTTGCGGGCGCTGTACGCATCAATGAGGACGGCTGTATTCAGGTGGCGGGCCCGACGCGCTTTCTGGGCTACTGGCGCGATGGCGCGCTTCAGCGCCCCTTCGACGACGCGGGCTGGTTTACCACCAGCGATCAAGGCTATCTGGACGACGAGGGTTTTCTACATGTAACGGGTCGCAAAGACAACGTTTTCATAGCAGGCGGTGAAAACATTCAACCCGAGGAAATCGAGCGGGCCCTGTGTGCGCTTCCCGGTATCATCCAGGCCATCGTGGTGCCCGTGGCCCACCCCGAGTTCGGGACGACGCCCGTTGCTTTCGTGGCGTGCTCAGGCCCGCTGGACGCGGCGGAAATTTCCAACGCCCTGCTCCGGATCTTGCCCCGGTTCAAGGTGCCGCGCCACTATTATCCGTGGCCGGACGAGCACGCCGAGGTCGGACTTAAAGTCTCCCGCGCCGCCCTCGCGCGACGGGCGGCGAGCTTGCAGCAAGACTGACGCGCTGGCAACGATTGCCGCCGCTTCGAAAATTCCGGTTAAAGCTTCAGGTCGATAAATCGCCAGAAATTGCCGCCCAGCAGTTGTTCAACATCGCGCTTGATCTCGTCCTCCGAAACGCTCCACCCCGACTCGACGAGGTCGGCGTATTTATGACGCAGGACTCTTGCGATCACCTCGCGGGAGTGCTTCCACTTGTAGATCACCTGATCGAGCACGCGCGCGTCGGAGTGCTGAGGGATGATGGAGGGGCCGAGCAATTCGAGACGCATCTCGGTCATCTCCTGGATCAGGCTGGGGTTGTTCAGGAACCACCAGCAGCCGAAGACGAGAAGATTGCGGAACTTTCGCGCGGTGACGCAGAGGCTGTGCTGATCCTCGCGGGAGAGTGTGGTGATCATGAATTTGTTCTGGGGATATTTCGCGCAGATGTACTCGACCGGCTTCATGCTGGAGGGGGCTACACTGTCGCCCGCGAGGCGCAGCAGTGGATTGATCTGGCGGGTGACGCCGATCATCATGGCGAATGGAATATTAAACTCCCGGGCAACGGGCAGGATGCACTCCTCGATCAGCGTGGCCCGGGCGGACTGCTCCGGCAGGGCGAAATCGGGCGGCAGCGACACAGCCATGTACAGGGCCTTCATCCGCCTGACCCAGTCGGTGAGGAAGCGGCGCACTTCGGCTTTGCTCTTGTCGTTCAGCGTGACTTCCACGTCGTAGCCCCAGCCCTGGAGATACTGATAGCTCCCGGCCCATCCGTTGAGCAGGGGATCGATGCGCAGCACACCGTAGAATCGGTCATCCGGCTGATAGCCCGCTTCCCAGGCCGGTCGCTCCTGGGGGTCGAAGGGGTCGTTGGTCATCACCGCACACTTGATGTTGGCCGTGGCGAAGACACGATCCACATGCGCGCCAGTCTCCTGGGCGTTGAACCACGCGCGGTAGCCCTTCAGATCGCGCGCCGAAACATCCAGCCCGAGGGAGTCGAGCACGGTGATCACGCCCCGGCAGGCTTCACTCAGGGGGCTGTTGCGTATAAACAGCGTTTCCCAAATCATATCGGCTTGTTGACTCTTCGACAGCGACCAGAACTGGTCGTAGGACATGTCGGAAAGACGAAAGAACTCGGCGATGAGGTAGTGATAGGTGAGCAGCTCGTCGATACCCCACAGGAGCAGCCCGCCAAAGTCGGTGGCGTAGAGGTGGGTGTGGATATCGGTGATGGCGGTCTTGTTCACCGCATTGTTCACCGCGGCGCGGAGGCCAACGGCATCGCCGCGACCGAAGGTTATAGAACTCATGGGTAGTGCACTTTCTTAAATGGGTTGTGGGGTGCCCCTAGTGTAGCCGATTTCAGGGCGGAAATTCAGGCCGATGACAACGCCTTCCGCCTTACTCTTCCAGCAGGTAGGACCCGAACTCCGGAGTCTGCCGTTCGATGATCTCGCCCTGCTCCCCATGGATCAGCAGCAGCACCGGCAGCTTCAGCTTTTCCGCGAAGGCGAGACCGTCCTTTTCGCCGAGCACCATGATGGCGGTGGAATAGGCATCGGCGAGGGCGCAATTCGGGTGAATCACACTCGCGGATGCGAGGCTGTGCTCCGCGGGGCGCCCTGTTTTCGGATTTATCGCGTGGGACACGCGTCGGCCGTCGACGATATAGAACTTGCGATAATTGCCCGATGTGGACAGGGAGACGTCGGAGATGCCGACAACCCGCTGGATTAACCGGCCCTCGTCCACCGGTTTTTCGATGGCGATTTTCCAGGGGGCGCCACTGGCGTTCTTTCCGGCCGTGCGGACTTCTCCACCCACCTCTACCATGTAGTTCCCATAGCCCCGCGCCAGGAGGAGTTCCGCCACCTGATCAACGGCGTAGCCCTCGGCGACCGAGGCGGGGTCACAGTAGACGCCATCCAGGGCCTTGGTGACGGTGCGCGTTTCGGCATTGAGGGAAATCTTGTCGGGTCCTACGAGCGCAAGAAGGGCGGCCAGTTCTTCGTCGCCGGGTGAGTGCGCCGGGCCGTCCGGCCCAAAGCCCCAGGCATTCACGAGGGGTCCCACGGTGATATCGAAGGCGCCATCGGATTCCCGATTCACTTGCAGTCCTTTCTCGAATACCGCGAAGGTTTCGTTCGAAAGGGTAACGGGCACGCCTGCCGGCGACGCGTTTAACCGCGAAACCTCGGAGTCCGGCTTGTACGTGGACATCTTCTCATCAACGTTTTTGAGGGCATTCTCGATGGCCTTGGCGGTTTCCGTGGATTCCGGGTCGGTCATCACTGCCGCCACTTTGATGTGGTAGGTGGTTCCCATGATGGCGCCGGTGAATTCGATCTGATTCGGCGCGGGGGAGGGCGGAGGCGCGCATCCGGCGGCCAGGCAAAGGAAGAGCGTGGCCGAAGCCACGCTCTTCACCAGAAACCGGCGGGAAATCGACGGGGCGTCACCCGAAGTCGTCATACTCGATCATTTCATCTTCCACACCGAGGTCGTGGAGCATGTTGGTCACGGCCGCCAGCATCATGGGAGGTCCGCACAGGTAGTACTCCACATCTTCCGGAGCGGGATGGTTCTTGAGATAGTTTTCCAGCAGCACCTGGTGGATGAATCCCGTATAGCCGGTCCAGTTGTCTTCCGGAAGCGGTTCGGAAAGGGCCGTGTGCCACGTGAAGTTCGGGTTTTCCGCCTGGATCGTGTCGAAGTCCTCAACGTAGAACATTTCGCGGAGGCTGCGCGCGCCGTACCAGAAGGTCACTTTGCGATCGGTGTGGATGCGCCGGAACTGATCAAAGATATGGGAGCGCATGGGCGCCATGCCGGCGCCGCCGCCGATGAAGCACATCTCGCGATTCGTGTCATGGGCAAAGAATTCGCCGAAGGGACCGGAGATGGTCACTTCGTCGCCCGGCTTCAGGCTGAAGATGTAGGAAGACATGATGCCCGGGGGGATACCCTGGGTACGGGGCGGGGGCGTGGCCACACGCACATTCAGCATGATGATGCCAAACTCTTCGGGATAGTTGGCCATGGAGTATGCGCGCGTGACGGTCTCTTCGCACTTGGATTCATACTGCCAGATGTTGAACTTGTCCCAGTCGGGGCGGTATTCCTCCTGCACGTCGAAGTCCTTGTACTTCACGTGGTGGGGCGGGCATTCGATCTGAATGTAGCCGCCCGCGCGGAAGGGGACGCTCTCGCCCTCGGGCAGTTCGAGCACGAGTTCCTTGATAAAGGTGGCCACATTGTCGTTGGAGCGCACTTTGCACTTCCATTTCTTGACAGAGAACACCTCGGGGGGAATCTCAATGTTCAGATTATTTTTCACCTTGACCTGACAGGAGAGACGACAGCCTTCTTTGGCTTCACCCCGTGTAATCCAATTCTCTTCTGTGGTCAGCAACGATCCGCCACCCGACTTGACCTTGACCTTGCACACACCGCAACTGCCCTTGCCACCGCAGGCGGAGGGGATAAAGATCTTGTTGGCTGCGAGGGTGCCCAGCAGGGTGCCGCCGGCGGCGGTGGTGATGGCGGAATCCTGATCCCCGTTGATGGTGATGGTCACGTCCCCGGCCGCGACAAGCTTGGCCTTGGCCGACAGCACCACCCACACGAGGAAAAGGATGACGGCGCAGAACATGAAAACACCCATGACAATTGTTGTCATCGCATGAACTCCCTGGCGAAATTCCTCATAAAAATCATCAAAGTTGGATGCCGGAGAAGGCCATAAAGCCAATGGCCATCAATCCCGCCAGCATGAAGGTGATCCCCAGTCCACGCAGGCCGGCCGGCACGTTGCTGTAGCGCATTTTTTCGCGAATGGCCGCCATGGAGACAATCGCCATCATCCAGCCGAATCCAGAGCCAAAGCCGTAGGTAACGCTTTCGGCAAAATTGTAGGAGCGCTCCAGCATGAAGAGGGAGCCGCCCAGGATCGCACAGTTCACGGCGATCAGCGGGAGGAAAATACCAAGCGATGCGTACAGGGAGGGGATGTAGCGATCCAGCGCCATTTCCACGATCTGCGTCATGGCCGCGATGGTGCCGATGAAGGTCAGGAAGGCGAGGAAACTCAGGTCCACTTCGGCAAGTGAAGCAATACCGGTCCAGTGGAGGGCGCCGGGGGCCAGAAAACTGGTGTAGATTATATTGTTCAGGGGAACCGTGACGGCCTGTACGAAGACTACGGCACAGCCCAGACCGAAAGAGGCATCCACCCGCTTGGAGCATCCGAGGAAGGTGCACATGCCCAGGAAAAAGGCGAGGGCCATGTTTTCCAGGAAGGCTGAGGTGGTAAACAAACTCAGGTGGTGTTGCAGCATGACTCAGCTCTCCTCCTGCTGTTCGGGCTTCCAGGTGCGGACGATCCAGATGAAGGTTGCAATGAGGAAGAAGGCGCCGGGTGAGAGAACCATCAGGCCGTTGGTGGTGTACCAGCCGCCGTCGTTTACGGACTTGAGCAGCGTGACGCCAAATACGGAGCCGGATCCGAAAAGCTCGCGGATGAAGGCCACGCTCATGAGGACCACGCTGTAGCCGAGTCCGTTGCCGAGACCGTCGAGAAAACTGAGCAGGGGGCCATTTTGCATGGCATAGCCCTCGGCGCGGCCCATCACGATGCAGTTCGTAATGATGAGGCCGACAAACACCGAGAGCTGTTTGCTGATCTCGAAGACGTAGGCCTTGAGGATCTGATCCGTCAGAATCACGAAGGTGGCGATAACCGAGAGCTGCACGATGATGCGGATTGAGGGGGGAATGTTGTTGCGCAGCAGGCTCACGACGAAGTTTGAACACGCGGTAACCGCGGTCACACCGAGGCACATGACCAATGCGGTTTCCATCTTGGTGGTGACGGCGAGGGCCGAGCAGATGCCCAGCACCTGGAGGGCGATGGGATTGTTGTTGAACAAGGGGTCGAGAACGACCTCGCGTTCCTTCTTTCCGAATTGCATGGCTTATGCACTCCCTGTTTCACGGAAGGTCTTGAGGTAAGGGCCGAAGCCTTCTTCGCCCAACCAGAAATCGAGCATGTTGGTGACGCCGCGGCTCGTAATCGTGGCCCCGCTGAGGCCGTCCACGCTGTGGGGGTCGCCTGCGGGCTCGCCCGCGTGGCCCTTGATTACTTTGATGGCGACGTTCCAGTCTTTGTCATAGATCTGTCGGTGGGGCCACTTGTTTTTCCACGTGGGATTGTCCACTTCACCGCCGAGACCCGGAGTCTCTTTATGGTCATAATAAGTGATGCCCTCCACCGTGTTCGTGTCCTCGCCAACGGCCAGAAAGCCATACAGCGTGCCCCAGAGGCCCTTGCCGAAGATAGGCAGCACCAGCATGTCCACTTTGCCGTCCTTCATCACTTTGAATATCTGGACCTGGCCGGGCATCTCTTTGATCTGCGCCGCGTTGGTCGGCGGGATCACCAGTGGGGCCGCGCTCGGGTCGAAGGTGGATGGATCCACCCCCTCGGCCACCGCGTCGGTGGCAAGATCGATTACCACGGGCTCAATCGCGCTAAACATCTCGCGCACCTGATTGGCGCTCACGGACTCGCCGGGCTTGACCATATTGCAGGCCATCAGGACGCTCTTTTGCTTGTCCAGTTGCATGTTGCCGGCCTGGCGATCCTTCAAGGAGACGGCGGCCACCGAGAGGAGGATCGAGCAGATGAGGCAGAGCCCGAAAGAGAAGATGTAGGTGTACTTGGTGCTAAACTGCTGCATTGCGGGCCAGTCTCCTCTTGATATTGGCGCGTTTTGCCATCCAGTCCAGAAGCGGGGAGAACATGTTCATGAAGAGGATGGCGAGCATCATGCCTTCGGGATAGGCGGGATTCACCACGCGAATCAGCAGGGCAAAGACGCCGATGAAGAAACCATAAATAAAGCGGCCCCGGTCGCTGTAGGGGGCGGAAACGGGGTCCGTGGCCATGAAGACCAGGCCGAAGGCCCAGCCGCCCAGCACCACGTGCCAGTGGAAGGGCACGTTAAGGAGAGCATTCGTCTCGGAGCCCAGGCTGTTGAAGAGCAGGGTGACCGCCAGGCTGCCCAGCACGCCCCCGAGCATGATGCGCCAGGAGCCGATGCCCATTGCAATCAGGATACCCGCGCCGATGATACAGGCCAGTGTGGACGTCTCGCCCATGGAGCCTGGGATTCGGCCCATGAAGGCGTCAACCCACGTAATGCCCATGCTGTCGATGGCGCCGCGCCAAGCGTCGGTAGGGGCGGGGCCGGCGATGTTGGCCAGGCGTCCCAGTGCGGTGGCGCCGCTGAAGCCGTCAATGTGATTGGCTTCGGTCACCGCGGTCCATACTTTGTCGCCCGAAATCTGGGCCGGGTAGGCGAAGAAGAGGAAGGCGCGGGCGGTGAGGGCGGGATTGAAGATATTCATCCCGGTACCGCCGAAGACCTCCTTGCCGACCACTACGCCGAAGGCGATGCCCAGGGCCACCTGCCACAGGGGGATTGCCGGAGGGAGAATCAGGGGAAAGAGCATGCCGGTAACCAGAAACCCTTCGTTCACTTCATGCTTGCGCACGACGGCGAAGAGCACTTCGAGGTTGCCCCCAACCACAAAGGTCACGATGAGCACGGGAAAGTAGTAGAGCGCTCCGTGAAAGATGCAGGCGAGCGGGTTGGCCTCGTTGTAGCCGAAACTGAGGAGATCCATGATCCAGCCGCGCCATCCGAAGGCCGAAGCGCCTTCCGCCAGCGCCGCGTTGGCCTGGTAGCCCGTGTTGTACATGGCCACCAGAATGCAGGGAATCAGGGCGATGACCACCGTGACCATCATCCGCTTGAGATCGAGGGCGTCGCGCACGTGGGACGCCCCTTTGGTCACATGCCCGGGCGTGAAGAGCAGGGTGTCCTGAGCTTCATAGAGGGGATAGAGCTTTTCGAGCTTCCCCCCCTTGTGGAAGTGGGGCTCAATCTTATCGTGTAAGTCGCGAAGGAATTTCATAGGTGGACCGCTCGATTATCCTTCTTTTTCAATAGTGTTCAGATTGCGGCGCAAAATAGGTCCGAAATCGTACTTGCTCGGGCAAACAAAGGTACACAGGGCCAGATCTTCTTCATCCAATTCGAGGCATCCCAGTTCTTCCGCCTGCTCGATATCGTCCACAACCAGCGAACGGAGGAGAAAGGTGGGCAGGATGTCAAAAGGCATGACCCGCTCGTAGGTGCCGATGGGCACCATGGCCCGGGCACCGCCGTTGGTCGTGGTCGTGAGGTCAAATTTCTTGTCGGGAATAAGGCTGGATACGAACGCCGACACGACCGAGAATTTCTCCGCGCCGGGGGCCAGCCATCCCAGAAACACGCGCTCCCGGTCTTCCTTCAGCGCGCTTACCTGGGAGTGGTAGCGCCCCAGGTAGCCAAAGATCTCGCCGCTGGCCTTGCGCCCGGAGAGGATGGAGCCGGAAATCACCCGGTTTTCACCGTCTTCCAGTTCGTTGGCGGTAAGATCGTCCAGGGAGGCGCCCAGGCGCACTTTCAGCAGGCGCGGGCGTTTCACCACGGGGCCGGCCAGGGCGATTACGCGTTCCGTGTCCAGCTCACCGGTGCGGAAGAGGCGTCCAATCGCCAGCACGTCCTGAATTCCAATGTGCCAGACCGTCCGGTGGTGTCCCACCGGGGCAATGAGGTGGATATGCAGCCCCGGCGTGCCGGCGGGGTGGGGGCCCTTGAACTCCTGCACCGTTACGCCCGAGGCGCTCGTGGGCTGGAGTGCGCCGCCCGCCTTCTTGCAGAAATGAACCTTGCCGTCGGTCAGCTTGCCCAATACGAGCAGCCCCGCCTCCATGTCCGGAAGGCGCTCACCCGCGATCAGGTCCACATCCGCGGCCAGGGGGTTCGTATCCATCGCCGTCACGAAGATGGCGTAGGGGGCCGAGTTCAACTGGGGGACGCGGGTGAACGGCCGGGTGCGAAATGCGGGCCAGAGTCCCGATTCCACCAGCAACTCCCGCACCTCGGCCCGATCACAGGCGACCGGGCTCTTGCCGGTGTAGGACTGGAAGCTCACCTGCTCGCCGCCGCCGGGGGTGGCTTCGATGACCAGGGACTGGAAGGAACGGCGCTCACCGCGGTGAATCGCGGTGACGGTTCCGGCGCACGGCGCGGTGAAGAGCACGCCGGGGGTCTTCTTGTCTTCAAAGAGGGCCTGGCCACGACGCACAACATCGCCCGGCTGCACCCTGAAGGAAGGTTTCAATCCATGAAAGTCATCCGCGAGGATTGCGACGCGTCGAGGGGAAGAACCGGCCTCGATTACCTGCTCCGGAACCCCGGTAACAGGCAGATCAAGGCCTTTCTTTACAACATGCAAGGCCATACATCGTTCCCGTGGTGGGTCTGTAACATTGTCGAAATGTGATGGTGTGCGGAATCCGTCAAGCCCCTGCCGCACAGGCCAAAACACTGCCAACCTGTACGGACGGGCGGTCATTCTCGGGATTATGGCACAGGCCATCCGGGGCAAACAAGGTCTGGACCGACGGTTTTGTCATTCGATGATATCCTTGCCCACCACGGCCCCCGGCAGGGTAGAGGTGTGGGGCCACAGCTTGCGGCCGGGGTAGATCGATGTGTTGATCCCCGTGTGCACGCCGTCGCCGATGATTGCGCCCAGTTTGCGCCGCCCGGTGTCCACGAGATCTTCTTTCACCTGGCTGCGGTGGTTTTTTCCGTCGTGGCGAAAGTTGGCGGTGATCGTGCCGCAGCCGAGATTGGCCTTCTCGCCGATGACGCTGTCGCCCACATAGCTCAGGTGGGGCACCGCCGCCCCGTCGAAGAGGATGCTGTTCTTCACTTCACAGCCCTGGCCCACCTTGGCGCCGCGGCCCAGCACGGTGCCGGGGCGCAAATAGCAGTTCGGGCCAACGGTGCATCCTTCGCCAATGTATACCGGCCCCTCGATATAGACGCCCGGCCGCACCACGCTGCCCCGGCCCACATACAGCGGGCCGTTCACGTGGGCCGCCGGGCTCACTTCGCCGTGGATCTCGCTGGGCATGAAATTCTCCAGCATGAAGAGGTTCGCGTCCAGCAGGTCCCAGGGATAGCCGATGGGCAGCCAGTGGCCCTCGGCCGGTACGGCAAAGAAGTCACCCATGTCCGCCAGCGTCTGGATGGCCGAGGTAATTTCGATTTCCCCGCGCACCGACGGCGCGGTGTGCTCCAGGACTTCAAACACTTCCGGCGTGAACTTGTAGGCTCCGATGTTGGCCAGGTTTGAAAAGACCTCGGTCGGTTTTTCCACCAGCCGGATGACCTTGTTATTCTCAGCCACTTCGTAGATGCCGAAGAGGCGCGGGTCGGCCACGGTCTTCACCAGCGCGGCCTGGTGCTGCCGGGCGAGCCGGGCGAAATCCCCCGCCGCGTAAAGATCATCGCCATTGAAGGCCATGAAGGGTTCCGCAATGTGGGGGGCGCACTGGAGCAGCGCGTGGCCCGTGCCCTTCTGTTCGGTCTGCTCCACATAAATCAGCTTTCGGCCCTGATATTCCTCGCCGAAGGCGGCGCGGATCATCTCGTGCCTGTAGCCCACCACCAGCACGACCGTGTCCACCTCCGGCGGCAGCGCGTCCATCTGGTGCGCCAGGATGGGCTTGTTGGCGATTGGAAGCAGCGGTTTGGGCCGCGTCAGGGTCAGGGGATAGGTTCGGGTGGATTTTCCGGCGGCAAAAACAACGGCTTTCATCAAAAAACGCTCCGTGCGTGTATTTTCCACAAGCAAAGGAATATGATAATGGACGAGACCGCTCCAACCACATTCCGGCGCGGGTCCGGGCCGATGGTACACCATCCCTCCGCGCCACGGAAAGGAAGAATCCCATGAATGCGCTCCTCTTTGCCGCCCTGGCACCCCTCACCCTGCTTTCCCAGCCCTATGAGGCCACCTGGGAATCTCTGGACCAGCGCCCCAATCCGGCCTGGTTCAGCGACGCCAAGTTCGGCATCTTCATCCACTGGGGCGTCTATTCCGTACCGTCTTGGGGACCAAAGGATCGCTATTCCGAGTGGTACTGGCATGATCTCATCGAGGGCGACGGACAGACGAAGGCGTTTCACGACGCCACCTACGGCCCCGAGTTCAAGTACCAGGATTTTGCCCCCCAGTTCACGGCGGAGCTCTTCGCGCCCGAAGACTGGGCCGACATCTTCAAGCGATCCGGCGCGAAATACGTGGTTTTGACTTCCAAGCACCACGAGGGCTTCAGCCTCTGGCCCGATCCCACCAACTGGAACTGGAACGCCATGGACATCGGGCCCCATCGCGATCTGGCGGGCGATCTCATGACCGCCGTACGCGGCGCCGGGCTCAAGATGGGCTTCTATTACTCCATGTACGAATGGTTCAATCCCCTCTATCTCTCGGATGTGGATCGCTATGTGGACGAGTATATGCTGCCCCAGATGAAAGATCTGGTCCAGCGCTACCAGCCCGATATCATCTGGCCCGACGGTGAGTGGGGCCACCCCAGCAGCACCTGGCGCAGCACCGAGTTTCTGGCCTGGCTCTTCAACGAAAGTAAAGCGCCGAAGGACGTAGTAATCAATGATCGCTGGGGCAAGGAGTGCCGCAATGTTCACGGCGGTTTCGCCACGCCCGAGTACGGCCACATTCCCGAGGGTGGACTTATCCAGAACAGCCGCTTCGAGGAGTGCCAGGGCATGGGCAAGTCCTTCGGCTACAACCGCAACGAACGCGCCGAGAACTATCGCAGCACCACGGAGCTGCTCCATCTGCTCATTGATAATGTGAGCCGGGGCGGCAACCTGCTCCTGGACATCGGGCCTTCCGCGGACGGGCGTATTCCCACCGTCATGGAGCAGCGCCTGCTGGAAATGGGCGAATGGCTCTCGGTGAACGGCGAAGCGATTTATGGTACCCATGGGCTGGCCGACGCGCCGAAGCTGGAGCAGGTTCGCTTCACGGCGAAAGACAAGGCGACCTATGCGATCTGTCTGAAATGGCCCGGCGCCACACTGGAGTTGCCCGTGGCGGGTACGGTGACCAAAGTCTCGCTTCTGGGCTACGACAAGCCCGTGGCTTTCATTCAGAGCGGCCCCAGCGTCGTGATTCAAGTTCCCGCGCTGGGGGTGGACGAGGCGCCCTGCAAGCACGCTTACGTGTTCAAGATGGAATAGCCTTATCGTCACAACCACACGACCATAGTCCTATCCCATCGAATCCATCGACGAGCGCCATGGCGATCCACACCAGGGTCGCCTGGCGCTCGACCTGTTTCCAGACGCTTTCAGAAGTGCCGCGTCCAGTTTTGAGCCGGTTTCGTTCTTGAGGGGAAAGTAATCCATAGTATACACTCCCGCCGACTTGACGGCGGAGCTTGTCGGCGATCAGCCACAGGACTGCCGGGGGTGAGCAGCGGGAAACGCTCCAGCCCGGAGCAAACAAGAAGCCAGTGTTTCGACCTGGATGAGGTTCCGATTCTATGTGCCTGTGCCAAGAAGTGAACAAGCGACGTGTATCCATCAGCAGCCGGCGGCTCGTGCGCGTGATCGCCGCGCTGGGCATCCTGGCGGCAGTGCTGTCACTGCCTCCCCGGGGGCATGCCGACACCGTGACGGATTCCTTGCGGGAATTCGGTTCGGGGTTTAACGGCGGCGGTATAGCGTTCTCACCCGACGGCGAGGCCGTTCTGCTCAGCACCGATGATGGCGCCGTGCTGCTGGACAAGTCCAACCGCCTGTTGCTTCAGACCTTTTCCGGCCATACGTTGCCGGTCTATGCGGTGGCATTCTCGCCCGACGGCGAACAAGTCCTTACCGGGTCCCGCGATGCAACGGCCATCCTGTGGGACGTTGATACGGGCGTAGGACTTCGAGCCTACTCCGGTCACACTTTCGATGTTAACGCCGTTGCGTTTTCACCCGATGGAACCCAGGTGCTCACCGGATCGAACGACAATACCGCGAAACTTTGGAATCGGGTTACCGGCGCGGAGTTGCGGACCTTCACCCACACGGACACGGTCGTGTCCGTCGCTTTCTCTTCCGATGGGGCGCAGGTGCTAACGGGGTCTACGGACAACACCGCGAAGCTATGGGATGTCGCCACGGGCGACGAGGTTCGTTCGTTTGAGCACACCTATGCGTTGAATTCCGTCGCCATTTCACCCGACGGTACTCAGGTACTCACCGGGTCAAACGACAATATCGCCAAGTTGTGGGATGTGGATTCAGGCGCCGAAATCCTCTCCCTTACGGGCCACACCTATTATGTGACGTCCGTGGCCTTCTCGCCCGATGGCGCGCTCGCCCTCACGGGCTCGCGCGACAACTCCGCGAAATTGTGGGATGTTGCAACGGGTGAAGAGCTCCGAACCTTCTCCGCGCATACGGATTGGCTGAATGCAGTGGTCTTCGCGCCGAACGGCAGACAGGTGCTCTCAGGGGCGTGGGACGAGACCGCAAACTTGTGGGATATCAGCGATCTGGTGCCGGCCGGCGAGGGTGAAGGCGAGGGCGAGGGTGAAGGCGAGGGTGAAGGCGAGGGTGAAGGCGAGGGTGAAGGCGAAGGAGAAGGCGAAGGAGAAGGCGAAGGTGAAGGCGAAGGTGAAGGTGAAGGCGAAGGTGAGGGTGAGGGTGAGGGTGAGGGTGAAGGTGAAGGTGAAGGTGAAGGTGAAGGCGAAACTCCCGGCGGTTGTCCTGGCTCCAAGCTCACCTCGGCGAGCAATTCCGGGGCTCGCCTGGGTGACCTGTTCCTGTTCGCGCTGTCTGTGACCACCCTGACTCTATTCGGCACTCTGGATCGACGGTCGTAGCAGCAACTCGGTGCAAGAAACACAGGCCCGGCGTTCTCGCGAAGTACGCCGGGCCTGTTGCATTACCATGTCGTGCACAAGGGGTCCTTGTTGCTTTGCCCCCGTCTACGCCGCGACGGCCAGCAGCGCGCGATCCACGGCATCGTCCATGGACTGGGTGAACTTAAGCACGCCCGCTTCTTCCCGTATCCCCACCTTCGCCACGACCTGAATCAATTCCGGTTTCAGATTGTTGATGATCAGTTTAATCTTCTGCTTGCGGAAATTGTCGATAATGGATTCCATGGCCACCATGGCCGTCATGTCGATCATGGGCACATCGGACATTTCGAGGATCACGACCCGTATGTCGCCCTGCACGTCGGTCAGCGCCTTCAGGGCTTTTTGCGCCGAGCCAAAGAACATGGCCCCGTCAATGTCGTAGACCAGTACTGAATCCGGCAGGTCCCTTGATCGGGGATGGTCATTGGACTTGTGGGCGATCAATTCCACACCGGTCACCTCAATGCTGCGCCGCACGAAGAGCACCGCGGCGAGGCCCATTCCCACGGCGACGGCGATTTGCATGTCGAAGAGCACCGTGAGAAAAAAACAGTTCAGCAGGGTGAAAATATCTCGGCTGGGGGCCACGCGCACGATACGGAGAAAGTGCTTTGCCTCGCTCATGTTCCACGCGACTACGAGAAGCAGGGCGGCGATGGAGGCCATGGGAACATAAGCCAGCAGCGGGGCGAAAACGAGTATGGAAAGCAGGATAAAGATCGAGTGAACCACGGAAGCGAGGGGCATGGTGGCCCCGGCGCGCACATTGGCCGCAGTGCGCGCGATGGCCGCCGTGGCCGGGATCCCGCCGAAGAAGGGCACGATCATGTTGCCCAGGCCCTGGCCGATCAGCTCATCGTTCGGGTTGTGGCGTTTGCCCGACATCCCATCGGCCACCACGGCGCAGAGCAGGGATTCCAGGGCGGCCAGCATGGCGATGGCGAAGGCCGGACCGATCAACTCCTGGATCAGGCGGAAAGAAAGACCAACCGGCCCAGGATCCACACCACCACCGGGGAGTGCCCAGGGCAGCACCAGTTGGGGGAGCACCGAAGGTATTCCGCTGCCCTGAACGCCATTAACCTCAAAGTGAAAGCGTGAACCAATGGTGGCGACTTCGAATCCTGGCACGTAGTGGGTGGCGGCCCAGGCGCCGATGGAGCCCGCAAGAATTCCCGCCAGATGGAAGGGGAATCGGGACTTCATCCGCGCCCACAAGAGGATGACGGCGAGGGTAAATGAGCCTACGAGCGCCTCCTCCCAGCGCATCGTCGGCAGGGCATTGAAAAGGATCGCCACTTTTTCGATGTAGTCTTCGCCGGGCGCGGCCACTTCCAGGCCGAGAAAATCTTTCATCTGGAGCGTGGCGATGACTACGCCGATGCCCGAAGTGAAGCCTACGGTGACAGGATAGGGCACAATCTGAATCAGGGCGCCCAGGCGGAGGAAACCCATCCCCACGAGAATGCACCCGGCCATGAAGCCGCTCAGGAGGAGGCCGCCCATCCCATGTTCGTGAACGATGGGGAGGAGGATGACGACAAATGCGGCGGTTGGGCCGGAAATGTTGACTTTGGAACCGCCGCTGAGGGCGATGACGATGCCCGCCACGATGGCCGTGTAGAGGCCGTGCTGCGGCGGGGTTCCACTGGCAATGGCCAGTCCCATGGAAAGGGGCAGGGCAACAACGCCGACCGTGAGGCCGGCAAAGATATTGGCTAGAATTTCGTTTCGGGAGGGCTTGCTCTTCCAGGAACGGGTGAGCGCGGAAAACATGGGGACAGGAACTCCGGAGGGCACAGATTCAATTGGGGGGTGGCGCTCAAACAGGAGGCTGGGCGCGAAGAAACTATGGAGAGCATACCCGAGGGTGGGGGTAAATTGCTAACGATGGGCAGACCAGGGGCGAAAATATCGGCGCCTGGGAGGGAAAGGGCGGGCTCCAGATAGCACCGAGCCGCCGCCGATTCCGTTCCGCGGGCCGCCACTATTCAAACTCGACACCGTACAATTCCGCCTGGTACATCTGGAAGCGAAGCGTGACGGGCTTCTCCAAATCCCGCACGGTTTCGGCACTTTCCCCTTCCCACTTGAACGCGGTCCAGTGAGCGTCGCCCATGATGGGCTTACACTTTTCCAGGCTTCGATCCGCGTCGCCCACCACCTCCACCTTCACCCAGCCGGTGCGCCGGGTCGTGGCGTTGATTTTCAGCGTCTTGCCCTTTGGCATTACGGGGATCAGCGTGAATTCGGCCTCGTCCTGTGCTTCCAGCGCCACCATGCGGCCCTTGGGCCAGATGGCATAGCCCACGCCGCCCACGCGCTTTCCGCGGGGGTACTTGTGGGGGACGTTGTGGGCCAGGTAGAGCAGTGCCCAGTCGCCATTGCCCAGTTCCAGCAGATTGGGTTGGGCCCAGATGCACCCGCCATTCCAATTCCCAAAAGGCGCCGTCTCCAGAACATCGCCATCGGGCACCCAGTGCCACACCTTTCCGTCGTGGCTGGAGGCCATGGCAACGCGGGTGGTGTCGTCAATTGAAGCGTTCCAGATCGTGGGAAACATCAGATGCTGGTCTGGCGCGCCAGGGATGGTGGTGTAGCAGTTCGTGTAGAGTGATTCCGAAGGCAGCATGGAAGGGGGCGGTTCGAGAATCATTTCCGAGGGAAGGAAGCTGCGGAAGTCATCCGATTCCGTGCGGCCAATCGCCCGTCGGCCCACACCCGTCCACGAATCGCGGATGTTCGCGGGCTGGCTTGCGGCCGTTGGTCCCACGGACCAGTAGCGGGTGAAAATGACGTATTTCTTCGTCTGGACATCGTAGTAGGCCGTGTTCAAGGTGTCGCAGTACTCCACCACCAGCGGCTCCGGACGATTTCTCCACGTGATGCCGTCGGGCGACACGCTGCCCCGGAGACACGACACGCTGTCCTGTTCGCCGAGCAAGAAAGCGGCCTTCGGTTCCCACCCGTCAGGGCGCTTCGCCCGGAAGGCATCGAATTCCGCCCGAGTCATGTGCCCCACCCAGACCGCCTTGTATCGCTCCTCGGGAGCGGCGGAAGGATCGATGAATACCTGATAGATCCCGTCATCGGTGGGGTCGGTGAAGTTCAGCAGGGCCTTCTTCTCCCAGGCCATGCCGTCCTTCGATTCGTAATATTCCGTCGAAGTCCATCCCTTGTAAGTGTCGCCATCCTTGAGAATACTGCGATAGGGCATGTTCTCGAAGGGCCCCATGACCTGCGCTTTCCGCGCGGCTAACCTGATGCCGTGGGGCGGCCGGATCCCCACGAATCGCGACGCATCCACCGCTTCGTCTCCGTGAACGTAGACACTCTTGTCATTGCTGTCGCGCCAGTCCAGGTCCCCCGGATCGATGTAGTACCAGTTGGTGAACACGATGCGGTTGCCCAGAAGGTCATAGGGCTTGCCGAGCACCACCCGGTCGGTTGTGATACCCGGCAGGATTTCCCGCTCGGCCTGCGCACGAAGGCCCGCCAGCAAACTGACGGCCAACAGGATGTGGATGACGAATTGACGATGGACGGATAAAGATGACACGGCGTTTCCCTTCGGGGTTGAACCCATTGCCCGGTTCACGTGCTATAATCCGCGACTGACCGGAAAAGGTCCACGGGATTCGAACTAGAGTTTAGCCACGATTGGGTGCGAATAAGAAGGCCGAGCTTTTGTGCCCATGTCCGGAACATCGGCGACATAGTCACACCAGAACAATGGTGGTTCCGGTTTCTGTCGTCCCCGTATGCTTGGGGCGTGATTGCCGCCTGTTTCGAAGGTTTTCAATTCAAGAGGAGATTTAACGTGTTGCGTTCCGTACTGCAGGGCCTTCTGGGCCTTGCGCTGATCACCGGCATGCTGGCGCCCGCCGCCGATGCCGAAGAGACGAAGCGACTCCTGCTCATCGCGGGCACCCCCAGCCACGGCCCCGGTGACCACGAATTTAATGCGGGCGTTCAATTGCTCGCGAAATGCCTGGAGTCCGTCGAGGGCTTGGAAACCGTGGTTCAATTGAACGGCTGGCCCCAGGACGAGTCGAAGTTTGACGGCGTCGACGGCATCCTCATGTACATGGACGGTGGAAAGAATCACCCCGCGGTTCAGGCCGAACGGCTGGCCTTTCTGGGTGGACTGATGGCGAAGGGCGTGGGCCTTATGTGCGCCCATTTTGGCGTGGAAGTGCCGAAAGACAACGGAGGAGCCGAGTTCAAGCAATGGATCGGCGGCTACTACGAAGATCAGTTTTCGTGCAACCCCATGTGGAGCCCGAAATATCTCTCCTTTCCGGACCATCCCGTGGCCCGAGGGGTGAAGCCCTTCGAGATCAAGGATGAATGGTACATGCACATGCGGTTCCGCGAGGACAAGGCCGGGGTAACGGAGCTTCTGGTGGCGACCCCGCCGGACGAAGTCCGTGACGGACCCTACGTCTACCCCGCGGGCCCCTATCCTCACATCCAGGCGGATAAAGGCAAGCCCGAGTCCATGATGTGGGCCGTGGAGCGTCCCGATGGCGGTCGCGGCGTCGGTTTTACCGGTGGCCACATCCACCGCAACTGGGGCAACGACGAATTTCGAAAAATCGTGCTGAATGCCCTCGTCTGGGTGTCCGGCCTGGAGGTGCCGGAAGGCGGCGTGCAATCCTCGGTTTCCGAAGAGGACCTCGCGAAAAATCTTGACCCGAAGAAATAGCGACTACAACTGGAACGGTACACACGCATGAGCAGCAAGATTCGATGGGGCATTATGGGCACCGGGCACATCGCCAATACCTTCGCCACGGCGATCGCCTCGCTGGACGACGCGGTGGTTCAGGCGGTGGGTTCGCGCGCGCAGGAAAGCGCGGACAAGTTCGGCGCGGCCTACGGCATCCCCAACCGCCACCCCTCCTACGAGGCGCTGGCGACCGATCCCGAAGTGGACGCGGTCTATATCGCCACCCTCAATTCGCTCCACGAGGACAATACCATCCTCTGCCTCGAATCGGGCAAGGCGGTCCTCTGCGAAAAGCCGTTTACCATCAATCGCACCCAGGCCGAATCGGTCATCGCGGTCGCCCGCAGGGAAAAACGCTTCCTCATGGAAGCCATGTGGACGCGCTTCATGCCCGCGCTGCACCAGGCCATGGCCTGGATTGACGAGGGCGCCATTGGCGAGGTGCGGATGGTCCAGGCGAACTTTGGTTTCCGTTACGACGCCGCACCCCTCTTCGATCCGGAACTGGGGGGCGGAAGTCTCCTCGACGTGGGCATCTACCCCATTACCCTCGCCCATATGGCTTTCCGCAAGGCGCCCACGCAGATTCGAAGCCTGCCCTACCTCGGCCGCAACGGCGTGGACGAGCAGGCGGCCTATATTCTTGGTTATGACGGCGGCGGGCTGGCCCTTCTCGGCAGCGCGATCCAGACAAAATCTCCCTATGATGGCTACATCATGGGGACCGACGGCATGATTACGCTTCATGACTCCTTCTGGAACGCGACCAAGGTCAGCCTCGAATGCCCCGAGAAGGAAAGGATCATCCAGGAGTTTCCCCTCCACTGTAATGGTTACGAATACGAGGCGATGGAGGTGCATCGTTGTCTGCGCGAGGGTAAGCTGGAGAGTGAGATCATGCCCCTCCAGACCACGCTGGATATCCTCGAAACCATGGACAACATACGGCTCCAGTGGGGCCTTCGCTACCCGATGGAGTGACCGGAGCCGGGTAGAACAGACTAAGCAGTCGACCTTTTCGTTTCCCCAAACCAGGAGTTTCGCATGGCCAGGACGTACCGCTGGGGCATTATCGGAACCGGCAACATTGCCACAAAATTTGCCACCTGCCTCGGGGTTTGCGATAGGGCAACCCTCCAGGCGGTCGCTTCGCGAAGTCAGGAGGGTGCCGATGCGTTCGGTGAACGCTTCAATATCCCTGTGCGCCACGGGAGCTACGAGGCCCTGGCCAACGATCCCGACGTGGATGTCGTCTACGTGTCCACACCCCATGCGCTGCATATGGACAACTGCATGCTGTGCCTCCGGGCGGGCAAAGCCGTGCTTTGCGAGAAGCCCTTCACGTTGAATGCCGCCGAATCCCGCGCCGTGATCGAGGTGGCGCGTGAATCGCGGCGTTTTCTCATGGAGGGCATGTGGACCCGCTTCTTTCCGGTGGTGAAGCGGGCCGAAGCCTGGATCGCGGAAGGGGCCATCGGCGAGCCCCGCATGGTCCGGGCCGATTTCGGCTTTCGCATGGACTATGGTGATCGCGGTCGCCTCTGGGATCTGCGCCTTGGCGGCGGCAGCCTGCTGGATGTGGGGATCTACCCGATCACCATCGCGTCCATCGCTTTTCAAGACGCCCCCACGGATATCCATGGCTTTGCCCACATCGGCGAGTACGGGGTGGACGAGCAGGCGGCCTTTGTGCTCGCCTACAGCGGCGGGCGCCTCGCCACCCTTTCCAGCGCCGTCCGGACCAAGACCAACTGGGACGCCTACATCCACGGCGATACGGGCGCCATCAAGATTCACAGCCCATTCTGGCAGCCCAGCAAAGTCACGCTGATTCCCGAAAACGGCGAGGAGCAGACCATCGAGTCACCGCTGGAAAGCCTCGGATTCGAGTACGAGATACGCGAAGTCATGGCCTGCCTGGATCAGGGCTTGCTCGAGTGCCCCGCCATGCCCCATGCCCGAACCGTTGAAGTCATGGAGGTGATGGACAAGCTTCGCAGACAGTGGGGACTGCACTATCCGGGCGAACTGGTGCCGCTGAAAGGCCTCCGGCAGCCCTTTGAATAAGCCGGAACGCCGACCCCGCGGAGACCGCGCCGAACCCACCGGATCGGGCGCTCCGCCCGCTTGCGTTGTCGCCACGTTCACATCATCCTGTTACCGGGCCCCTGATCCCTGCTAAAATAGCGGTCAATATGGCAGCCACCACGCCCGACACACCGCCCGCCGCCAAGCGCCGCATCTCCCGCCGCCGACTCGTCGTCTTGCTCTCGGTGGCGCTCTTTGGCGCCCTCTTGTGGCAGGGGGTCGAGCGGTTCATTTATATCGAGCGTTACCGCCCGGTGATTGACGCGGAGTTGGAAAAGCTGATCAAGCTCCCATTGACCTTTGGGGAAATGGATCTCAAGCTTTTTCCCACACCACGTCTCGTTGTTGAGAACGTGCGGGCGGGCGAGGGGGACTTTTCCGTTTTCGCCCCGGAAGTCTCCGTGACCGCAAGTCTGGCCCGGCTGCTCCAGAAACAACTCGCACTCCATGACGTCACCTTCCACGACGCGCAACTCCGGATGCCCGAGGGCAATGAGGCCTTCAAGGCCCGGTGGTCGGACTATCTCGCCGCGCTGCGCGCACCCCGGGAAGCCACGGGAAAGCCGGGGCTCCGGGTCACCCTGGAGCGCATTAATGCGCCCGATCTTGTTGTCATGCGCGGAGCCGAAAGTGTTGCGAACGGGCTCCTCGAAGTTCTCGGGGTGACCGCGGGGGCGCCGGAGTTTGTGTTTGACCTTCTTGGCACCGGGGAACAGGGCCAGACGACGGCCCGTGGCGCGCTGACGCTCGATGTGAAGAATGATCCCAGACTACACGGTTCCGCTCTGATTCGGGGTGTGCCCCTGACCGCCCTGACCGGCGATGCGAAGCTGCCCCCGCTCCTGCTGGATGGCGAAACCACCTATGCGCTCGCGGGCGACGCCTCCCTTAGCGTGGAGGCCCGCGGGCAGGTTCGATTGCCCGATCAGGCCGACGCGCTGGGTCCCTTTGAGGTCACGGTGCGCCGTGGCGTGGACGGACTGCGTCTGGAGGGACTGCGGGTAAACACGTTGCCGGTGCGCCTCAGCGGGACGCTCGACGTACGGGATGATCGAAGCTGGGACCTCGATCTGGCGGAGGCGACGTTGCACAATCAGGGTATCGCCTGGCTGGTGGCGCTCATACCGGCCCTCCCGGTCACGACGGGCGACGGTGTATCGGCCGAGGCGGCTATGACGGCGGTCCGGTTCGGCGGCGATTCCGTCGGCGGCTTTTCCTTCGAACGTGGGGCCATAACCGCGAAGGATTTGGGTGTCCGCATCAAAGGGGGCTATGAAGTCGCGGGTATTCACGGCTCGATCACGGTTGAAAACGACGTCTATCGGCTGTCCGATTTTTCCAACGGGCACATCGAGGCGGCCGGTACCATGACCCTGGAGTACGCGACCGATACCGTGGGCCTGAACCTGACGGGCAAGTTGAATCTCGGCCCCGATTTTCCCCTGCCCGAGGCTGTATCGAATCTGTTGCGCGCGCAGACCGGTACGGTGACCATCCCCGAATTTCAGGCCACTTTTGTCGAGGGCAACGTGCAGCTTTCCACGCTCCACATCGCGGGGGCGCTCGAAAAGGGAGCCGTGTCGGCCTACGACCGAAGCGCGGGGACCTTCGCCCCGGCCACGGAAGTCACGGGGGAGGGGGTCTTTAAGGAAGGGGCACTCCACATCACCCGAATTACCGGACCCTATACAACCTTCAGCGGCACGCTGACCCCCGACGAAACCCTGCGGCGCTGGACCGTGGTTTCCAAACTCACGAGCGACCTGTCCAGCCCCCTCTGGGAGTTCATCCAGCCTGTCGGGGTCACCTTTCTGGGCGGCAAGCTCGATTGCACCCGCCTGGAGGGGGTCTACGTCCAGGGAGAGAAGAAGCCCGAAGCGCTGCAGGTCGAGGCCACCGCGAAGGGGGTTAAGGTGGCGCTCAGTACCGGAGGATACAAAGACTCGATTCAATTGGATACCCTTGCTCTCAAAGGCACCGTCGCCGAAGTGGCGTATGATGCCGGTGGCGCGTCGGGAATACTCGGCCCCTTCTCCGCCCAAGGCACCTATGGGATTGCGGGGGGCGCGGTACGGAGCCAGGTTCGGATGCGACCGGCGGAAGCGACACTGATTCCGGAGGCCTGGCGCGGCGGCGTGGGAGGAACCGTTCTGAAAGCCCTGGGTGATGTGCCCCTTACGGTGAGTTACGGCGGAACCGGCGCCCGCCTGGACCTTTCCTCCGAAGCGCCCCTGTTCCTCAAGGGTACCCTGGACATTGGGGGCGGCGCGAAAGCGAAAGCTCCCATCGGTCTCACACTTGGCGCCGCGCTTCCCACCGCCTGGCTCGCGCCCCATCTCTCGCCCGCGATAGCGCCTTCCGGCGCGGTGAAACTGGAACTCGGCGTAGACGCGGCCAGCGCCAAGATCTCGGTACGGGCGGACCTGACGGAGGCTGTGCTGGGTTGGTCGGTACTGGAGAAGAAAGCGGGTTTTCCCATGGCCCTTTCCGCAGTGGGCAACTGGGGTTCCGACGGAGCACGTATCAGCGCGGGGCACGTGGAAGCGGGCGGAGAACGAATCGACTTCACCCTTAACGCAGGGACACTTCGCGCCGACCAGTTCTCGGTCGGCCTGGCCGCCCTGGCGCCCCTGCTTCCACAGGAGGGTACGATTGGGGGGCGGATCGGCGGGAGCTATGCCGGTGAATCGGGGCCTTTGTTACTGAATTTTGACGGGGCCACGGCGCAATTCGCACCGGACCTGTTGCCTGTGGGGCTTGATGGCGCGCTGACGCGTCAAGGGGGTGCCTGGAGCGCCGAGAAGCTGGCGTGGACCATCGGCGCGAGTCAGGGCACTCTGAAAGTTACCGGCGCGGGAGAAAGCTGGCGAGGGGAATTGCAGGCGAGCCGGATTCACGCTTCCGAGCTGAAGCAGGGGTATGCCGCGTGGACGGCGCGCAGGGGCCTTCCCGCCCAAGAAAATACCCCCCCCTGGTCCTTCAGCGGCGACTTTTCCGTCACCGCCGACAGGCTGATCTGGGCGGAGGCGACGCTGGAAAACCTCCGGTGTCGCGCCCGCTTCACGCCCGGCGTCCTGCGGCTCGAAGAACTTGTCATGGCCCACGGTGCGGGGCAGTTGGCCGGTGTGGCGGGCTATGAATCCGCGCGCGAGGGCAATCCCGCCGTGCTGAGTACGGATCTGAATGTAAGCGGTGTGGACGCGGTCCTCCTCGAAGGTCTCTTTCTGGAGAAGGCGCGGGGCCTCGCCGGGCCGATGAACGGTCGCGTGGCCCTCACCATTCCCCTCGTTTCGGAGAGCCCTTCGGTGATGCACCACATCAGCGGGGATATTACCTTCGAAGGCAGGGACGGCACGCTGGGCAAGGCCGGCCTGGCCTCGAAACTGCTCGGCGCGTTGCGGACCACCGACATCCTTCGCCTTCGCATACCCCAGCTCAAGGACAAGGGCCTCTCCTTCAAGACTATTTCCGGTCATGTGGCGATTACGCAGGGGGTGTTTCGGCTGGATCCCTTCCAACTGGCGGACTCGGCCTATGTCCTGGCGGGTAAGGCGACCTTTGATTACCCGAAAGATATCGCCGAGGGCGGTGGCGAGATTCAGGTGCTCGAAGGTGTCACCGGTATGGCCCGAAAGATTCCCATCCTCGGCGATGCGGCCAATCTGGTCAGCAAAGTATTCGGCGTTCCCATCAAAGTGTCGGGTACGGCGAAGGAGCCCAGCTTCGGCGTTGGCGTGGCCGCCCCGGTCAAGTCGGGAAAGTCGCCCTGACGGATTTCTGCCGTTTCCGCGCTGGAAAAGACACCGATTTTAGTGGCGCAATTTCCTATCTTGTGCTACGCTCAATTTGAGAGCAAACGAAGGATTGAGCAATCGTCGGCGGAGCGCAAACGTCGGCAAATCGGACACTGGTTTTCCCCCGACTCAAAGCCCATCACCGGCCGAATGGCGGCCCGCAAGCGGCCGGGAGAACTTGCCCGCGTCCCGGAGTCCAGGCCATGGTCACCTTCTCAGAACACCGTGAGTACTCCCGGAGCCCCATTCACGCCAGGACCGAAGTCCGCTTGGGCAATGGCATCACCGTGGAGGGCAAGGCCGTTGACGTCAGTCTGCGCGGCCTCATGTTCGTATCCGAAAACCGCCTCCCCATTGGGAAGCCCGTGCGGGTCGTCTTGATCCTCGATGGCGATGCCGAACCCCGCCACATCAATGTCGGCGGTCAGATTGCCCGTCTCCACGATCAGGGCGTCGCCGTCCAGTTCACGGATATCGATCTGGACAATACCGAGTATCTCCGCGAGGTTATCACCTTCAATGTGCCGGAACGGGACCGGGTCATGGCCGCGACTCCCGCACCCTTGAAGCCGCGCAAGAACTAGTGCATGGCGGGATCGGGCGTGCTATAGTCATGAGGCCGACATACGTTGCAATGGGAGTATGCTGATGGCCTCTACCGTAGCCCTGTCCATGACCAAATGGTCGCTGGACCTCGCTTCGCAGTTAATTCGGGCGGATGTTCGACTTCACAACCACGAGACCATCCGGGATGACATGGCGATTATCTTCGTCGTGAACCACTTTACCCGGCTGGAGACCCTCCTGCTGCCCTACGTCATCAACAAGTACACGGGCAAGGAAGTGTGGGGCCTCGCCGCCGCCCAGTTGTTCAAGGGCCGCATCGGCCAATTTCTGCGATCCACGGGCACGGTCTCCACGTCCGATCCCGATCGGGACCGTATCATCGTTCACTCCCTGCTGACGGGGGAACACCCCTGGATGATCTTTCCCGAAGGCGCGATGATCAAAGACAAGAAGGTCATCGACCATACGGGGAAGTTCAGCATCTACAGCGATGGCAAACGCCGCCCCCCCCACACCGGGGCCGCCGTGCTCGCCCTGCGCGCCGAGTTCTACCGCCACAAGATGTCCTGTCTCGACGCCCGTCCCGGCGGCGACGCCGCACTTGCCCAGGCGATGGAACATTTCGCCCTGCCCCCGGATGCCGACGTGCTATCGAAGCGAACGGTGATCATTCCCGTCAACATAACCTATTTCCCCATCCGCGCCCGGGACAATTTTCTTCTGCGCACGGCCCGCCGCTTCGCGAAGGACCTTGGCGTGCGGGCGGTGGAGGAGCTCTCCGTGGAGGGTACGGTACTCTCCGAGGATACGGACATCGATATCACCCTGGGCGAGCCCATCGATGTTCATGATTATCTCAATGCGCCCGAGTACGCCGAAGTGATGGCCTGCGGCCTCAACGACATGCAGGCGCTGGAAACCGATCCGGGATCGGTCTTTAACGAGGCCGCGCGGAAATTGATGCTGCACTATATGCAGTCCATCTACCAGCTCACGACCATCAATTACGATCATATCTTCGCCACGATTATCCGCCACCAGCAGGCCAAGTCCTTCACCGAGCGGGCCTATCGCAACCGGATCTTTCTGTGTGTGCACCAGATTAAGAAACTGGGCCGTCACCGCCTGCACGGAGTACTGGAGCATACCTACCGGGATATCGTGTTCGAGGATCCGAGCGAGAAGTTTCTGGATTTCGCCCGGCTGTGCCTCCAGGAGGGGTTGATCGTTCGCGAGGGCAACGTCTACACCAAGAATACCGCGCTGGAACGGGGGCAAGCGGATTTTCACACCGTCCGCTTCCACGAACTCACCGAAGTAATCGCCAATGAAATCGAGCCGCTGCACGACGTCACGCGGATCGTCAAGAACATCGCCCAGATGCCCCGTCCTCAGTTGTCCCGGCGGATTCGCGAGATTTTCCTGGAGGAGGACGAGCGCTACTTCGAGGAGGACTACGCCGAATTCTACGACCCGAAGGACAGCAAAAGCCCCGATATCGGCCGGCCCTTCTTCCTCAAGCCCCTGCGCCCCAAGGCCGGCATCGTGCTGGCCCACGGCTACATGGCGGCGCCGGCGGAAGTCCGCGCCCTGGCGGATCACTTCTACCAGCAGGGTTATGCCGTGTACGGCGTGCGCCTGCGGGGCCACGGCACCTCGCCGGAAGATCTGTCCCGGCGCACCTGGGAGGACTGGTACCACTCTTTCAACCGCGGCTACGCCATCATCAAGAGCGTCACCGACCACATAATCGTCGGCGGCTTTTCCACCGGGGGGTGCCTGGCGCTCCTTGCCGCCGCCCGTAAGGGCGAGAAAATCCAGGCCGCCTTCTCCATCTGTGCGCCCCTTCAGGTCAACAACTATTCCGTGCGGCTGGTGCCGTCCATTGTCACGCTGAACGCACTCCTGAAAAAGCTCGGTCAGGGCCGGGAAGCCTGGGAATACGTGGTGAACGAGCCGGAGAACCGCCACATAAACTACGAGCGCAACCCCCTCAAGGGGATCAACGAACTCGTCAAGGTCATGAACGCCACCGAGGCCTGCCTGCCCGAAATCACCATCCCAACCCTTATCATACAGGCCTCCAAAGATCCCATCGTGAATCCCGAGAGTGGACGGCAGTTATTCGAGCAGATAGCCAGCCCCTTCAAGGAGTTGGTGATGGTGGAGCGCAGCCGCCACGGAATCGTAAATGGGGAGGGGCGGGAAGACGTTTTTTCCCATGTACAGCATTTTCTGGGCCGCGCGCCGGTCCACGGTATCATGCTTCAAGAGGAGGGGCGCCTGGCGGAATTGACCGGCTAATAGTGTGAAAGTCTAGGTCAGGGAATTCGTTGACACATCTTCGCCCCTTATGTTACCGTGATCACTGGATTTAGCGCAATTGAGGCCGGGAGGAGACTGATAGGTTTTATCAGTTTCGGTGCTTTGATTGGCTCCGGTGACACCATTGGGGTACAGCATGGAAACAGGGCTTAGGTGCCCGCAGCCCACGCCTGACAGCAGGCCGGGAAATGATGGATAAGGATTATCATGACTGGTAAAACACAACTCCTTCGTCTCAGCGTGGTTCTTACTCTGGTAATCGCCATCGGCCCTGCCTCCGCCTGGGGTCCACGCGCCCAGCGCACTATCACCGGAATGGCCATCCAGGTCATTCAAAGCAAGTACCCCGGCACGTTCCGCCCGGGGGACTCGGACTACACCCGCGATGTGCTCAAGGGCGCCGAAGCGGGCTGGTCGGTTATTGCCAAAGGCCTGCCGATTAATTCAGACGCCGAGGCGGTGCAGGCCGTGGCCAGCGAAATTGAGTTGCTGCGCGACGTCCGATCCTTCGGGGCCGGCTCCTACTTTGCCTACCGCATGGGCGCTCTTTCTTCGCTGATCGCGGACATCATGCTTCCCTACGGCCTCGCATGGGACGAGACGGATAAGAGCATGAAGGCCAAGATCGACGTTGACATCGAGGAAAACCTGAATGCCTACCGCTACACGAATTCCTCCACGGAGCGCGCGCTGATCTTGAATTCGAGCGAATATTTCGGCGCTCAGATGCATTTCTATCACGACAACAAATTGATCATCGCGGATGACTACAAGCGGGGCCGTGGTTACAACGGCCTGCTCAAGCAGAGCAGCAAGGCCCATTTCGAAGCCGCGATCAGCGCCGTATCCGACGCCTGGTACACGATTTTGACCGCAGAGAGCAAGGGCAAGTCCACCAAGACCAGCGACCTGCTCGCCCGCTATTTCGTGGACGAGATCGCCTACCAGCTCGGCGAGAAGCAGAACTTCCACCAGGCCGGCGTGGTGTACGAAAATCTGGAAACCCTCAACTCCTCCAACGCCAGCTTCTTCGAAGAGATCGGCGACCTGTACTACGCCTTCGACACGAAGGAAAGCGCCGAGCGGAGCGTGAAGGAATGGAAGCGCGCCTTTGAACTCGGCGGCGACAACCGGGAAGCGGTATCCAAGAAGATTTCCGATCATTTCCTTCGCGAAGGCCGTACCTACCTGGAACTGGCCACCGAGAAGGGTGCCGGGGAGACCGAACTGCCCAGCGCGCTTGCGTCCTTCAAGGAAGCGCTCCAGTATAACCGCACGAGCGAAGAAGCGGCCGACCTGATTCAGGACACCAACCTGAAGATCAAGGAGCGCAACGAGCGCCGCGAGATGATTGTTGACATCATCGCCACGGCCCTGCAGGTTCAGGAAGAGGCCCAGAATCAGGCCACCGGCGGCAACTTCGGCAACGCCATCGGCGAATTCAACCGCGCCAAGGAAATTCTCAGCGCGGTGGACGACGAATTCACCGACCAGGCCGACATCGCCAAAGATATGGTGGATACGATCACGAAGAACGTGAGCAAGGCCATATCCGACGTTCAGGAGCAGGCCGGCGCGGCCATCGAAAAGGGCGAAGCGCTGGAAGAGCAGCATAAGTACGACGAGGCCATCCAGCAGTACACCCTCGTGCCGACCATCGTGAGCGTTATCCCTGAAGATCACAACAACACGGCGACGCAGGACAAGAAGGACATCATTGTCCTTTCCGAAACCAAGATTGCCGAAGCGACCAACAATAAGGCGCGTTACGAGGCCAGCCAGCAAGCCGGCGGAACACCTGGTGCGCCCGGCGCCGCCCCGGCCATGCAGGCTCCAGGTGCGGCGCCTGCAGCTGTGGGAGTCGCCGCTCCACCTGCACCTCGTTCGCCGGGTGACCGGAGGCGCGCGCGCGACGAAGAGTAACCCCCTGTATCAGACTTCGCGTCGGTTTGTAAGGTTCGCCCCCCGATCCGAGGATAGGGGGGCGTTCTTATTGGTCCAGTCGATCAAGCGGCGCTCGCGGTTCCCGAGCCCGTCGCCAGCTCCATGATGCGCTCCTGTGTGGCCGACGCTCTGGGGACTTCACCGGCGATTCGGCCTTCATGCATCACCAGGATGCGGTCGCACATGCCCAGGATCTCCGGCAGCTCGCTGGAGATGACCAGAACGGCCACCCCCTGGCGCACCAGTTCGTTCATCAGTTTGTAGATTTCCACTTTCGCGCCCACGTCAATGCCGCGGGTCGGCTCATCGAATATGAGCACACGGGACTTGGTGAACAGCCATTTGGCCAGAACGACCTTCTGCTGGTTTCCGCCGGAAAGATTTTGCACCATCTGCCCCGAGCCCGGGGTCTTGATGCGCAGCTCGTCGATGTAGCCCTGGGTGACGCTTCGCTCCCGGCCTCGGTTCATCAGAAAGCGCCCCGAAAGCGCCTTCAGATTGGCCAGCGTCGTATTCTCGGCCACGGACATTCCCAGCACGAGGCCCTGATTCTTGCGGTCCTCCGTCAGCAGGCCGATGCCGTGCTGGATCGCGTCCCGAGGGCTGCCGATCACCACGGCCTCCCCGTTCAGCGATATCTGCCCCGCGTCGATGGCGTCGGCGCCAAAAATCGCCCGTGCTACTTCGGTGCGGCCGGCGCCCACCAGCCCCGTGAGGCCTACGATCTCGCCGGTGTGCAGCGAAAAGCTCACATCCGAGAAGGCTCCCATGCGGCAGAGACCTTCCACCCGCAGCCGTTCCCCGCCCCTCGAAAAGATTTCCTTGGGAAACTCTTCCGTGAGCTCGCGGCCCACCATCATTTTGATGATGCTTTCGCGGGTGAGGTCGCACAGTTCGCTCGTGTTGATGTGCTCGCCGTCCCGCATGATCGTGGCCCGATTGCCCACCTCGAAGACTTCTTCCAGTCGGTGGGAGATATAGACCAGCGCAATGCCCTGCTGCTTCAATGATTTGATGAGGGCAAACAGGGCCTCCAGCTCGTGGTCGGTCAGCGTGGCCGAGGGCTCGTCCATCACGATGATTCTCGCGTTGACCGAGAGGGCCTTGGCGATCTCCACCATCTGCTGTTGCGCAATGCTCAACTCGTGCACGGGCCGCCGCACATCCATCGTCACGCGGATCCGCTCCAGCACCGCCTCCGCATCCCGGTACATCCGCTTCCAGTCCACGATCGGCGTGCGGCCCCGGCGGGGCTCCCGCCCGAGAAAGATGTTCTCCGCCACGCTCAAGTAGGGGCTGAGATTGAATTCCTGATAAATCATGCTGATGCCGAGTTCCCGCGCGTGGAGCGGCGACTCAATGATAACGGGCTCGCCGTCGATCAGGATCTCACCCTCGTCCAGGGGCTGTGCGCCCGCCAGAATCTTCATCAGGGTCGATTTTCCCGCGCCGTTCTCGCCCAGCAGACAGTGGACCTCCGCGGGACGCAGAGAAAGGTTGGCGCCCTTCAGCGCGGTCACGCCGGGGAACCGTTTGGTAACCCCACGCATTTCAAGAATGTACTCGCCCATGATCTCTCCTGACGGGTTGCTCATTGCCTTGAAGTATAGCGCAGTGTCGGGAATGAACCAAAGCGGGGAAGCTTGCCGGGAGCGCCGGGCCGTATGGGTCCCGGAGTCATTGAAAGTTAAAAGACCCCTGCTGCGCCCATACGGCCCATCCCGCTCCCCGCCTGGGAAGGGGGATTCACATTGAAGGGGCTGCGCCGTCCTTTTCACGCAAGCGTTTGAGCTGATGCTTGGCAAAAACCAGGTAAATCAGAAAGAAGACCCCACCCGCAATCTTCGGAACCAGACCGTCGCGGTCCGACACAATCGGATGGCCTATCGGCAGCCGGGTCAAGGTCTCGGTGAACGTGGGGATCATGTGAAACAGGAAGGTAATCGAATAGCCCAGCATTTCCACCTTGCGCGACGCCCCGCCGAAGACCCGTGTCTTGCCTGCGAGCGCGGCGAGCCCCAGGACAAGCAGGGTGACGACGCCGAGCATGTGCGCCTCGTTGAAGCCGCCGTGGCGGAAGATGCCGAAGCCGGTCAGGCAGGCCCCGACCGTTGCGGCGACATAGACCGTTCCCCAGAAACGGCTCGGGTGGATGTCGCCGTGGCGGGTCAATTCGACGATGCCCGCCGCCACGGCGATGAGACTGATGATGGTATGGATGAGCCCGAAGGGCGAGAGTTGGAGGGTTTCCAGCATCGGTCACGCCTTAATAAAAGCCAGCAGGTCGCCGTTGAAATCGACTTCACCCGTCTGAGCCAGGCCGTGGGACGCGCCGGTATACACCTTCAGTGTCGCGTTCGGGATCAATTTCGCCGAGAGCAATGCGGAAGCCCCAATGGGCACAATCTGGTCGTCGTCGCCGTGGGCGATGAGCGTGGGCACGTCAAACTTCTTCAAATCCTCCGTAAAATCGGTCGCGGAGAATGCCGCGATGCAGTCGTAGGCCGGCTTGACGCCCACCTGCATACTCCACATCCAGAAGGAATCGCGAATGCCCTGCGAGATCTTCGCCCCGGGCCGATTGTAGCCGTAGAAGGGCGTGGTGAGGTCTTTGTAGAACTGGGAGCGGTCCGCCAGCACGCCCGCGCGGATGCCGTCAAACACGTCAATCGGCAGACCGCCGGGATTGGCCTCGGTCTGGAGCATGATGGGGGGGACCGCGCCCAGCAACACGGCCTTGGCCACGCGCCCGGTGCCATGGCGGCCAATGTAGCGCGCCACTTCGCCGCCGCCCGTTGAATGGCCCACGTGGATGGCGTCTTTCAGGTCGAGGGCCGCCACAAGTTTCGCAAGATCGTCCGCGTAGGTGTTCATCTCGTTGCCCTCCCAGGTCTGGGTGGAGCGACCATGACCCCGACGGTCGTGGGCGATGACGCGGTAGCCATGATTCGCCAGGAACATCATCTGCTCGTCCCACACATCGGCGTTGAGGGGCCAACCGTGGGAGAAGACGACGGGCTGGCCGCTGCCCCAGTCCTTGTAGAAGATTTCGACGGGTTTGCCTTTTTCCTGGCCTACGGTGACAGTGCTGGTCATGGGGTGGGTCCTCTTCGCGCCCGCAGGCGCCTGGGTTGGTTTACGACACACGGAAAACCGGGCGGGCGAATAGGACGAGGTGCCAGGCGCTGCTGCACGCCTGAGATGCTGCCGATTATTCGCCGCCTGTACTACTGAAAACCCCGACGTAGTCAAGTTTAGCGTAAATGGGGGCGTAGGTAAAAGGGAGCGAGCTTGCTAGCGCATCTATAGGACCGATAAGTCCGATTGGACCGATTGTAGAAACCAATTCGTCCTATCCGTCGAATCGGTCGTATCCTGCCATCGGGCTACCGCACCACTTGATTGGACCAGATTGCCCAGTAGATGGGCGCGTCGCTGGGTTCCTTCTCGGCGTACTCGTTCACGATGCCGGCCATGCAGAAGTTGTCGATGGGCACATCGAGCGCAAGTCGGTGAAGGTCGCCCGTGCGGAAGCGGGTGACGTTGCCGCCGATTTCGCCGGAGCGCTCGTCCGCCGCTTCGGCGCGATTCTTGAGTGGATTGTACTGGCCCACGAAGATCGTGCCGCTGGCCTCGCCCCGGTGGACCTGGACGATTTCATATTTCATCACGTAGGCGTAGTCATAGATGTCGTTCGGCGGGAAGGCGCCGGGAATATCCACCAGTTTCGCGGTGACCTCGATAGTGCCCATGGCGGTGACCTTCGGGTCGGCGCCGTCGGTGGGGGCAGGCCCGCCGCAACCGGCCAGCAAAAGGAGCAAAGATGCAAAGGGCGTAAGGGACAGAAAGGACGTGCTGCGAAGGCGACAGATCATGGTTGGGCTATTTCCGTATAGGTCCAGTTGGGTTCCCAGCCGGCGGGCAGGGCAAGTACAGGGGCGGTCCTCGCATCGGGGTGGAGCTCGCGCAGTTCGGCGCTCTCGCCGCCAATGGCGGGCGAATCCGCGAGTCGCATGAGAAACATGGGTGCGCCTTCCTTCTCAGAACCGCCTCCATCGGCCACGGATTTGGTGAAGAGCACATAGGCACCATCGGGCGAGACCTCGCCGCCGTAAATGTGGAAACCGTCTTCGCCATAGACGAGCTGTTGTCCCGTTCCGTCGGCGTTGGCCATCCAGAGCTGGGTAACGCCGTAACCCTCCAGCGCCTTCTGCTTGTCCGGGCGCGAGGAATAAATCATGCGGGTGGAGTCGGCGAACCAGTTCGGGGTGCAGCTCTGGAAGACATGCACCGGGTTAACCTCGCCCGTTTCCGCGTTCATGCGCACCACGTTCCATGCGGCGTTCTTCACATTGCCCGTTCCGCAAAACCACTTGCCATCGGGGGAGGGGAAGAGCTGCTGGTAGATGCCGTTGCGCGGTATCTCGCGAACCGTCTCGCCGGTGGTGGCGTCAACAATCCGTATGCCCTGGCGATAGAGACAGGAGAGCTGCTTGCCGTCGGGCATCCACGCGGCCCACGGCAGCTCGCCCTCGGCGCCGACCACGCGGGGCTCGGTGCCGTCCGCATTTGCGATGACCAGTTCCCCGGAAAAGCCCCACTTGTCGTGATCGATCTTCGTCCCCTTCGCCAGCCGGCGGTAGAGGAGTTGGGTGCCGTCGGGCGAGAAGCGTGGCGCCGCCTCCTCGTGAAGGCGGGTATCGGTCAGCTTGCGCACATTGGAGCCATCGGGACGCATGGCGAAAAGGTCCCAGGTCTTCGTGTCCGAACGCGCGCCGTAGGCAATCCAGCCTTTGGCCGCGACTTCAGCCTTCAGAGCGTCTGTGGCCTCGTCGGCGGGAGTGGGGGCGATAGCTGCGACCATCGCAAGCGTCACTAGCACGCAACTCGGGACAAATGTCGATGGAGATCTCATTGCGGGGCACTCCCGTTCTGTGGGCTTGTACTGGTTGACCACGATGCGAAGGCAGACGCCCTTCGGCCAGGCAATAGCCTACACCCTTGCCATGGGACGTTCAAGATTGAGGCGTCTCTGCGCATGGGAAGTATCTGAAAACGATCGAAGGCTAAGCCACGTTGGTCGCCCATGTCCAAGACACGGTTCCTATGCACGCTCGAGTCACGGCTCCATCGCCCGCGCTTCCACGTTGGCAATGTCAATCGTCGGGGCCGCGCGGGTGATCATGTCGAAGCCGAGTCCCGTGTAGTGGCCGGGCGTGATCTTGATAGCCGAAACATCCGGCAGGGTTATGGGCACCTCAAAGCGCTGCCAGGTTGTCGTCAGGTTGCAGATAGCCTTAGGATTCGGAGGGCCCTGGGCCACCGCCACCACGCCCGGCTCGCCGGAAGACTCGAAGAGCTGGTAACCTTCACCTTTTGTTGGGTTTGTCGGGTCGTAGCTGTGCCACATAATCGGCACGATGGGAAGGGTCGCTTCAGGGTTGTCCGATACGATGCGGGCGTAAAAAGACAGGCGCACGGTCTTTCCCGAGAAGAGGCGGACATCCTGCAGCCCGAAATACTCCAGAAAGGTGCCCCGAAAGGCATCGGTGTGCTGCGTCTCCCCCGAACTTGGCGGGGCGGTCCAGGCAATACGCAGGTGGCGTTTCGGACTGCCCGGTACTTCCGTCTGACCTTCGGGGAACGCGACCACGTCATAGGTCGCCGTCGCGCCCACACCGGGCCCGCCATACCAATGGGTGAAGAATTGCGCACGGTCCACGCCCACGGTCGTGGTGGTCAGGCCCTTGCCCGTGTAGGTGGGCCAGTCGCTGAAATCGCCATTGACGACGGCGTTGTCGCCTAGCGCGGAAACAAGAAGCAGGAGACAGATGAAATTCATGGTCATGGTTCCAAGTTCAAGGACTTAAGGGACGGAAAAGACGTAAGTGACAAGGCCAGTTCGATTTTACTGGTTTTTCGGCCAGGTGTTCGACCAGCAGCTTCGCGGTCGTTCTCCAAGAGTCCTTTAAGTCTTTCTTGTCCCTTAAGTCCTTTTCGTCCCTTAAGTCCTTCAACCCCCCATCTTGACACCTCGGCACCCGTTTTTCCACAATAGCCCGAGAGCAGTTCAGGATTCTCAACCACCGTAACGCGGGGGCCACCTACACCATGTTAGCGCGCGTACAATCGGCAGCCGTGCTCGGCATCGACGCCTTTACCGTGGCGATCGAGGTGGACAACACCGGTGGCCAGCAGAACCAGACTTGGATCGTGGGTCTGCCCGACGCGGCGGTTAAAGAGAGCGACAGCCGTGTGCGGAGCGCTCTGCGCAATTCAGGGTTCCGCTATCCCAGGGGCTACAACACCATTAACCTCGCACCCGCCGGAACACGCAAGGAAGGCAGCGCGCTGGATTTGCCCATCGCCCTCGGTCTCCTGGCCGCCAGCGCCCAGATTGGGGGTAACGCCTTCAACGAGTATGCCTTTGTGGGCGAACTCGCGCTGGACGGCTCCTTGCGACCCGTGGCGGGCGCCCTGGCCATGGCCATCAACGCGCGAAATCAGGGCCTGCGCGGTATCGTGCTGCCCGCCATGAATGCCGATGAGGCGGGCGTCGTCCAGGGCTGCGAGGTGATTCCCGTGCGCTCGCTGGAGCAGGCCACGGCCTTTCTGGCGGGCGACGAAGAAATCCTTCCCCACGTTACCGAGGTGGATGAACTCTTTCACACCGCCCACCTGCGCGTGCCCGACTTGAGCGAAGTAAAGGGCCAGGGCCATGTGAAGCGCGCGCTCACCGTGGCCGCCGCGGGAGCGCACAATATCTTTATGTTGTAAACGGTTTACCCCATCCACTCCGACCCGTTGGAGCGATGGATATGACCTACAAGACGCGACACGACAACCCCACAGCCCCACACGCCCAAACCCTGCGCTCACCATTGGGCGGTACCGTGTTTTACGGCCCCTCCCCATACCCACAGACCAGCCGTCGCGCAAATCGCGGTGTAGGGCGCCCTAGAGGCTCGGCTCCCGTCAAGGGCTGTGGACCAGTTTGGGGGGCTGTCGCATGATTTGTAAACGCCGAGACAAACGTAAACGCGCACCAGAGGACCTAGAGCCTGAGCAACCAGAAGCGGACCCAACCGAATATCTGACTAAGGCATCAACCCGACATCGACGCCAGCCGTTCGATGCCGTGATTCTCTACTACCGCGTATCGACCGGCAATCAACACCGCAATAACAACTACGCTTGGCAGGAGCGGTGTCTTCGGCGATACTGCAACGACTCTCGAATCGGCATTCTCGATGAGGTCTACGAAGCCGTCAATGGTAATGGTGTGACGGTCGATGCACGACCCGAACTGGCACAAGCCGTCGACCTCGCAAAAGCACACTCGGTCCCGATTTTGGCGGCCGCCACGGACCGCTTTCTCCGACCCAAGGGGTTCAACAAGTACGACCAGTCGGCACAGCCCAGCGTTGCAGACTTCGAGGCACTTGTAGCCTTCGCCCCGGTACCCTTGCTCACGTTCGTCGCACCGGACAGTAAATGGAAGGATGTGAAGTCCCTTCAAAAAGTCGAGTCGGCCGGATGCAAACATCGGCAAAAACCGATGCGGCGACGCAAGCGCAAGGACATGCTGACTGGCGTGATTCGAGAGCTTGCGCGGTGTGGCCTTTCGTGTCGAGAGATAGCCGACGAACTCGTGGCCCGAGAGCTGCCAAAGGTCTCGCACAAGACGATATGGGAGTGGCTGAATGAGCCAACGTAATCACTGTTACTTTTTGTTAGCTTACACCCCCATGCGTAAGCCCTCGCCACCTGCGAAACATCCGCAAAATCGAGGGGTTCCGCTTTCCTAGAGCCGGAGCCAACAGCCAGCCATTAACCTAACGCAAATCGCAAAATCGTAACGCACAACGCACAACCACAGGAGTGCACCTTATGTCGACCCCACAATTCACAGACAAAGCCAGAGCAGCATTTATCCTCCTCCTCGAAGAGTACGCAGCCAATCACGTCGACCCACCCGGCTTTGACGATGGCCAAGAGCAGTGGGACCACTTGAAGGCAGACCCCGACGCACTCGACCGGCAGATTGCATACATCATGAATGACGTATACGATATAGTCTATACTGAAATCGAGTTAGCCAACGATAAGAGACTCGAACAGGAGCGAGCCGAACGGGACAGGCTCATATGGGAGCAATACGAAAAGCAGAGAGCGCAGCTTCGCGGCGAGAGTGGTGCGTAGCGTGTTGGCAAGAGACGGAGGGCGGGCGACCCTTATCATATGTTCGCCTCCGATGAACCGGGATACCCATGGACAAGAAGACGAAGAAGAAGACACTAAACCGCAGTCTGCACGCCGCCAAGGCTTCGAAGCAGGATGAGTTCTACACCCAGCTTTCCGACATCGAGAAGGAACTCAAGCACTACAAGCATCATTTCAAGGGCAAGACCGTCCTGTGCAACTGCGATGACCCCAAGGCCAGCAACTTCTTTCACTACTTCTCGCGGAAGTTCGACGACCTCAAGCTCAAGAAGCTAATCACCACCTGCTACCAAAGCCTAGACCCCGAGTTATTTAGCAAGAACGACTCCAAGAAAGGGGTCTATTTGGAGTATGAAGGCGAGCGTACGCCCGGTGGCCGCGTCCCCACCCCCGGCCGTATCGGCATCCATCATTTCAAAGGCGATGGTGACTTCCGCAGCGATGAGTGCATCGAGCTACTGAAGCAAGCAGACATCGTTGTCACGAATCCGCCGTTCTCGCTGTTTCGAGAGTACGTAACACAGCTAGTCGAGCATAAGAAGAATTTTATTGTCTTGGCGAATCAGAACTCTCTGTCGACCAAGGACGTGTTCGGACTTGTCCGAGATGACAAGCTCTGGCTGGGTTACAACAATGGCGACATGGCATTCAGAGTCCCTGACCACTACGAGGCAAGAGCGACGCGTTTTTGGGTTGATGAGAGCGGTAACAAGTGGAGAAGCTTCGGCACCATGTGCTGGCTCACCAATCTTGACATAGCCAAACGACACGAAGATTTGATTCTCTACAAGACTTATGACCCGGAAGTGTACCCGACATATGACAACTTCGATGCTATCGACGTCAGTAAAGTCGATAGCATTCCAGTCGACTACTTTGGCACGATGGGGGTGCCCGGTGGGTTTCTCACCAAACATAACCCCGACCAGTTCGAGATTGTTGGGATTACGAAGACGTGGTGCGGCATGGCTTCGAAGAAGTATCCAAAGCAGATTCAGGTTGATGCTGACGGCACCAAAAGTGAGGTAACTAAGTTGAACGACGGTGCGGCGCTCAAATGGCCAACCCGCCCGACTGGTAAGACATACTACATCGTCGACGGGGAATACTTTACCCAGACTTATCCACGCCTTCTAATTCGGCGCAAGGAGCATCAATGAAGATCGAACTCCACAAAATCACGGTCGCCGAACTTTGCGACGGCTTTATAGATACCGACGAAGAAGGCGTGAGGGCTTTTGGAGGCAAGCTCGATATTCGACCGCCATATCAGCGAGAGTTCATCTACAAGGACAAGCAGCGCAACGCCGTGATAGACACTGCGCAGAAAGACTTCCCGCTGAACGTGATGTATTGGGCGGTTCGGGAGGACGGCAACTATGAAGTCATCGACGGGCAGCAGCGCACCCTGTCAATCTGCCAGTACGTCAACGGGGACTACTCCGTCGATCGCCTGTATTTTGGCAATCTGAAAAAGGACCAACGGCAACAGCTTCTCGATTACGTCTGCATGATTTACTTCTGCTCCGGCACCGACAGTGAAAAGCTAGAATGGTTCAAGACGATTAACATTGCCGGTGAGGAACTCACCGACCAGGAACTCAGGAACGCGGTCTATGCCGGGCCATGGACCACCGATGCCAAACGCTATTTCAGCAAGACAGGCTGTGCGGCATATGGCCTCGCCGGAGAATACCTAAATGGCGCGCCAATTCGACAGGAATACCTTGAGACAGCAATCGAGTGGCATGCCCAATTAAAGGGGTTGGCATCAATCGAGGAATACATGGGGCAGCACCAACACGACGAGAACGCTACGCCGCTTTGGCAGTACTTCCAGCGAGTGATAGGGTGGGTGAAAGCCACATTTCCAAAGTACCGCAAAGAGATGAAGGGCGTGCAGTGGGGTCCGCTCTATAACCAGTTTAAGGACGCCACGCTTGACACAGACAAACTGGAGAAGCGGGTCGCGGAATTGATGGAGGATATTGATGTCACGCGCAAACCAGGAATTTATCAGTATGTGTTGAATGGTAATGAAAAGCACCTGAACGTCCGTGCGTTCACCCCACAAATGAAGCGGGAAGCCTACGAGCGCCAGAAGGGTATCTGCCCTGTATTCAAGAAGCACTTCGAGCTTGAGGAAATGGAAGCTGACCACATCACACCATGGCACGAGGGCGGGAAGACTACCGCGGAGAATTGCCAGATGCTGTGCAAAGAAGCCAACAGAAGGAAGTCAGGGAAATAGAGGGCACCTGACCAACGCCTCCATACGCCACGCCACGCCCCGCCGACTGCCTACCAAAGCGAGCCTGATTTGCAGGAAATGATTACCACCCCGCCATCGCCCCCACTCACGACCACGACGATACGCCCGCCCCACAGCCCCGTCCTGTAAAGACCCAATCCGGACCCAATCCAACACCCCAGCCCCTTGGAAACATGGGGCTTTTTTCATGCGCCCAAGTGTAAGCCCCCGTTTGTAATTCGGGCTTTACACCATCGACTGTGAGACTGTAGCATTGTGTGTACTAGGTTACTGATACACCAAACACCTACTCAACACAGGAGACCAGACAATGAGCACCAAGACCGAGAAGAAGACGACCGAGAAGAAGACCACTACTGAGAAGCCCGCAGCGAAAGCCGCCACGAAGCCCGCAGCGACGCCCGAAGTAAAAGCCCCCACGAAGCCCGAAGCGAAGAAGCCCGCGAAGCCCAAGGCCGAACGGGACCGCTTTGGCTCACGCCCCACAACGGAGAGCGGCCAAATCAACGCTGCGATGACCACCAAGCCCCAAACGATTGAGGCCATCGCCAGCGCGACCAAGCTGAGCACGAGCCGAGTACGCAATCACATGAAGTGGCTCATGGACCGGGAGCACGTGACCAAGACCGAAGAAGGCTACAAGGTAGCCAAGTGACGCCTCTGTGGGGCGACTTTGGCTACAGACCGTGTTGTGTGTAGGAGAGGAGCCCTAAAACTTGACAGCGACCAATGGTGAGGCTACCAGCCCCAACCAAACGCGACGCCCTACGGGATACCGTGGGGCGTTGGTCGTAGATAGGGAGAAAATCAAATGCTCGAACAAAAACAGTGCCCAGCGTTCTTAATCGAATACGACCGCCGAGGGCAACGGGTCCTCAAAGAGTTTGACGACTATTACATCGGTCGCCGGTTCTACATTGCGAAGTGGAATGCAGGTCGAAACCCCAAGGTCGTGAACCCCGCCAAGCGGGAGAAGGAGCAATCGTGATGCCCAAGCACATCGCCATCTACCTCAGAGTATCAAGCCGACAGCAGGATACGAAGAGCCAGAAGCCCGACCTCGAACGATGGGCGGAAGCCCAGGACGAGCCAATCAAATGGTACGAAGACACCGCCACCGGAAAGAACATGAACCGGCCCGGATGGAAGCAACTCGAAGACGCGATGCGAACCGGCAAGGTATCAGCCATCGTGGTATGGCGGTTGGACCGGTTGGGGCGGACAGTGAGCGGTTTGTCTACCCTGTTCGATGAACTCACCGAACGCAAAATCAATCTTGTCACCATCATGGATGGTATCAATCTCTCAACCGCAGCCGGACGAATGATGGCGAACGTTATCGCCAGCGTCGCACAGTACGAAACGGAGATGCGGGGGGAACGTGTGGCCGCAGGCCAAGCGGTGGCGAAAGCCAAGGGGGTGCGATGGGGAGGATGGACAGAGAAGCACAAGGCCAAAGTATCCCAACGAAAGGCCGACCTCATCATCAAGATGAAGAAGGACAAGGTCCCCATCGCCGAAATAGCTCGCGAGTTGGGGCTATCACGCCCCACCATCTACAAGGTGCTCGAACAGAAGCAAGAAGTGTAAACAATCTCTCTTGTGAATCATTTTTGACGATGCTATAAGTACACGCATTACAGCAGCGATAGCTAGTAAGGTGTGACAATGACACAGCGACCATCAACACGAGAAGAGCGGAGGGCGAAGACCCCCGCAACGCTCCCGGAGCGATTTGAACCGAGGTTCTGGGAGACGACCGACCAGCGACAGGGGGTGGTGAAGGAGATACGCCGACGGCTCGAAGCACTGCGAGACGATGCAGGCGTGGACCGCGTCCAAAAGGAGATGCTGGTACGTCGGGCAATCTTTATCAGTATCCAACTCGAAACGATGGAAGTGCAGAGCGTCGAAGGCGGGGAGTTTCAGGCAGGCGTATACACGCAGATGACGAATGCCCTGTCGGGGCTTCTCAGTAAGCTCGGCTTGGAGCAGCAGACAACCAAGAAGGTGGTCAACCTCCATGAGTACGTGAACGGGGGTGACAAGTGAACATCATCGAGGCAATCAAAGACGAGAACCTGTTTCGACCCTTTTTGGGCGAGGACCTCGAATCGTGGAAGCCGTGGTTGACCGCCTTACGAGCGATGTATGGATTGCCAATCAAGGCGAGCCAGAGCAAGCGCCTAGTCCGCCAGTGTACCGGACGTGATGTATCAACGATGCCCCAAGACGGTTTCGATACCGCCTTGTTCTTAACGGGCCGACGCAGCGGCAAGAGCCGCATCGCAGCGGTAATCGGGGCATACGAAGCCGCCATCGCCGGGCACGAAAAGAAGCTCGCCAAAGGCGAACGCGGGATTGTGCCCATCATCGCCCCAACGAAGTCACAGGCACGTATCGTAACCAACTACCTCAAGGGCGTGTTCGCAACACCAATGCTTGCCCGCGAGGTGGAGAGCGAAACCCGAGAAGGGTTTGAGCTTCGCAACGGCACGATGATTGAAATACTCGCGGGCGACTGGCGGACCATCCGGGGCTATACCTTGCTGGCGGCAATCGTTGACGAGGCGTGCTTTTTCGGTATCAGCGAGGAGAGCCGCATCCGAAGCGATACGGAACTGGTCCGGGCAATCGCTCCATCGCTTGCCACAGTAGGCGGGAAGCTGATAGCCATCTCGTCTCCGTATGCCCGCAAGGGATGGGCTCATAACCAATACAAGATGCACCACGGCAACGACACTGGCGAAACGCTAGTGTGGAACTGCCCAAGCCGAACAATGAATTCCACCTTGCCCCAACGAATCGTTGACCGGGCACTCGCGGAGGACCTGGCATCCGCCAAGAGCGAGTACCTGGGCGAATGGCGCGACGACGTGGCTTCGTTTATCCCACGGCAGGTGATTGAGGAACTTGTGGTGCCGGGCCGGGACCGCCTCAGCCACAACCACGAGAATAGATACTTCGCCTTCGTTGATATGTCGGGTGGTCGAAGCGATGACGCTGCCCTAGCGATAGCTCACAAGGAAGGTCGAACCGTTGTCATTGACCTCGCGAAGCGCTGGGCGCCGCCCTTCAATCCGCACCACGTTATTTCGGCGATGGCTGAAGAACTCAAGGCATACGGCCTTCGACGGGTCATAGGTGACAACTACGCAGCCGAGTTCACCGCCAGCGCCTTCGTTGAGAACGGCATCCGATATCGCAAGAGCGACAAGAACAAAAACATCATCTACGCGGAGTTGTTGCCCCGGCTCTGCTCAGGTGACATCGAACTACTTGACGACGAGCGATTGGTATCCCAACTCGCATCACTTGAACGACGAACCCGCAGTGGAGGCCGAGACGTTATCGACCACCCGCCCGGGGGACACGATGACCTTGCAAACGCAGTTGCGGGTGTGGCGGTGGTCGCCGCAGCCGGATACCGAGTGGCCGGCGCACTCCAATAACCCAACGAAAGGAAAACATAATGAACCCCACGCAAGCGATAAATGAGTTTGACGCCCGACACGGAGGAACAAGCGTCGCCGTGCAGTCAACCAACGGTAACTGGCTGTTGTATCCCGACGGTGCCCGCCGCGAGACGAACCCATACGGGAGGCTCATAAGCCCGCCATCAGCCGAGATGTTGCAGTTGTATCCGTATAACGGCAACCAAGACCGGCTCGACCTCGACGCTATTGAGCGCCGGATTGACTACTGGGATGCCAAGGTCCACCACCTCGTTAAGGCCCACGAACAGCTCCGCAATTCGATGATGGGCAATGACTACTCCGATGACCAACTGAAAGAACTTGAGCGGCTCTCGGATGCCGTGAAAGTTGCCCGGCAGGCGTTGGACGAACTCAAGGACGAACGGTCTGAGAATCCGGCTGTGAAGGAATTTGAAGCCCGGAAGGAAGTCGAGGCCGAGCGTCAACAGCGTATCAAAGATAAGGCCGCAGCACTCAACAAAATGAAGGTATGACTATGAACACGTATGTATCCAACCACACCAACCTGTCCTTGAAGAAAGCTGGTGTTCGGGCCAGCTTCGGCGTTCAAACCAACGCACGCACCGCACCTCTCGAAGGCCGAACCCATTATGTCCTGCCGGTCACGATGCTCGTGGTTGGGGTGCATAACGGGAGCCAAGGCCCCATCACCTACACCGCCGACGAACTGCGGGCATCAGCCAAACTATGGAACGGGAGGCCCGTTGTGGTCTATCACCCGCAACTGAACGGACAGGGCGTAAGTGCCGCTGACCCGGACATCACCAGCCGCCAGCGGATTGGGACCGTCTTCAACACCCAGTTCGACGGACACCGACTGAAAGCCGAAGCGTGGATTGATGCAGAACGTGTCGGACAGGTCGATGAACGGGTAGCCGATGCCATCCGCCTCAATCAGAAGATGGAGGTAAGCACGGGCCTCTACTTTGCCCTCGATGGTGAGATTGCCCGAAACCACCAACCCGACCACCTCGCCATCCTGCCCGACCTGATTGGGGCGTGCAGTGTGGCGGACGGATGCGGATTATTTCAAACCAACCAAGAGGAAGTCACAATGAACCAGCACGATGAAGATGTATTGCCAATGCCCACGATGGGCTATGCCCACGAAATGGTACCGACCGTCAACAACGGCGGAGGTGACCGGGACGACAACTTGCTGCCGCTGCCCGCGATGAACTATCAAAGCCCCTGCGATTGCAGCCCGGTAGCGAACGCCGACGATGATATCTTACACTTGCCCAGCATGGATGGGCACGTTGCCTAATCCTTTCGTGGAGGGCGACCCGGCGCGGATTGATCCCCGCGCCGTGTGGCTAGCCGACCGGCCCGGTCGCCCTCTCCTTTACACCACGGTTGGCAGAAAGAAGGTCGGCTATGACAATGAAAGTACCACGAGGACGACCCAAACCGAGGGTCTACTCATACATCCGCTTCTCAACCCCAGAGCAAGAGAAGGGAGACTCCCTGCGTCGGCAGAGAGAGTGGCGAGACAACTACGTCAACGCGAATGGCTATCACCTCGACACGAGTTTCAAGCTTCTCGACAAAGGTCGTAGTGCGTTCAAGGGGGAGCACCTTCGCGGCAAGGGGACACTCGGAATATTTCTCGACGCGGTGAAAAGTGGCATGGTGCCGTCGGGGAGCATCTTGCTCGTTGAGAGCATCGACCGGCTAACACGACTGGAGCCAATAGAGGCTATCGAGATGGTCTGCTTTGGACTGCTAAAGCATGGCATCACGGTAAAGACGACTGTTGCCGAGTACCCGCCCGATGCGGTGAATGATGGTCGAATACATGGCTTGATTGCTGAGATACAACGGGCATATCAGGAATCCAAACGCAAGAGCGAGTTGATTGGTGCGGCCCGAGAGACGGCCCGCCAGAAGGCTCGTGACGAGAAGAAGATTATCACAGCCCAATGCCCCGCATGGCTCACGAAAGAGGGTGACAAGTTCGTAGTAATCCCCGAGGCGGAGGAAGCAATACGCCGCCTCTTTGACCTCAAGCTCAAGGGGCTATCAACGCGCGCCATAGAGCGCAAGCTAAACGAAGAAGGGACTTGGACGGCACCGCCGAGGGAGAATCAGATAACGACGGGTTGGCGTGCCAGCTATATCACGAAGATAGTCCGCAACCGAGCGGTAATCGGTGAGTACCAACCATTCAAAAAAGTGAACGGCAAGCGGGAACCGAAAGGCGAAGCCATCAAAGGGTACTACCCGATTGTGGTTGAGCCGCCGTGCTTCTTTGCCGTACAGGAGATACTATCCCGCAATCAGGGCACTGGCGGACGGGCGGACCAGTTCAGCAATATTTTCAAGAGCATGATGATTTGTAAGTATTGCGGTGGCCCAATGAGTTTTGACAACAAGGGCGAACGTACCAAGGGGGGCCTCCGGTTCGTTTGCTACAACGGGCAACGGAACGCCGGGTGTCGCCACCCGAGCCCTTACGCGATTCGATTCGATGACATCGCGGACTGTGTACTGGACAACTGCCCGAAGCTGAAACCGGAACAGGTATTGCCCGAACCGGATGAGCAGGCGAAGCGATGCCAAGCACTCACCGAGCATATCCAAGGGTTGAATGCTCAGCTTACGGATATCGAACGGAAGCAGAAGAACCTCCTTAAATCGATTGCGAAAGAGGACCGTGATGCCCTCCGAAAGGCCCTAGCTGATGAATGGGACTCCATGCAGCAACAGCACGCTGACATTGAACACGCCATCGCCGAGCGCGAAAGCGAACTACAGCAAGCCGAACGTGACACCAAATCATTTGCGACTTGGCAACGCGACCTCAAACAGTTGCGAGAGAGCATCGAAGGCCGAGACCAAACGGCCATCGAAATGCGTATGCGGCTCAACGCCCATCTGCGGGAACTGATAAAGAGCATCGAAGTGTTCGCCGAGGGGTACGCGAAAGGCACAGAGAAGACGGACGACAACACGCTGCCCAAGCGGGGGCGGACGGTGAAGGATAACGGACGGCTCCGATACATCCCGGCACCGATACCGACCGAGGATGACTTCTACGACGCGATGATGGCTCAAGCCGACGATGACCTGTGGCGCGACAAGATGTTCAGGGGCTTCATTAAACAAATCGCCGAACAGCGACGGACCAAGAAGGGTCGGTTTGTACGCGTTCACTTCACGACCGGGGCTGTGGTAGACTTAGTTCCAGAGGGTAGCTTGGCATCCGGAGTGCAGATGACGAAGGATGCCAGACGCCAAGCCGGTTGGCGTTTTGTGAACCCGAAGCTTGACCGAATGTGGCGAGACTGGAAGACAGAATACAACAAGAAGGCGGCGAAGAAGCGGTAGGGGTAAACTGTACTCAACATATTGATGGTCGGCCCGCCCGGCACCGGCAAGACCATGCTGGCCTCCCGCATTCCCGGCATCCTCCCGCCCATGAGCTTCGACGAGTCCCTGGAGACCACGCGGGTCTACAGCGTGTGCCCCGTGGAGACAAGGAAGGAATCGCTCATCGTCACGAGGCCCTTCCGGAGTCCCCACCACACCTCCACCACGGTTTCCATTGCGGGCGGCGGCCAGCATGCCCACCCCGGCGAGGTGAGTCTGGCGCACAACGGCGTGCTCTTTCTCGATGAGCTGCCCGAGTTCAATCGCGCCGCGCTGGAGGTGTTGCGCCAGCCCCTCGAAGAGGGACTCGTCCACATCCGCCGCGCGAACTATTCCGTAACCTATCCGAGCCGCTTCATGCTGGTGGTGGCGATGAACCCCTGCCCCTGCGGTTGCCGCACCGACCCGCGCAGGCAGTGCCGCTGCAGCACGAACGACGTGCAGCGCTACATCGGAAGGCTCTCGGGACCGTTGCTCGATCGCATCGATATCCATGTGGACGTACCCGCGCTAAGCTTCGACGATCTGACCGACAGCCGGATCAGCGGACCCACGACGGAGGAAGTGCGAGCGCAGGTCCTCGCCGCCCGCGAGCGCCAGCGCGCCCGGTGCAACGGCACAACGCGCTACAACGCCCACCTCGACAGCAAGACCCTGCGCCACTATTGCAAGCTCAACGATGCGAGCAAGACCCTCCTGGAGCGGGCCCTCAATGCCCTCGGCCTGAGCGCCCGCGCCTACGATAAAATCCTCCGCATCGCCCGCACCCTCGCGGACCTGGAAGACAAGGACGACATTACAGAACACCACGTTGCGGAGGCCGTGCAATACCGGAGCCTGGACAAGTCGGTGCTATAGGGACCGGCGCGGAATTGCGAAGCCAACTCATTCTCCGGCGTGTCCGCGTCAGTCCCTGCACGTACTATTCATACTCGCCGCCCGATCCCACCTTGAAGGCCGTGCCGATTCCGAGGGCAAAGAATAAGAGGTCCATCGGTCCGAGGGAGCCGATAAACACTTCGCTCATCGGTATCCCGTCTGCGAGCAGCGCCTCGGACTCCGCATTTGCCTCGGCCTGCCACGTCTCGAAGGTGGGAGGCGCGGTGCTCCACTCCCGAAGCATGGGCACTTGGAATTCTTTGAAGTCGTCGACCTCCCCCTGACCCACTTCGGGGGCCGTCGCCGCTTCGGTGTAGCCATGAGAGACCATGAAGGCCGGGTATTCCGCTTCGGACCCGAGCGCGGCAAAATCGGCGGCGTCGGCTTTCAATTCGTTGTAATATTCTTCAGAGAAGCTCGTGTCGGCGATTTGGGTCAGTTCCTGGTTCACGAAGTGATGAATGACCATGTATTTCCCGCTGAGAATCGCGACGGCCGCCAGCAGGGCGCAGACGATGCCTGAGGTCTTTCCCCGGCCTTCCAGGGCATAGGCGCCATAGCCCACCGCGCCGCCCACGCCCCAGGCGATCCATCCAATTTCATAGCCTGTCGAAACGGCGATTACCGCCCAAACGATTGCGCCCACAATGGCTCCCGCTACCGCACCAAGAATTGCATTGATTTCCACGCGATTTCTCCCTGTTTCCGGTTGAATACCAGGAATACAGCGCCCGGGGGAACGAGTGATGCCCCTGTTACTGCCGCCATGCCCTGCTTCATAAATTCCAATGAGCAGCATACTACGACAGCGCGCGAAGATTTTCAAGGAGAAATATCGGGTCCTGTCCGCGTCAATCCCTCGGTTGCCAGGGCACGGCCCCGGCGCGGTTGATGTGCTCGCGGAGAGCGGTAAAGAGTTCGCGGTGCATCTCGTGGTCTTCGGGCAGCGGGGTGGTCTCCGCCGGATCTTCGGCGAGGTTGTAGAGCCGCAGCGGCTCAAAGGGACCGTTCTGCAGCAACTTCCAGGGGCCGCGCCGGATGGCGTGGTAGTCCCGGCCGCCGTAGGGGCCGCCTTCGCGGCGTACCCAGATAAGGGTGCGGTCGGGATCGACCGTGCCCGCGCCGGTGAGCGTGGGGAGGAGGCTGAGGCCGTCGATGTTGCGGTCAAATGGCAGCCCGGCGAGGTCGCAGAGGGTGGGGTAGAGGTCCATGGTCATCGCGGGGGAGTCGCAGCGCTGTCCTGACGCGATTTTTTCGGGCCAGACCGCGCACATCGGCGATTTGATGCCACCTTCAAGCATGTCCTGCTTGCCGCCGTTGAGCGCACCGCTCGTGCCGCCCGCGCGGAGGTCGCCACCATTGTCGGAGCAGAAGAGAATCAAGGTTTGCTCATACTGACCTGTATCTTTCAGCGTCTGCACCACGCGGCCAATGCCGTCGTCCATGTGTTCGATGAGCGCGGCGAGTTTCGCCCGTTGCTCGGGCAGGGCGGGGTCACGCGTCTGCACTTTCCGGAACCAATCCTCCGGCGGCTCGATGGGCGAGTGGGGCGCGTTGTAGGCGAGGTAGAGGAAGAAGGGCGCTTCTTCGACCTGCTGTTTCTGAACGTAATCCACGGACCACTGGGTGAAGAGATCGGTGGCGTGGCCTTCGGCTTCGATTGCCTCGGCATTGTGGCGCAGGTAATTGATGCCGTGACGCCGGTGGGTGTAGTAGTCGTCCATCATATCGCCGAGGAAACCGTGGAAGAGGTCGAAGCCGCGCTCATTCGGCGTATTGGGCGATTCCAGGCCGAGGTGCCACTTGCCCACCAGGGCCGTGTGGTAGCCGCCGCGACGCAGCACGGCGGGGAGCAGGTCGATGTCTTCGCGCAGGTGGCCCCAACTGTTCTCGCGGTGGGTGCGAATGACGCCGGGCACCCCCGCGAGGTCCGGATAGCGCCCGCTGAGCAGGGCCGCGCGCGTGGGCGAGCACACGGGGCTGTTCGCGTAGAAATTGTCGAAGCGCATGCCCGCGCTCATCAGCGCATCAATGTGGGGCGTCTGAATATCCGCCGCACCCATGCAGGAAAGGTCGCCGTAGCCCAGATCGTCCGCGAGAATAACGAGGATGTTTGGCTGTCCCTGGCGCACATCGGCGGGTCGCGCTTCGGCGGGTAGCGCACCGAGCGCGAGGGCACTCGCGGTGGCTTTCAAGAAGGCGCGTCGGTTCTGAAACATGGTAGAGTCTCTCCGGTTGGCTTGTGTCATGGACACGGCGTGCGGCATGCTACGGGCCTGCCATGGTGAGCGGCGCAGCCCGCGAAAATCAAGTGCGTGATAGGACGGGCAGGTCTGATAGGACCGATGACAGTAAACGGTCCTATCGGACTTATTCGTCCTATTCAAGGGAGAAGGGAGTTCCCAAAAATGTACCGAATCGTCTTGCTCTCGCTGGCGCTTCTCCTGGCAGCGCTCTCGGCAAAGGCTGCGCCGAAAAACATCGTGCTCTATGTCACCGACGACCAGGGCAGCACCGACGCCGGCTGCTACGGAAACCCGGTTATCAAGACACCCGGCCTGGACACCCTTGCGGCGTCGGGCACGCGCTTCACCCGGGCCTTCTGCACCACGCCATCGTGCAGTGCGAGCCGTTCGGTGATTCTCACCGGTCTGCTGAACCATGCCAACGGCCAGTACGGCCACGAGCACGACTATCATCACTTTCGAACTTTCGAGACGGTCAAGAGCCTGCCGAACCGCCTGAACGAAGCGGGCTACCGGACCATCTCCCTCGGCAAGCTCCATGTGGGCCCGCCGGAGGCCTATGATTTCGCGTCGTGGGGCGTCGATTTCATGGATGAGAAGAAGAGCATCCTGCCGGGGGACTTGGCGGCGGCCGCCGAGGCCTTTATCCTGGCCGACGATTCACAGCCCTTCTTCATGTACTTCTGCACCGTGGAGCCGCACCGGCCCTTCAAGCGGGAAACGGCCGATGCGGTCAACCCGAAAGATGTGATCGTGCCGTCCTTCCTGCCGGACAACGCCGCGACGCGCGAGGAGCTTGCGGCTTACTACGCCTCCGTGCAGCAGGCGGACAGCGGCCTTGTGCGGCTTATCCAGTCGTTGAAGGACACGGGCCACTGGGAAGACACGCTCATCATTTATGTTTCCGACAACGGCATGGCCTTTCCCGGCGCGAAGACCAACTGCTACGAGCCGGGGGTGCGCCTGCCCTGCGTGGTGCGCAATCCCGAGGCCGCGCGGGAGGGCGTGGTGACCGATGCCATGATCACGTGGGCCGACATCACGCCGACGATTCTGGATTATGCCGGTATCGCGACGAAGCCCGAGGAATTCCACGGGCGTTCTTTTCTCTCCGTGCTGGAGCAGGAATCGCCCGAAGGGTGGGACAGCGTGTTTCTGAGCCATACCTTTCACGAAGTGACCATGTACTACCCCGTGCGGGTGTTGCGCGACGAACGCTACAAGCTCATGTGGAACATGGCCAGCGGCCTGTCTTTTCCCTTCGCCTCCGACTTGTGGGAATCCAAAACCTGGCAATATCTCGTATTGACCAACGCCACCCACTTCGCGAAGCGTCCAGTTCATGACTATCTCCACCGCGCGCCATTTGAGTTATACGACCTCGAGCAGGACCCGGACGAGCTCCATAACCTCGCGGACATACCGGTCTATCAGGAGCGCCTCGCGGAAATGAAGGCCCGGCTGAAGGCGCACCAGGAACGGACCAACGACCCCTGGATTCTGAAGTGGGAGCACGAATAAGATGCGAATCTGGATACTACCGTTCATCGGTCTCTTCGTTGTCAGCGGCTGCGGCGAAGCGCCCAAGCCGATTGCGCCACCTTCGGCCCGTCCGAATATCGTCCTGATTGTCATGGACACCCTCCGAGCGGACCGTATCGATGCCCGGCGCAAAGGTAAGCCTGTCATGCCATTTCTATCGCGGATGGCGGAGGAGGGCGACAACTATCGCAATGCCATCAGTCCCAGCAGTTGGACCAAACCCGCATTGGCCTCGGTGCTGACCGGCGTCTACTCCAACCGTCATGGCGTGCGGCATAGTGCGCGGATTGAGGATCCGGAGCATCCCACGAGCGACGTGCTGGGTGATTCGTGGACAACCCTCGCCGAGTGGCTGGTCGCGCAGGGCTACACGCCCTGGGCTTTTCAGACGAACGCCAATCTGACAAGGGCCCTCGGATTTGCCCAGGGCTATGAGGAGCGCCAGTACCGCTTCAGCAACGGCGCGCCCGCCAGCGAGGTGACCCGTGCCGCGCTGGAATCGTTCCCCCAGCTTCCCGCGCCCTTCTTCCTTTACGCTCACTATATGGACCCCCACGCGCCTTACCGTCCGGTGCCGGAGCTTGCGGAGGCCCTGGGTGCGGAGCCTGTGATGAGCGACGAAGACCGGGCGATTCTGGACGATGATGGGCGTTTCATGGACTACTATCTGGATCAGGTAAAGACGGCCATAGGACTACAGAGTGCTCACACCCTGCCCGATCTCGGCAAGGGGGCCAAAGAAGCGGTGCGTCACCGATATGATCTGGAGTGCCTGGCCATGGATCGGGCCATCGAGGAACTGGTCACGGCGGTCCGGGAGAAGCACCCCGATACCGTATTTGTGTTTCTCTCCGATCATGGCGAAGAGTTCTGGGAGCGGGGCGGCATGGGCCACGGCGTCACCCTTTTTCAGGAGCAGGTGCGCGTGCCTCTGATTGTCGTTGACGGCCAGGCGCCGGGAAATGTCCACGAAGGAATGACAAGCACCATGGCGATCCTGCCCTGGCTGGCGAAGCGCCTGGGTGTTCCTCCCCTCGAATCATGGAGTCAGTTGGACAACGGGGCGGTGTTCTCCGAGACGTGGGGGCCCTGGCCCTCGTTGGGCGTGCACCAGTCGGCGGTTTTCAGCGAAGGCCACAGTTTCATTAGGAATCATGGAGCCAACAAGAGCGAACTCTTCGGCCTTGAGCGCGATCCCGAAGAATGGGCGGACGTGTCGGTAAGTGATCCGGCGCGGGCCCTCTCCATGGGCGCAATGCTCAATTCCTATCTTGCGGAGTCCGTTGCGAGCGAAAGCGCCACCGTACCGTTGGCTCCCGAGGACGTTGAGGTGCTTGAAGCGATTGGCTACGGCGACTCGGGGCACTGAGGGCGCGATCGTACGAAAATGTGCGGCATCCAAAGGGCGTACCGGACCATTTTCGGCGATCCGGCCCCGATCCATTGGGTATTCGGGGTGCCGTGTCCGGGCAAAGTGGCGGGGGCTCAACAAAATTGTACGCGGCCTCCTTGCTTCGCATTATTTGTACAAATTTGGACCCGACATAGGATGTTTTCGGGCCCTGGGAACGCTTTGAAGGGCCTCTTTGATGGGTAAGTCATTGTAGTGTAGGCAGTTAGATGGATGGGTTTGTTCTTGGCATGGGAATGGCTTTAGGTAATCTGTTGACAGTTAAACAGCAGCCCAAGAGCCTCCATGAAGGAACAGAAAGGTCCGAAATGAGCCCGCTAATGCCCGAAGCCATCCGCACACAGTCCCCGATCAAAGCCTGGTATCTTGCCACCTTTCGCGGCAAGAAGGTGTTCACCACCATCTGCCAGCCGACCCTGTGCATCTTCGGCGTTATCCTCTATCAGTATAGCTGGGTCCTGGTCAGCACGGAGCAACCCGCATCCGTGATGGCAGCCTTCTAAGTTTTTTATGCGCAAGAAGAGGTCCGGAAACGCACCCCGGCCTGCAAGACAGTCGAGTGCCTTCGGCACATGCCGTTCTGCCCCAAGTCAGACGGATTAAGGCACACCCCCCACCATGGTGCGCAGCGCGGCCCACACCACCGCGCTGCGCACCCCCTCCTTTTTTCCAGTGGCCCGCGGGTGGTGGAATGAGCTTGCCTCCACCGCAACGAACCTGCTTCAATACGGCAGGAGCCGCCCGGATGAATCCTTATTACGCCTGCCTTCCCGAAGGTGAGTCGCCCTATCTGCTGGAATGCTGGCTGCGCACCCTTCCGCCCGAAGCGCGGGTGGTCCTGCTGCCCTCCGATGTTCACGGCGCTCCGGAGCAAGCCGCCCTTCCCGCCGATCCCCGACTCACCCTTGCGCGGGAATTCGACGCCGTCGCGGCTCGGGACTGCCCCCGGATCCACATCCCGGTATCTCTCGAACGGGTCCCCATGCGGTACCGCGCGGGCGTGTCCCTGCCCGAGGTGTCTTCCCGCTATGCGCTGTTGCCCCCGCTCTGGCGGCGCGGCTTCAGGGAGGCTGTATTTGTGGATCACGGGGGCGCGACGGTCCTGCCCATGCCCCACCTGCTGGACGGCTTCCACCATCGCCATCGGGGCGAACGCTGTTTTGTAGTGGGGAATGGGCCGAGTCTGAACGACATTGATATGACGAAGCTGAAAGGCGAGCTGACCCTGGGTTCGAACCGATGCTTCCTGGGCTATGAGTCGTGGGGCTTCCCCTTCAGTTACTGGGGGGTATACGACAAGTACCAGATAGAGACCTACCACCCGGTTTATGAATCGGCCGTGCCCGCCGACACGGTGAAGTTTTTTCCGGCGGAGTACTGGCCCGTGATGCGCGTGGCGCAAGGATGCCCGGTGAACAGCGCGTGGCCCGATCCCTTCCCCCGCGCTTTTTCAGACTGTCCGTCGCGGGTCTATCGCGGATTCACGGTAACCTTCATGCTGCTGCAGATTGCGGCGATCATGGGCTGCGACCCCATCATCCTTATCGGCGCCGACCATCGCTACGAATTATCGCGGCGGGGCTACTCGCCGATTCTGCGGCGCGCATGGCGCGGTGTGGCGCGGCGCCTGCGCGGCGGGCGGGTCTATGAGACCGCACTTGCCGCGCAACGCGCCTGGACGAAGGGGAGCCGCTCCGGCGATGCGGCGCTCTGGACGACGGCGGACGCCACCCGCGCGACCCACTTCACCTCGGACTACACGGATGGCGGGAAGAACCGCTTCCTGCCGCCGGAGCCCGAAGAAGCGGAGCGGGACTTTGACTGCGCCCGGCGCTGGGCCGAGGGAAGTGGCCGCAGGATTCTGAACGCCACCCCGGGTACGGCGCTGGAGAGCTTTCCCGAGGTGGACTTCGGTCGCCTCTTCTGACCGAAACCTACGGCGGGCCTATCCGCGAACAGGCTTGGCGGGAGAGCAGCGCTCCCACCAGGCGCCGATCCGATCCGCGTATCCCAGGTTTTCGAGATAGGCCATGTCGAGCTCCGCTTTCACCCCGTCCCCGGATTCATGCTCTTCGGAGAAGTAATTGGCGGCGTGCAGTGCGGTCAGGGCGGTGAAGGCGGCCTCTTCCGGCACGTGATAGCCGGATTCCTGGAGGCTGTAGTCTTCCGCGGGGCAGGCCGAGGGATAGATGTGAAAGGCGATAGCCTCCACCACGGGGTCGGGCAGTCCCCAGAGTTCCAGGAGATAACTTCCCACCTGACTGTGCGTGGCGCCCAGGACCTGAATCTCCGCGTCAACCAGGGAGATCTGCTTTTCATCCGCGTAGCGGATGGCCGTGGCGAATTCATCCGTAAGTTGCGATGCCAGGATCAACTGGCCAATTTCGTGGAGCAAACCCGCGGTAAAGGCGCGGTCGATGATCTTCTTGTCGCCGGTTTCCGCGGCCGCGATCTGGCGCGCGCCTTCGCCCACGGTCAGGCTGTGATTCCAGAGCGCGCCCAGGTTGAAACTTGCGGGAAGTTTCCGTCCTTTCGGCAGCTCGAAGACCTCCGCCATGAGCACGACATTCTTAAGGCTCTCCAGACCGAGCATGGAGCAGGCCTGGACCAGATTGGAGACGGGATTTCGCACGCCCATATAGGCGGAGTTGACGATCTGGAGTACCTTGATGCTCAGCGCCGGATCCTGTTCGATCAGTTTGCCCACGCGCGCGACCGAGGTGTCGTCGAGCATCATTTCCTGCAGGATCTGATTGTATACGACGGGAAGGGCCGGGAGTTTGCCCATGCGGTGCAGCAGGCTCTTGATGGCGCCCCCGTTGAGTTGCTCGCGGAGCGCGAAGGCCCGGGCCACCGCGTGGTACAGCTTCTGGGGGTCGCAGGGCTTGCCCATGAACTGGTGGGCGACGTTGGCGACCTTCAGGATCATCTGGGCGTCCGTGCTGCCCGACAGGACGAAGCGAACGGTGTTTGGAAATTCCTCGCGAACTTTCATCAGGAAGTCCACACCGCTCATGCCGTGCATGTTGAGGTCCGTGACCACCACGTCGAAATCGGGAAACTTCCGCATGGCGTCCAGCGCGTCTTCACCGGACTGGGCGAAGCTCATGCTCCAATCGCGGGCCACGCTCCGGAGCATGCGCTTCAGTCCGTTCAGGACGTTGATTTCATCGTCAACGAATAGGACTCGTTTCATAGGGTTCCCCCGCGCTTTCCTGCTCGGCGAAGTCTCGCCGAATGGTTTCGAAGGCTTCGACCACGAGTTCAAAAGCATCGTAGACTTCCGGCGAGAAGTGGGTGCCGCGGGTGGCGCGCATGGTTGCCACCGTCTGGTCCACCGTGAAGGCGGGCTTGTAGGCCCGCACCGACCGGAGGGCGTCATAGACATCCGCGATGGCCACGATCTGCCCGGATATGGGAATGTCGTGCCCGCTCAGGCCGCGGGGATAGCCCCCACCGTCCCACCGCTCGTGATGGGAGAGGGCAATTTCGGCGGCCAGGAGGCGCAGTTCATCGCCCCCGTTCATATTCGAAGCGCCCGCGCCCGTATAGAAAGCCTGTCCGAACCGGTCGGACTTTCCCTCCTGCGGTACTTCCAGCAGAATCGCCGCGCCGATCTCGCAATGCCGCTCCATGAACTGGCGCTCCTCGGGCGTCAGTTTGCCGGGTTTGAAGAGAATACCGTCCGGCACGCCGATTTTTCCGATGTCGTGGAGCGGGCTCGTGATGAAAATGGCGTGGCAGAACTGGAGGTCGAGATTCATCGCCTCGGCGAGGGCGCGGCTGCACGCGGCGACGCGCATGACATGCTCGCCCGTGTCCTGGTCTCGAAATTCGCCCGCTTTGGCCAGGCGCCAGATGATGTCCTGGCGCGAATGTTCCAGGGCGGCGGTTCTCTCGCGGACCTTCTGCTCGAGCACGGCGTTTTGTTCGCGAAGGCGGTCTTCATACTCCTTGATGCGAAGGGCGCTGCGAACGCGCGCGGTGAGGTCTTCCATATTGACCGGCTTGTTGAGCAGGTCGTCCGCACCCAGGTCGAGGCCGCGACGTTTGAGGTCGTTCTCCGCATTTCCCGTGAGAATAATGACCGGGATGTCCCGCGTCTCGGGGTTGCCCTTCAGGGCGGTCAGCAGGTCGAAGCCCGTCTTGCGCGGCATGTTCACATCGGAAACGATGGTGTCGATTCGCTCCCGCTTGACCAGCTCCAGCGCTTCGTCGGCGCCACCGGCGAAATACAGATCCCACTGGTCGCGTTGACCCCGGAGCATCCGGCGCAGGCCCGCGAGGAAGTTGGGCTCGTCGTCGACGAAAAGCACCTTTTTCCTTGCGGGTTCCGCGCTCCCGGCTTGCGGTTCTATCGTATAGCTGGCGTCGGTCATTTAAGTTTCCTGCGCTTCTTCCGTTCCCTGCGTGTTCTGGGGGTCTCCCAGCGGGAGGCGCAGTAGAAAGCGGGTGCCCTCCCCGGGGGTAGAATCGACTTCGATCGCCCCCTTCATACGTTCCACAATGACGGCATGGGTCAGAGCGAGCCCCTGCCCGGTCCCCTTCCCCACGTCTTTGGTGGTGAAAAAGGGCTCGAAAATCCGGCTGACGATCTCGGCGGGGATCCCGCAGCCGTTATCTCCCACAACGACCTCCACCGCGTCCTCTCGAAGTGCGCTGGAGATGGAAATGAGTCCCTTGCCGCCATTCCCGTGGCGATCGGCGATGGCGTGAGACGCGTTCACGACGAGATTGAGGAGGACCTGATTGAAAGAACTCGGGTAGCAATGGACGGGCGGCAAGTGGTCCGTCAGGTGCAGCGCGATGGCGGCGACGTTCTTCCATTCGCCCCGGGAAACGGCGAGCGTGTTCTCGATGGCGTGATTGATGTCCAGCGGCGTGAGTTCTTCGTCGCCGGGGTGGGCAAACTCCTTCATGGCCCGCACGATGTCGGCGACCCGGTCCCGACCCTCCAGGGATTGTTCGATTGCCAGGGGAATTTCCACCTTCAGGAAATCCCAGTCGATTTCCCGCCGCAGCGTTTCGAGTCCGTCGAGGATTTCGGGGGGGATGGCGGCGCCCCGTCCCGCTTCGCAGGCGGCGGCGCTCGCCTCGACAAGCCGCATCAGGCCCGCCGTGGCCTGAAGGAGGAATTGGATATTGTCGCCAATATATTGAATGGGCGTATTGATCTCGTGGGCGATACCGGCCGCCAACTCGCCGATGGCTTCCATTTTCTGCAGGTGCCCCAACTGCGCCTCCAGCTTCGCTTCGTCCGAGGTGTCGCGGGAGAAAAAACTGTAGCCCGCGATGGCGCCGTCGGGCTCCAGGATGGGTGCCGCGAAACTGCGCGAGCGATACGCGCTTCCATCCTTTCGGCCCACGGACAGCCGGTCGGACCAGCGTTCACCGGAAGTCAGGCGCCGCCAGATGTCGGCATAGAAGGCGTCGTCATAATTGGTGGTTCGCAGAATTTCGATGGATGCGCCGATGGCGTCCTGGGGCGTGTAGCCCGTCAGGCGGGTGAAGGCGTCGTTTACAAAAGTGATGATTCCGCAGCCATCGGTAATGGCCGCGGCAAACTCCGCCTGGGCGAACGCCATGGCGGGCAGCGCCTGCGCCGCAGGCACGCCACCACTGTTCCCCGTACAATCTGACATAGTCCCCTCCGATCCCCTGCAAGGACCAGCGTGATTCTTCCAACCCATCCCGTCCTAGCCCGAGCTAAGCATAGCACAGTGCTGCACCCATTCCCAGCACCGAGTTGCCATTGTTAGCGTATGGTTAGGGTTTGCTAGGGCGCCATGGGGCCGCGATTGATACCCCACCGGGAGATATTGAGTCGACCGCATTCGGTGCAGAGATAGGCGAAGCGCCCGGTCTGGAGGTTGATGGAACGCTCGCCGCACTCGTCGCAGGCGGAGGGAAGGTTTCGCGCGATCCGCTGCCCCAGAAGGGCGAGGGGTGGAGCCAACAGAAGGGCGCCGACGTACACCATGATGCCGTCGTACGGTTCTGCGCGCCGCCCGGCTTCGAAGCCGAGCAGGATGCCCACGCCAAAACCGCCGAAGACGAGCATGAAGGTCAGCAGTATGTGTAGACCCGCGGGGACAGCAGGGATCGTCTCTCGCGCGGCGTCCTGCCGCAGTGTTTCCCACACCAGATTGGCGCGCCAGTCGCCCCCGCCGTGAAAGAAATCGACAAACAGACCCGCGAGGGCCGACTCGGGGACGCCGGGGGAGGATTGCTGCCAGGTGCGCCCGTTCCAATAGATCAGCCGGTAGTCCCGCCCGCGGGCGTGGAGGGCGACCAGCGCGGTGCCGGGGCCACGCAGGGCCACGAGGGGCGCGGGCCGTTGAAGGATACGCGCCAGGCGGGAGGCGTCGACGCTGGTGCGCGTCCCATCGGAAGTTTCGAGGTGCATAGGTCGGGTTCCACCATCGGGCATGCTGCCTGCCCGTACTGTCGCAGTTCGTACCGGTGTCGGGGCCGGTGGTAGAATAGAAGGCGCGCCGGTTGATTGCAAACACCGGTGAGATTCTTCCACCCGCGTCACCGCTTCGGTCGGCCGACGCGACAAAGGCAGCCGAGCATGAGCGGAAATGGCGCGAGCCGATTCCAGTTGGCAAGACTTTACGACTTCGCACAGCGGATGTACAGCGAGGTGCCGTACCGCTATATGCAATCGGGCTATTCCTTCCCGGCCTGGCATTATTTTATTGAGGTGACGCGGCGCTGCAACCTTCGCTGCAAGATGTGCCAGTACATCGACTGGCTCGAGAACGTGCCCATTAAGGAGCAAAAGCGGGGCGAACTCTCCACGCGGGAGTGGCTGGACGTGCTGGCCCAGATCCCTCGCTTCAGCCTGATCACCTTCACCGGCGGCGAAGCCTTCGTGCGCAAGGACTTCATGGAGCTGCTGACTTTTGCCAGCCGGCGCTCTCGAACTCATTTTATTTCGAATACGACCATGCTGCCCGAAGATCGGGCGGAAGCCATCGTGGCGCTGGCGCCCCGACACACGGGAGGCGTGGGCTTCAACTTTGCCGGCACGTCCATTGAGGGACCGGGGGACCGTCACGACGAAATTCGCAAGATGAAGGGTGCATGGGAACGGAGCATGGCGGGCATTCGCCTTTTGCGCCATTTTCGAGACGCAAGCGGGAAATCCTGCCCCCATATTCACGTGACCACGGTGATCCAGCGGGACAACATCGACGTGCTCCATCTCATGCCCCGCATGGTGAAAGAGGCCGGGGTGGATGTGCTCAATCTCGTCACGGAAACGCGGATGCACGATCTGCCGGGCTTCGGGGAAAAGCCCCCAACCCTCTTCAACCACGAAGATATCGACTGGCCGCGAATCAATCGCTCCGAGCTATCCATCGCCCTGAATCGGACCTTGGACGAGGCGAAGTCGGTCGGCGTTGAAGTGCGGCTGCCGCGCATGCCCCGTCAGGATCTGCTCGATTACTATGACGGGCGGGGCATTGATCTGAAGGCGTATCAGTGCCGAAACGCCTGGAACACCCTCATTATCGGTCGCCTCGGCGACGCCTATCCCTGCTGGCTCCAGAAAGTGGGCAATGTGCGGGAGAACTCCCTTAAGGAGCTGTGGCACAACGCGGAAATGCGCGACTTCCGGCAGACATGCCAGAAGAAGCTCTTCGCGCCCTGCCCCGGTTGCTGTTTCCTCGAACACCGTGGCGAGCAAATTGCCGCGCGGCCCATCGTGGCGGGTGTGGCGGCAGGCAATGCCTAGGAAGATGCCGGCCCGCAATCAGGTCACGGTGTCGAGCGCTGGGCTCGTCCGCGATACCGATCTCAACGCCTTCCTTCAGCCCGACGAGACGATAGACTTTCTTCACCCCGCCGTGTCCGCGTTGGCGAAGACCTTGCGCGCCTCCGAGGATGACTCCGTTGCCACGGCGCGGGCCTGCTTCGAATGGGTGCGCGACGAGATCCGGCATAGCGTGGACTATCGGATGAACCCCGTGACGTGCAGCGCCTCGGAAGTGTTGGCGGCGGGCACGGGCTATTGCTACGCCAAGGCGCACCTGCTCGCGGCGCTGCTCCGCGCCAACGGCATTCCGGCCGGGCTGGTTTATCAGCGCCTGAGCATCGGCATCTGCGGGCCACCGTACTGCACCCACGGCCTCAACGCCGTCTACCTGCCGGTGTACGGCTGGTATCGCATTGATCCCCGAGGCAACAAGCCGGGTGTCGATGCACAATTCACCCCGCCCGTGGAGCGGCTCGCCTTCCCGCTGCAGGACTCCGAAGAGTACATTTTTGACGAAATTCATGCCACGCCGCTGCCCGAAATTGTAAGAGCCCTGCGGCGCTGGAAAACCTGGGACGCGTTCTACGCCCGCCTGCCCGATGTGCAGGGGCGCAAGAGGAAACCATGACCCCTCGCAATATTCTCGTTATCGGCAGTGCCAACATTGATCTCGTCGCGCGCGTTTCGCGCATCCCCCGACCGGGGGAAACCCTCATGGGCCAGACCTTCGCAACCATCTGCGGGGGCAAAGGGGCAAATCAGGCCGTTGCCGCCGCCCGATTGGGCGGAAACGTGTCGTTCCTCGGCTGTGTGGGCGACGACGCCTTCGGGGTGCAGCAGAAAGAAAGCCTTCGCGCCGCCGGGGTGAAGCTGGACTTGCTGAAGACGGTCTCCGGCACGCCCACGGGTACCGCCATCATCGAAGTAAGCGACGAGGGCGAGAATTCCATCGTGGTCATTCCGGGAGCTAATTTTAAACTGACGCCGGAAGATATTCTTGCCTGCCGCGCGGCTTTCGAAGCGGCGGATGCGGTGCTGATGCAGCTCGAAGTGCCTGTTGCCGTGGTCGAGGCCGCGCTGGATCTCGCGCGGGAGACGGATACCTTGTCCATCCTCGATATCGGCTCGGATCAACCCGTCTCCGAGGCGGTCATCGGAAAGGCTACCGTGGTAACGCCCAATACGAGCGAGGCGGAGCGCCTGACGGGCATGACCATAGAAAGCGATGCCGATGTCGAGGCTGCGGCCGCGCGGTTGCTGAGTTTTGGTTCCAGCCATGTTGTCATGAAGTTGGGGAGCCGTGGATCGCGATATTTTGGCGAAGGCGCGCGCTTTGACGCGCAGCCCTTCAAGGTGGAAGTGGTGGACACGACGGCTGCGGGCGATGCCTTCACCGGGGCACTCGGCGTGGGCTGGAATGAGGGTGCGATAGCGGAGACACTGCGCTTTGCCAATGCCGTGGGCGCCCTGGCGACGACGAAAGCGGGGGCCCAGCCGTCGCTGCCGTTTGCGGAGGATGTAACGCGGATCTTGAACCAGCAGCGCTGAGCAGGATTGGTCACAGGGACGACAGGAAACCAGACCGATGAGTCCCTCCGTCTACGGTGGCTCGGTTGTCCCTGCTTGCAAGTTGGAATTTCTCTGACTGGCCGCGATCCGGCCCCCTGTGATACAGTACCGGCCTGCATAATCCATCGTCCAAAGGAGTATCCCCGTGGCCAATCTGATCTGTGCCGCAGACCTGAAACAATTCAATCCACTCCGGTTGGAGTCCGTCATTCGCACGCTGGAGGCCCAGGGCATTGACGAATTGCACTTCGACGGCGCCGACGGGAAGTTCATCCCCCGCTACGGCATGGCCCCGTCGGCAGTGGCTGCCGCAAAGGACCTGACGAAGCTGCCCTGCCACTACCACCTGCTGGTGGAGCAGCCCGACCTCATGCTGTCGGAAATCCTGAAGAGCCGCGCGGATACGATCTCGATTCACCTGGAAACGTGTGTCCACATCCACCGCACGCTGGCCGCCATCCATGATGCGGGTCATGTGGCGGGTGTTGCGGTGTCGCCCACGACTTCCCTTACGAAGATTAACTACCTGCTGCCCCAGATTGGCCGCTTGTTACTGGTGGGTGCGGATCCGGTGGCGCCTGGGCGGGCCATGCCCCGGGCTGCCTTTGACCGGGTCCGAATTGCCTGCGAGAACATACGGTATCATGAGTACACCGTGGCCGTGGAAACGGAAGGCCCCATGGGTCCCGAGGACGCCGCCCGCTGCCAGCGTTTTGGAGGGGTGCGGATTGTAGTCGGTCCGAAGGACGTGCCGGGGCTTGGCGATCCCGCCGCGCCGGAGGCCCTGCGGGAGTACCGCGCCGCTGCTGCTTCGGCCGTGCATACGGTATAGGTGCGGTCCGAGTCCAACTCGGGAAATCAGGGAGACTTCATCGTGCAGGAAACGGGCCGCCTGGCCGCATCATTCCGCGATCCCAGCGGTTTCGTTTTTCGCGATGACCAGGGCGTCTTGCTGCGGCAGGTCAATGCCGTCTATGGGCCGCACTATGACCAGCTCATGGATTCCGGGCTTTACGCGAAGCTGGTGAAGCGGGGGCTGCTGGTATCCCATGAGGAAATCTCGCTGGAGCGCGCGCTGACGTCGGAGGCCGTCCGGGTGCTGGCGCCGGAACCGATCAAGTTTATCTCTTACCCTTATGAATGGTGCGCGGGGCAACTCCGCGACGCGGCGCTGCTGACACTCGATATTCAATCCATCGCCATGGAGCATGGCCTGTCCCTGAAAGACGCCAGCGCCTTTAATGTTCAGTTCCAGGGTGCGCGCGCTGTATTCATCGACACCCTGTCCTTCGAGCCCTATGTGGAAGGTAAGCCCTGGATCGCCTATGGCCAGTTCTGCCGCCACTTTCTCGCGCCCCTCGCCCTTATGCACTATGGCGAGGCCGGCATGGCGCGCTTGATGCGCGGATACATCGACGGAATACCTCTGCCGCTTGCGGCGCGGGCCCTGCCCTGGCGCTCGAAACTCAAGCCGGGCTTGCTCCTCCATCTGCACCTGCTGGCCCGGGCCGAGCGTGCCCAGTTGAATCAGGAGGGACCGGGCGGCGCCGCGAAAGCCGTCAAGGTCTCCAGGCAGGGACTGCTGGGGATCATCGATAATCTCCGATCCACCATCCGCGGGCTGGACCGGAAGTCGGACAAGACCACCTGGGGCGACTACTACGCCCACACCAACTACAGCGACGCGGGCGCCCGGGCGAAGGAGGCGCTGGTGCGGGACTATCTCGGCCAGATCGCTCCCGAGACCGTCTGGGATCTCGGCGCGAACACGGGGGTCTATAGCGCGTTGGCGGCGGAATGCGGCGCGGTGACCGTTGCGATGGATCTGGATTACGGTGCGGTGGAAGCCCTCTACCTGCGGGAGAAAGCGTCGCTCAGGGGCGTGCTGCCGCTGGTGATGGATCTGTCCAACCCGAGTCCCGCGCTGGGTTGGGCCCATGAAGAGCGTGCCAGCCTGCTCCAGCGCGGTCCGGCGGACTGCGCCATGGCCCTGGCGCTTATCCACCACCTATGCATCGGCAACAACGTCCCCCTTCCGCAGGCGGCCGCCTTCTTTGCCCGGACCTGCCGGCATTTGATCATCGAATTCGTGCCGAAGGAAGACAGCATGGTGAACCGCATGCTGGCCACGCGGGAGGATGTCTTTCCGGGCTATACCCGAGAGGGTTTCGAGGCGGCCTTCGGCGCGTACTTTGTCATCGAGGCCCAGTCGCCGGTAGACGATACGCTGCGGACGCTGTATCGGATGAAAAACCGAACCCAACCCTGAGGCGTCGCCCATGCATGGAAAAGGCTTTCCCTGGTACCCGCTGCTCTTCGGCTTTTTCCCAGCCCTTTCGCTTCTGAGCCGCAATATTGGCGACGCCCATTTTGCCGAAGTGTGGCTGCCCTGTGCGGTCGTGGCGGCGATTGCCAGTTTGCTCTGGGGATTGCTGTATGCCCTGCTGCGCGATCACCACAAGTGCGCGCTGCTTATCGCGGCTTTCTGGGTGCCCTTTCACGCCTATGGCGCCCTGGCCGACGGACTGAAGGCGGCCCTGCGCGCCGGTGCGTCACCCTTGCCTGTCCTTGCTGTTGTCGCGCTGATCGCTCTGGGGGGCGCGGCGCTGTTCGTGTGGCTCTGGCGGACCCGCCGCGATCTGGCGGGGCTGACGAAGGGGCTGAATTTACTCGGGGCGTGCCTGTTGGTGGTGCCCCTGACGACCTACGGTCTGGCCCGCATCAGGCAGGAGGCGCCCGCCGCCACCACCCAGTCCGCGGGCGCGGCCAACCTTTCCCCCGAGGCGCTCGCGGCCCTTCCGGACATCTACTATATCATTCCTGATTCCTACCCTCGGGCCGATGTGCTGCGCGATACCTTTGGTCATGACAACACGCCGTTCCTCGATGCACTGAAGGAGCGGGGCTTCCATGTGGTGGAAGATGCCCACTCGAACTACCCCAAGACTCAGATGTCTCTCGCATCGTCCATGAACCTCGACTACCTTGATCCCGGTCGGCTCGAGGCCCAGTGGAATCAGGCCCTGCCCGATTTCGTGGCCCAGATCTGGGACAACAAAGTCATGGACTTCCTGGCGGGCTATGGCTATGAGTTCCCGACCTTTTCCTCGGGCGTAGCGGCCACCGAGATCAACGCGGGACGCTTTGTAAAGCCCGACACCTTTCTCCTCACGGAATTGCAGCAGGTTTACCTCGCCATGACGCCCCTGCGTTCGCCGGTGGAGCGCATGTCGCGATCCAACGAGGCCAACCGGGTCTTGTTTGTGCTGGACGGTCTCGGGAAGGTGCGCCGGGGCGACAAGCCCATGTTTGTGTTCGCCCATATGATGGCGCCGCACATGCCCCACAACTTTGATGCGGAAGGCAAACCGCGTACCGAAACGCCCCCGTACTACGAGGGCTTTCGGGATGCCGTGAAGTGTATCAACGGGCGCCTGCTTACAATGGTCGACCGAATCCGCGAGCGCCAACCCAATTCGGTAATCATCATTCAGGGCGACCACGGCTGCCGTTCAGACTGGCAGAGCACCGCGGGCACGGACCTGATCCCCTGGAAGGGCACGCGCGACGAATACATTCGCGACTACACGGCCGTGCTGAACACGATCTACTTTCCCGATGGCGACTACAGCGCCTTTTATCCCGGCATCACGCCGGTGAACACCTTTCGGATCGTGTTCAACAAGTATTTCGGCACCAAATACGAACTGCTGCCCGACAAGACCTTTATGAGCTTTCCGGGCAGCAGTGAAATTGAACAGGTGCGGTAATCCCTCACGCCATCGGGATGGGATGATCCCAGATGCCGGAGTAGGCCTCAGTTGCGGGGCCTTCCTGGTAGACGCAGCCGTCTTCGGCCCATTCGATGGCCAGGACTCCGTAAACCAGGTGCACGTTGACACGACGTTCCACGCGATCCGTGATCATCGACGCCAGCGCGGAACCGCAGGAGCCACTGCCGCTGGCCATGGTGATCCCGCTGCCCCGTTCCCAAATCCGCATCACGATATTCTGGCGGTCAACAACGTTGACGAATTCTACATTGGTCCGGGCCGGGAAGCTGGGGTGGTGTTCGATTTTCGGGCCGATTTCCGTGAGTTTCACGGCCGTGGCGTCGTCCACGAAGAACACCGCATGGGGATTGCCGATATTCGCGCAGGTCACGTGGAGAATCTGCCCGTCGATGTCGATGGGCTCTTCTTTCACCTCGCCCGGCGCGCCGAGCATCGGGATTTCGGCGCGCTCGAATCGGGGCCGGCCCATGTTGGAGCGGACGGACAAAACCTTGCCACCTTCGGTCTTGAGCACCACAGCGTTGGGCCCCGCGAGGGTACCGATCACAAACTCGGTCTTGCTCGTGAGGCCGCGTTCGAAGACATATTTGGCGAAGCAGCGGATGCCGTTGCCGCAGGTCTCCGCCTCGCTGCCGTCGGCGTTGAAAATGCGCATGTCAAAGTCATGCTGCTCGCTCGGCTGGATTAGGATAATGCCGTCGGAACCCGCGCCGAGGTGGCGGTGACTCATCTGGCGGGAAAGCTCGGGCCAGTCGACGCCGGGATACTTCGCGGCTTCGATGAAGTGATAGTCGTTTCCCAGGCCGTGGAGCTTGGTGAAGGCGATGCTCATGTATGGAATCCTTTAGTGGGGGAATGGGAAGGGGGATCAAGTCATATTGCTCTTAAACGAGGGCATATGCGCAGGCGGGCATTTTAGCATACGCATAAGCACTGGGAAAATGGTTTCCCACAGATGGACGCAAATGGACACAGATAGGAATTGAAAAACGATTAACCGCAAAGAACGCAAAGAGCACAAAAGAAAGACCTTTCTCTGTGCTCTCTGCGTTCTTTGTGGTTCAATTCTTCATTGTCAGATTGATGGCTCCACCCGCACTTCCGCCCAGACGATCTGTTGCCCCGCGGGCTGCTGCGCGGTAAACACATTCCCGCCATCCTTCACCGCGTCCAGCGGACAGTCGAAGGCGAGCGCCCTTACCGCGCCGGGGAACTGGGCGGGATTCTCCACATCCACCGCCGCTGCGCAAGCCGTGCCGTTGACCGTTGCCGTGTAGGCAGCCTCGGCGACGCCGGGCTTCTCGCCCAGACCGATGATGAAGCGTACCGTGCCCGCAGCGGGCCTGGGGCCGGTGTTGATGGTGAAGCTCGCCTCGGCGCCTTCCGCCGGAAGCACCACGCCGCTAGGGAAGCCGGAGGGCACGGTGTCGCGGAAGCACTGCAGATGGCGGCGCGGCTGGGTAAAAACCACGTCCTTGCCGAGGCCCTGTTCCACGAGGATGCGGTAGTCCGAGGTGCTCACGGGAATGGTCTCGGAGTCCATGTAGTTGAAGAGGTAGATCTGGTCCGCGCCGCGCTGCCAGGCGCTCGCCGCAAATCCCCGGGTGGAGGCGAGATCATTGGCCATGGGCGCGCCGCCGTGCCAGGCCCGGGAATTAAACTCCAGTCCCGGTGCCAGCTTTACAGCGGCCCCTTCCACGCCCATTTGCTCGCGCCAGAGCTCTACGGGAATGTCGAAATCGGAACTCAGCCAGAAGGGGCAGGGGATGAGCAGGTCCACGAGTCCTTCCTTCGCCCAGCGCACCCCGTCCATGCCCAGGCCTTTGGCGGCATCCGGGTGAGCGGGAACCCGCGCGGCAAGTTGGATGGCGTGTCCGCGCTTTTCACCCCACTCGATGGTGAGCTGGCGCACCTGGCGCATGAACTGGGTCAAGAGCTCGGCGCCGGCCGCTTCTTCTCCGTCCTTGAAATGCCAGCCAAAGCGCATCCAGTCCAGCTCCAGGCCGTCCGCGTCGTAGCGTTCCAACAGTTCCTTGACGAAGTCCATGGCATGGGCGCGCACTTCCGGGTGGCCGAAATCCAGGGCACGGGTGGTCCAGCCGCCGCTGGGATCGTTGGGCACGCGCCAGAACTGGGGATTCTTTACCCAGAACGTGCTGTGCATGTAGCTCGTGGGATCCGGCACATCGTGAATGTCGTTCATCCGCATGGAAATCCAGGGGGAAATGCCCTTCTCCCGGGCGCGGGCAATCCAGATGGCGTAGGGGTCCAGGCCCTGTTCGTGCAGCAGGCGCGCATTGTCCATCCACTTCTTGCCGGCGCCCTCGGGCATCTTCTGCTCGCCCAGTTCCCAGATGGCATCGCGCGTGGCGCTCTTGAAACTCGCCTTCATGGAATTGGCGTTCAGGAAGAGGTGGGACACTTTGGTCCCGGCATATTGATCGATGAAGGCGTTCAGGCCTTCAAGATTCATCATTTCCGCCGGCCGCGAGGTGAAATAGTGGCTGTTGTCCTCGTTGATGATAATGCCGGGTTCGGCGTTGGCGACAGGGGCCAGACAGAGGATAGCCAGCAGGGTGCTGATGTGTTTCATGGTTTGTGCTCCAGGTTGAGGGAGTAGCATAGCGGGTGGACTATACCGGAGGCCAATCCGTACAATCGCGCCATGCGCATCGTCTTCTTCGGGAACGCCTCCAACCGTATTGCCGCCATCCGCTACCGCATCGGAACTTTCGCCCGCATGCTTGAGGCGGAGGGCCACCGCAGCACCGTGTGCCTGCCCATGTCGATGGCGGAGGAAGAGCACTATTACAGCGGGGCATCGAAACCGGGCAAGCTCTGGATGCTTTTTCAGGTCGTGTTGCGGCGATTGGCGCAACTGCGTCACGTGCCCCGCGCTGATGTGGTGTACTTTCGAGGCCCGCTGCTACCCTATGGTCCGCCCGTGCTGGAGCGACTCATCCGGTGGATGAATCCGCGCCTCGTCTTTGATATCGACGACGCCATCTGGGAGCCACCGGCCCATGTGGAGAGCCTCTTTCTGCGTTGGGTGGACTACGGCTGGACACGGAAGATGTCGGGCTTGTGCGCCCATGCGGTTGTAGGAAATGGGCTGTTGCGGGACTATGTTGCCCGCCTGAATCCAAGTGTGACCATCATCCCCACGTGCATCGATATGGAGTTGCACACGCAGAAGGAGTACACCGGACGGGAAGCCGCGATACTCGGCTGGACCGGTCTGAAAGACAACCTGGGCTATCTCGCGCCGATTGAAGGCGTCCTGAGGGGACTGGCGGGCGAATACGGCATCACCCTGCACATTGCCACGGGAAAACCCTACGCATTGCAGGGGGTGACGGTGGAAAACGAACACTGGACCCTGGAACACGAAATCGAGTACCTGCAACACGCCGACATCGGCCTCATGCCGCTCCACGATACGCCCCGCGCCCGGGGCAAGTGCGCCTTCAAGGCGCTGCAATATATGGCCGTGGGTACCCCTGTGGTTCTTTCGCCCGTGGGTATGAACGCGGAAGTGGTGGAGGATGGTGTCAGCGGCTTCCTGGCGGACTCGCCTGAGGAATGGAAGGAAAAGCTTGCGCGGCTCATCACCGATCAGGCGCTGCGCGAGCGCATGGGCCGTGCGGCCCGCGCACGGGTGCAGGCGCGCTACAGCCATGCGGTATACTTTCCCGTGCTGAAGCGGGTATTGGAAAGGGTTGCGCGTGGTGAAAAAGAGCGGTGGTGAGATCGTGTTGAGAAATGGGTCTTATGGGTCTTATGGGTCCTATGGGTCTTATGATGAAAAAGTTGCGAATACCCGCCACGACGACCAGTGGCCCATTGGCCCCATACGACCCATTGAGCCAGCCCCATGCCCATGACCCCCTCCAATGATCCCGATATCGCGCTGGCCCAGGAGTGGCTCGGCGAACTCGAAGCCTGGCTTGCGGCCCACGGTACGGTTGGCTACGATCCCTTCGACATCAAGGCCCACCCGCGCATCCGCGCGTTGCAGGAGCGGCCCTTCCTCCGAAAGACGAGCACGGTGCTGTGCGATGCCTTCCCCCGAGCATCGCGCCGGTTGCTGGGCATCTCGCCTACGGAAAATCCGAAGACCCACGCGCTCCTCGCCATCGGGCGGCTGCGCTTCCACCAGATCGCGGGCGACAATGGGTCGCTGAAGGCCGCGCATACACACCTGAAGTGGCTGCGCGATCATTCATGGACAGGCTCGAGCGGCTTGTGCTGGGGTTACCCCTTTTGGGTTTACGGCGCGGGCGTCGATATCCCGACTCGCTCTCCGATTGCCGTGGTAAGCGCCATCGCGGGCGAAGCTTTTCTGCTGGCGCACAACATCACCGGCGCAATGGAACACCTGGAGGCCGCGCAATCCATTGCGCGACACTTCATGGAAGATCTCCCGCGCATTGGTGAGACTGACAGATCTTTTTGCTTTGCTTACGGACTTGCGGATCATCGCGCCGTGCACAATGCGAACTTGCTCGTGGCGCAGCACCTGCTCGAAGTCGCCGTGGCGACGGATGATGAAGCCATGGCGCGCACGGCCCTGCGTTCGGTGCAGTTCTCGCTTGACGCGCAACGGCCCGACGGCGCTTTTCCCTATGGCGCGATGCTGCCCGGCTCGCGGCAAGAAGCGGCGCTGATGGCTCTCGTGGATCACCACCACACCGGTTTCGTGTTGCGCTCGCTGACCGCCATCAACGCGCACGCACAAAACCCGATCATCAAAGACGCCCTCAAACGGGGCTACGCCTTCTACCGAACCCTGCTTGATTCCAGCGGCATGCCCCATGGCGAACATGGCACGTATCCCGTTGATATCCACGCCTGCGCCGAAGCGATTCTGTGCCACGCGACGCTGGAGAAGGACTTCATGGGCGCGCGTCAACAGTCGGTGATTGCGCTGCGTTGGGCCTGGGCCTACATGCGCGACGTGAAGGATGGCGCGCCTCACTACCGGAAGTACAAGGGCTTTACCTCGAAGATGCCTTATCCCAGGTGGGGCGTGGCCTGGATGTATCGGGCGTTGGCGGAATATGTGTGGCGGATAGGGTGATTGACGCGTCGCTTCAGTCACCGCACCCACAAGCTGATGGCCGCCCGAGGCGGCCCGCGTGTGGGTCGGAGATCCGTCGCAGGAGGATGGCGCCCGTGATGATCGTTGAGATATCTCCGTCGAACTTGTCCACTCGGTCCACCTCGTCCACTCCGTCCACAAATCCCTTTGCATCCCCACGGTCCCGCCACGTACCATGTGCCCCGTCACACGCCGCCATCGGGAATGAGGGACATCGCGCATGAAGCAAGTGCTGGTCAAAGGGGGCAGGGTGCATCTGGAAACCGTGCCGCCTCCCGCCATCGGGCTCGGAATGGCACTGGTTCGGGTGTCCTATTCCCTCATCAGCTCGGGCACGGAATCCTCTTTTGTTTCCAGCGGCGGTACGGCCGCCTACGCGCTCAAGAAGGCAAAAGATCCCCTCAACATAGAAAAGGTGAAGCGGAAGCTCGCGACGGTGGGGGTGAAGGGCACCCTCGACATCGTCCGCGGCAAACTCCTCGAATTTCAGGCGCCGGGCTACAGCACTTCGGGCGTAATCGTGGCCTGCGGCGCCGACGTGCCCGGCTTTCGCGTGGGCGATCGGGTGGCCTGCGCGGGCGTGGGCTACGCCTGCCACGCCGAGTTCAACGCCGTGCCCCACCAACTCCTGACACCCCTACCCGACGGCGTGGATTTTGACGCGGGCGCCTTTGTGGCCCTGGGCGCGATCGCCATGCAGGGCGTGCGCCGGGCGCAGCCAACCTTCGGCGAGACGATCGTCGTAATCGGGTTGGGGCTGGTCGGTCTCCTTGCGGCGCAGGTCGTCCGGGCCGCCGGTTGTCGCGTCATCGGCTGCGACCCCGTGGTGACGCGTCGCAACCTCGCATTGGAATTGGGCGTTGAAGCCGCGTGCGCGCCGGACGAGCTCGAAGGTGTCGTCCATGAGTGGAGCGCGGGCTATGGCGCGGATGCCGTCATCGTGTGCGCCGCCTCCAAAGACAGCGCCATCGCGAATCAGGCCATTGATCTGTGCCGTCCGCGCGGCCGCGTCTCCGTGGTGGGCGCTGTCGGCATGCACCTCGAGCGCGAGGGACTCTTTCGAAAAGAAGTCGATTTTTCGCTGTCCTGCTCCTATGGTCCGGGCCGCTACGATACGGCCTATGAAGAAAATGGACTTGACTATCCCATCGGCCACGTGCGCTGGACCGAGGGCCGCAATATGGCGGAGTTCTTGCGCATGGTCGCAGAGGGCAAGGTACGGGTGTCGTCGCTTATTTCGCGCATCGATTCCGTCGACGACGCCGCCAGCGCGTATGACGCGATCACGCGGGGCGACGGCGATACGATAGCCGCACTGCTGCGTTACTCTATTTCAAACGAAGATCGCCTGGGCGTTCACCCCCCCTTCCCCCCCGTCCACCTTCGGCGCATCTTCGACAGCGGGGGGATGGACCCCGTGCTCAATCTCCGTTCCATCAATCCCCCCGCAGGCAGCATCGGCGTGGCCGTAGTCGGCGCGGGGGCCTTCGCCCAGGCCTTTCACCTGCCGAATCTTCAGCGTATCGAAGGCTGTCACCTCGAAGCCGTTGCCGCGCGCACCGGCAGCTCGGCGAAACAGACTGGGGAGCGCTTCGGGGCCCGGTACTGCACAACCGATATCGATGTGATTCTGGCGGACCCGAAAGTCCACGCGGTGGTGATTGCGACACGTCACAACCTTCACGCGGCACAAGCCCTCGCGGCCCTTGATGCGGGCAAGCACGTCTTTGTGGAAAAGCCCATGGCGCTGACAGTGGCGGATTGCGAGGCGATCTGCGCGAAAGCGTCTGAAACCGGTCTGCTTGTGACCGTGGGATACAACCGGGTCTCTTCGCCCCATGCCCGCGCGGCCAAAGCGGCGCTGGCGAAGGTGTCGGGGCCAACGCAGGTAATTTATCGTTGCAACGCGGGACCTCGCCCGGCGGACCACTGGTCGCTCGATCCTGAGGAGGGCGGCGGTCGCATCCTGGGCGAGGCGGTGCACTTCTACGATTTCTGTTGCTGGTTGCTCAACGCCGATCCGGTTTCGGTCATCGCACAAGCGGCGGGTATTGCGCCGGACTGGAATGACCTCACCACGCTCCTGCGCTTTCCCGATGGATCTCTGGCCACGGTGATCTACTGCACCACGGGCTCGCTGAATTCGGGCAAGGAACGTATCGAGATCTACAGGGGCGGCGGATCGATCGTCATCGAAGATTATCGCGGCGTTCGCTTCGATGGCCTGCCGGGGAAGAGCGTCAAGCCAGGCCGCGAGGACAAAGGTCAATTCGGGCTCCTCCAGAATTTCATTCGCGCCGTACGCGGCGAAGAGCCACTTGAGGTGACGGCGGCACATGGCCTCCGTGCGACTCGGATCGCCCTGGAGGCTTTGGCCTCGGCGCGGGGAACCAGTAGGACGAATTGGACCGATAGGACGGATGAGGGAGATCGAACAAATCCGTCCTATCGGTCCTATCCGTCGAATTCCCCGGAACCCACGCCGTGAAGATTTGTATCCTCAACGTGCTCCACGGTCCTTTCGACAAGCGTATGTTTCACAAAGTGGGTATGTCGCTCGTCGCCGCGGGCCACGAGGTTGTGTCCATCTGTCCGCGCGGTGAATTTAGCGGCCCTGAGCGCGACGGCATTCACTTTCACTACATCCCGGCGTCGGGCTCAAAGGTTCACCGGCTGAGGGCGCTGGCGTATCTCTTCTGGCTGGGCCGCCGGGCGCGTGCGGACCTGTATCTCGCGCCCGAGCCCGAATCGTGGGTGGCGGCGCTGCTAATCAAGTGCACGCGCCGCTGTCGTGTCGTTTTTGACATGCACGAACATGTGCCCACGGAGTTCGCGAAATTCTTTCCCGCGTTCCTGCGGGAGGGCGTCGTCTGGCTCACGCGCCGCGCGATGCGGGGCATGGCGCGTTTTACCGACTACATCATCCTCACGCGGGAGAGCTTCGACTTCGAGTGGGACGGGCTCTCCACACCGCGCGGCGTGGTCATAAATTCCAACCACGTCCAGCCCCGCTGCAACGAAGTGCCGGACGCCATTCGCAAACGCATTGGCGAGGGTCCCGTCGTGCTGCATCAGGGGACCTTCGGCACAATCCGCGGTTCATGGCAACTGCTCAACGCCATGAAGATCGTCCGTAAGAAAGTGCCCGGCGTCCGCTGCGTTGTGCTGGGGCACTATGCCTACGGCGATTTCGACAAGTACAAGCGCGCCATTGAGCGGACGGGACTCTCGGAAAATTTCCAGCTCGTGGACACCGTGCCCTACGAAGAGGTGCCGGCCTGGATCGCGGCCTGCGACGTGGGGCTCATTCTTTTTCAACCGGGGCTCGTAAATCACACCCTGGCCATGCCCCATAAGCTTTTCGATTATATGCGCGAGGCGAAGCCCGTGGTCGCGCCGGATTTCGCCATTGAAGTGGCCCGAATTGTGGATGACGCCGCGTGCGGTGTGCTGGTGGAGGTGACCGAGGCCAGGGCCATCGCGAAGGCCATCGTGCGGCTCCTGAGCGACCCCGCGCTCGCGCGGCGGCTCGGTGAAAGCGGTCGCAAAGCCGTGGAAGATCGCTATAACTGGCAGCACGAAGAGGCGAAGCTCCTCGCCGCGATTCAGTCGCTGGAGCGGGGCTAGTCCATGTGTGGCATCGCTGGCATCGCTGGAAATCAGAGCCCCGCTCTGATCGAGCGCATGACCCGGTTTCTTGCGCATCGAGGCCCCGATGGCGAGGGGTTTCACGTGGGCGCGGGCATCGCACTGGGCCATCGTCGCCTGGTGGTGCTGGATCGCGAGGGCGGCGCCCAACCCATGCACGACGCCACGGGGCGTTACACGCTGGTCTACAATGGCGAGATCTACAACTACCGCGCACTGCGCGAGGCGCTGCGCGCGGAGGGATACCTGTTCCATACCCAGTGTGACACGGAAGTGGTGCTGGCCGCCCTGATTCACTGGGGCGAGGCCGCGCTGCGGCGGCTTCAGGGCATGTTTGCCTTTGCCCTGTGGGACCAGGCCGAAGAGCGATTGCTGCTGGCCCGGGATCCCCTGGGGGTGAAGCCTCTTTATTACGCCCGAGTCCAGAACGGTCTCTATTTTGCATCGGAAATGAAGTCCATCCTGTGCTGCCCCGAAGTTTCCCGGGAGATGGATTCGGAGGGGCTGGAGGACTACCTCACCTTTCTTTACACCGTGCCACCTCGAACGATTTATCGCGATATTTGTCAGCTTCCGGCGGGCCATTGCGCCACGTGGCGTTCGGGCGAGTGGCGGGAGCGGCGCTACTGGCACTGGCCCATGAGCATGCCCGAGGCCGACGAAGCCGCTTGGCTGGAGCGATTGGGATCGCACCTGGAAACCCACATGCCGCACTATGCGGAGGCCGACGTGCCCGTCGGCGCGCTGCTCAGCGGCGGACTGGATTCCGCCTGCATTGTGGCGCAACTCGCGCGCACGACTTCTCCCCAGACATTTTCTATCGGCTTCGGCGCGGAGGGCGGGCGGCTGGACGAGACACAGGCGGCGCGAGCGTCGGCGCGGCACTTTGGTTCGACCCATCGCGAGCTGCGCGCCGAGGCCGATGTCGCCGCGCTGCTACCTGCGATGGTGCGTCACTTCGACGAACCCTTCGGCAATCCGACCGCGCTGCTCACGTATGTACTCGCCGAAGAAGTGCGGAAGTACGTTACCGTGGTGCTGTCCGGCGACGGCGGCGACGAGGTCTTCGGCGGCTATCGACGCTATCAGGGCATTGCGTTGTCGGATCGACTGGCTTGGGCGCCGCGCGCGATCTGGCGGGGCAGCGCCGCATTAATGAGTCTATTCCCATCGGGCACAAGTAGTCCCGCGAGTATTCGACGTCTCCAGGGCTTCGTGACGGCGCAGGGCCGCGATCCCGTTGCGCGATATGCGGCGTGGACCGTCTATCATGACCGGGCATCGCTCGACGGGCTTTATGCGCCCGAATTGCGGCGGCAACTCGCCGGGCGCGATCCCCTGGCGCATCTTCGCGCGCTGGCGACGGAGTCGGCCTCGCTCGGCCCGGTGAATCAGGCCATGTACCTCGATCTGAACACTTTCTTGCCGAACAACGTGCTGCGCTATGGTGACCGCATGAGCATGGCTCACGGCTTGGAGTTGCGTGTTCCCCTGGCCGATCCCGTGCTTGCATCTACATTTCTGTCGATGCCTGTACGTTTCAAAGTCGACGGAGGTACAACGAAGGTGCTGCTGCGCGAGCACCTCAAAGGCCGCGTGCCCGACGGGGTGATAACGCGGCCAAAGCTCGGCTTGAATCCCCCCATGGGTGCCTGGCTCAACGACGCATTGCGCCCGATACTGGAGGACCATCTGTCGGAGGCTTGCTTGAAGCAGCGCGGCTGTTTCGCGCCCGCGGCGGTGGCAAAATTGATGGAGGAGCATCGGCGCGGTTGGCGGGATCACACTTGGCGCTTGTGGTCGCTGATTGTGTTTGAAGAATGGCGCCGGGCCTATATGGACTGAATCAGCGAAGGGTTGACGCCGTCTTTGGCCGCGAGCAAAGAGTTTCCCACAGATCTACACAGATCCGCACAGATAAAACAGAGATACTCCGTGGCCTCTTGCCTGGCAAACTTCCGCCTTGAATACTCTCCTCAACCGTATACCACAAACGGGTTGTTTTGTTGCGACTATTCTTCCTCCTGTCTGTGCTGATCTGTGAAAATCTGTGGGAAGGCATCTTTGCATAGGCCGCAAAAGGACAAGAACTCCAGGAAAATGACTTCCGGTGCTCCGTGGTGTACTATTGGCGTAACCCCGATCCATCAGGCGAAAAGCATGAACAAACTGATCATCCAGATACCGTGCTACAACGAAGAATGCGCCCTGCCCGTCACGCTTCAGGAGCTCCCACGGGAGGTCCCTGGATTCGACGTGGTGGAGTGGCTCGTTATCGACGATGGATCGACCGACGACACGGTGCAGGTCGCGCGCGACCATGGGGTCGACCATATCCTGCGCTTGAGCGTCCATCGCGGGCTGGCGAGGGCTTTCACGGCGGGGCTGGACTATGCCATCAAGGCGGGGGCCGACGTGATCGTCAATACCGACGCCGACAACCAATACAACGCGACGGACATCCCCGTGCTGGTGTTGCCCATACTGGAAGGCACGGCGGAATTCGTGGTGGGCGCGCGCCCCATCGACACTATTCAGCATTTCTCCGTCACGAAGAAGGTGTTGCAACGACTCGGGTCATGGGTTGTGCGCGTGGCGAGTGGCACGGACATTCCCGACGCGCCGAGCGGCTTTCGCGCCATGACGCGCGACGTGGCCATGGGCCTGAACGTCTTCGACAGCTATACCTACACGCTGGAGACCGTAATACAGGCCGGGCGAAAGAACATGGCCATCACCTCGGTGCCGATTCGTACCAATCGTGATCTGCGCCCCTCGCGACTGATGAGGAGTCCGGCGCATTACATTGGCAAGTCCATCGTGACGACGATCCGCATCTTTATGACCTACCGCCCCTTTCGGTTCTTTGTGATTCCGGGGATGATTCTGTTTGTGCTGGCGCTGGTCCCGAGTCTGCGCTATGTCTGGCTTCACGTCACTGGACACGGTGGCGGCAATATTCAGTCGCTTATCGCGGCGGCGGTCATGTTTTCGGGCAGCTTCGTGCTGGTCGTGGCTGGATTCCTGGCGGAGCTAATCGGCGTGAACCGGCAACTGCTCGAAGATCTCCGCTGGCGCATGCGCGAGCGCGAGTATCAGGAGCACCGCGCGCGCAAGGGGAAGTAGGGGGAATGGGCCGTATGAGTCGTATGAGTCGTATGTTTCCAACGGATACCTGCAATCACTGTGAATTCCACTAGTGAGCGCCACTACTAAGGTGGACATTCAACGGGCCTGGGGCAAGGCGCAGGGCCTCTTTCTCCTGTTGAAACCACATCGCCGCTTTGCCTTCCAACGTGAACTTACGTTCCTCGACCGATAGCAGTGAGCCTTCCGGCATACCCAGCACGGGGAGCTCAGGGTTGCGAATCAGGAATTCTTTGATCCGTTGCACGCGGGACTCGCCGGCATGGCCTTGAGGCGCTTCCGCAATAAAATGCGGATTGATTTGAAAGGGGATCAGTCCCAAAGCCTCCAGTCCCCTCGGGGACTCGATGGGCATGTCGTTGGTCGTCTTGATGGTGGGGCAGGCCAGATTGGCCCCGGCACTCCAGCCGACATATTTTGCGCCCGCCGCGACCGCCGCGCGAATCGCATCAAGCAGTCCCTCTTCCTGGCAACGACACAGCAGAGAGAAGGTGTTGCCGCCCCCCACGACGATGCAGTCCGCATTGGAAATCGCCGCAGCTTTTTCAGGCGCCGTGTGAATTCCGACGATGCGCTCCATGCCCAGTCCCGTGTTCACGCGGGCCGTGTAGTCATCATAGGAGATGTCCACGGCGGCATAGGGGATGAAGACAATATTCTCGACGCCCTCAAGGAAAGGGTCGAGCCAGGGCCGAGTCCAGGCGAGGTAGGGTTCGCCCGCCATGGTGGAATTGCTGAAGAGAAGGAGGGACATGAGGGAGATCCTGTTGATGCAGCATTCATTTCAACTCCAGCCGCGCTAAAATGAGCTCCACCGACTTCTCCACCGGCGCTTCGCCGGACAACACCAGATCGGCCACGTTTTTGCAGGGCTCCACGTAAAGCTCATGCATGGGTCGCACCTGGGCGAGGTACTGGGCAATCACGCTTTCTGCAGTCCGCCCTCGTTCGGCCACGTCGCGGCGGAGCCGCCGGATGAATCGAATGTCGGCCGGGGCGTCCACATAGACCGTCAGATCGCACCGCGCGCGTAATCCCTCGTGGGCCAGTGCATTGATCCCCTCCACCACGAGCCAGGAGCAGGGTGCAACGAGCACGGTGTCCGGACGGCGCGTATGGGTGGCGAAGTCGTACTGGGGCGCTTCCACAGGCAGGCCTGCGCGTAGTGTTTCCAGATGGGTCACCAGCAAATCTGTCTCCTGCGCGTCTGGATGGTCGTAGTTGAGCGCCGCGCGTTCCTCGGGCGACAATGCGGACTGATCGCGATAGTACCAGTCCTGCTGGAGCAGCGTCGCCAGCGGGCCCAGGCGCTCCATCAGCGCGGCGGTGACCGTAGTCTTTCCCGAGCCACTCCCGCCCGCAATGCCCACAATGCGCGGTGCGTCAGCCATTTGCCAGGGCCTCGCCGAGGAGTGCGGATACCTCAGGGGCATAGTCCAGCTTCAGCGCGAACTCGTGACCCCGATCCGACATCTTCCGCCAGGTCTTTCGGATGATGCCGATCATCTTCTCGCGATCTGTCTTCGCGGAAAAATCGCCAATATGGTGCTCCAGAAAAACGAGGCAGGCCGCGTCTTCCAGCGCCTGCGTATCGGCGTCGTCGTGCAGTTGTTTCTTGTGCAACAGAAACGAGACCCGCTCGATCATGGCAGCGTCGACGCCGGCCGTTGCCATGATAGCGCCGACCTGCTCCGCGTGAAACGTGTAAAGTCCCCGACGCCAGGCCAGGTAGCCCTTGCGGTCCATGGGATATTCTTCCCGCGGGTGCTCCCAGCGCCGGATGTGCTGGGCACGCGCGGCAATTTGCAACGCGGCGTCCGCATCCGGTCGGAGGCGCGCGAGCCACTGGCTCATTCGGCGCCCGTAAAGCAATTCCCGAGGCAGGTACTCGCCCGCTTCGATATCGCTGTTGGGATCCTGGCGGTTGGCTTGATCGATGGCCTCCAGTATCTTCTCCAGTTCGTCCTGGGTCATTGTGGCGGAATCCCTTTTGGGTTGGATTGACGGCTACGGGATTGTATCCCCCGGCCTGCCCGAAAGGGAAGAAAGTTGTCCGTTCGGGCCGCCCGCATAGCATGCTGAATCGGTGGAAAGTGCGCTGAATTTCGCGGAATTCTGGAATGGCGCGCGCTCCATCAGGTACCATGTGCGGCGTTCGAAATTCGCTGGGCCCTTGGCCGCTTCCGCGGCGGGGTTGCCGCAGTACACGGGGCCTCCTCAAGGCCAGGAGCAGCGCAAAGGCGGACTAGCACAAGGAGGTTTGCCGCGCTTATGAGCACCACATCCATTTCCGGCAGCCGGTTTTCGACCACCGTCGGCAAGGAACTCATTGTCGGCGTGACCGGCGTTCTACTGGTCGCGTTCATTCTCATGCACCTGATGGGCAACTTGCTCATCCTGCTCGGGCCGGGTGCCTTCAACGATTACGCGGAGAAGCTCCACAGCCTGGGCGAGCTCGTCTGGATCGCGCGACTCGGCCTGATTGTCATGTTCACTGCCCACATCAGCATGGCCATCTCCCTCGCCCGCGCCAATGCGGCGGCCCGGGGCGGCCAGCGCTACGAGGTGGAGAAGTCCGCCGGCCGCAAGACGGTGGCAACCCGCCTTATGGCCCTCAGCGGCATCGCCATCCTCTGCTTCGTTCTCTTCCACGTCTATGACTTCACCATCACCGGCGATCGCGAAGGCGCCCGCTCCTTTGTGGACGGTATGAGCGAAGACAGCATGGGGCTCTACGGGGTCGTATTCAACTCGTTTGCCAACCCCGTGCGCTCCCTGTTCTACATCATCGCGGTGTGCGCCGTGGGGCTCCACCTGAGCCACGCGATTTCGAGCGTGGTGGTTACTCTGGGCTTCCTGGCCGACAAGAGCACGGACCGGGCGGAACTCGCAGCCAAGGCCATCGGCCTGATCGTGGCGCTGGGTTTCTCATCCATTCCCCTTTTCGTGCTCTTCCGCGCCCATGTGATAGGAGTCTGAGCCATGCTCGACGCAAAAATTCCCGAAGGTCCCATGGCGGAGAAGTGGACCCGCCACAAGTTCAACATGAAGCTGGTCAACCCCGCGAACAAGCGTAAATACAGTGTGATCGTCGTGGGGACCGGCCTGGCCGGCGCTTCCGCCGCCGCCTCCCTCTCCGAGATGGGCTATAAAGTCAAGGCCTTTTGCTTCCAGGACAGCCCACGCCGCGCCCACAGCATCGCGGCCCAGGGCGGCATCAACGCCGCCAAGAACTACCCCAATGATGGTGACAGCGTGCACCGCCTCTTCTACGATACGGTGAAGGGCGGCGACTATCGCTCCCGCGAGGCCAACGTACACCGTCTGGCCGAGGTCAGCCTGAACATCATCGACCAGTGCGTGGCCCAGGGTGTTCCCTTCGCCCGGGAATATGGCGGCTACCTTGATAACCGCTCCTTCGGCGGCGCTCAGGTGTCCCGCACCTTTTACGCCCGCGGCCAAACCGGCCAGCAGCTCCTGCTCGGCGCCTACAGCGCGCTGATGAAGGAAACCGTCAACGGCAACGTGGACATGTACACCCGCCGGGAAATGCTCGACCTCATCGTGGTCGATGGCCGGGCGGTCGGGATTGTGGTCCGCAACCTCATCAACGGCCAGATCGAGAGTTACACGGCCGATGCGGTGCTCCTGGCGACGGGCGGATACGGTAACGTGTTCTACCTGTCCACCAACGCCATGGGCAGCAACGTGACGGCGGCCTGGCGCGCGCACCGGCGCGGCGCTTTCTTCGCCAATCCCTGCTACACCCAGATCCACCCCACCTGCATTCCGGTCCACGGCGACTTCCAGTCCAAGCTCACTCTCATGAGCGAGAGCCTGCGCAACGACGGCCGCATCTGGGTGCCGCGCAAGGCGGGCGATACCCGCCGCGCAGCGGACATTCCCGAGGAAGATCGCAACTACTACCTGGAAGAGAAATACCCGAGCTTCGGCAACCTGGTTCCCCGCGACGTGGCCTCCCGCAATGCGAAGGAATGGTGCGATAAAGGCTTCGGTGTCGGTTCCACCGGCATGGCGGTCTACCTCGACTTCCGCGACGCGATTGAGCGCGATGGCGAGCATGTCATCCGCGAGAAGTACGGCAACCTTTTTGACATGTACGAGCGCATCGTGGACGACAATCCCTACCAGGTGCCCATGATGATATACCCGGCGGTTCACTACACCATGGGCGGCCTCTGGGTGGACTACAACCTCATGAGCAACCTGAACGGCCTCCACGTGCTCGGCGAAGCCAACTTCTCCGACCATGGCGCGAACCGCCTCGGCGCCAGCGCGCTGATGCAGGGCCTGGCCGACGGTTACTTCGTCATTCCATACACCCTGGGCGATTTCCTGGCGAAGGCCGGCCCAGCCAAAGTGACGACCGATCACCCCGAGGTGAAGAAGGTGGAGGAGGAAGTCACGGCGCGGATCAACACCCTGGTGAATTCCAAGGGCAAGAAGACGGTGGACGAATTCCACCGCGAACTCGGCCTGATCATGTGGGACAAGTGCGGCATGGCCCGCAACGAAGCCGGTCTCAAAGAGGCCCTCGTACAGATTCCCAAACTGCGCGACGAGTTCTGGTCGAATGTCAACGTCACCGGATCGCCCGGCACTTTCAATCAGGTGCTGGAGCGCGCCGGGCGCGTGGCTGACTTCCTGGAATTCGGCGAGCTGATGGTGCGCGACGCGCTCCACCGCAGCGAATCCTGCGGCGGCCACTTCCGCGAGGAAAGCCAGACCGAGGAAGGCGAAGCGCAGCGCAAGGACGACGAGTTCTGCTATGTGGGTGCCTGGGAATTCAACGGCGTGGATAAAGAGCCCGCGCTGCACAAAGAACCCCTCACCTTCGAAGAAGTGCATCTGACCCAGAGGAGTTACAAGTAATGTCCGGCAAGACCATCAACATCACGTTGAAAGTATGGCGCCAGGCGGACAAGAACGCCCGGGGCTCCTTCGCCTCCTATAGCGTCAAGAACGTTTCCACGGACGCCTCCTTTCTGGAGATGCTCGATATCGTGAATACGGGCCTGGAAAAGGATGACAAAGAGCCGATCGTCTTCGATCACGACTGCCGCGAAGGCATTTGCGGCATGTGTGGCGCCGTGGTGAACGGCGTGGCCCACGGGCCCCAGTCCGCCACCACCCTGTGCCAGTTGCATATGCGCAAGTTCCACGACGGCGACATCATCGTGGTGGAACCCTGGCGCTCCGCGGCCTTCCCCGTCATCAAGGATCTCGCCGTGGACCGCAGCGCCTTCGACCGGATCATCCAGGCGGGGGGCTATGTCTCGGTGAAAACCGGCCAGGCACCCGATGCCCACGCCATTCCTGTGCCTAAGGACAAGGCCGACGCCGCCATGGATGCCGCCTCCTGCATTGGCTGCGGCGCTTGCGTTGCCGCATGCCCCAATGCCTCCGCGAGCCTCTTCACCGCGGCCAAGGTGACTCAGCTTGCCAAGCTGCCCCAGGGCGGCCCCGAGCGTCGCCGACGCGTCATCGCCATGGTCGAGCAGATGGACCGCGAGGGTTTCGGCAGTTGCTCCAAGCACTATGAGTGCGAGGCCGCCTGCCCGAAAGAGATCAAGGTGGAGAACATCACCATCATGAACCGTGAATACATGCGGGCCCTCGCCACGCGGGACTAAGCCGAAAATTCCATCCAATTCCTCACGAGCGCCAGCCCTCCGGCTGGCGCTCGTTTTGCCGTATGGGGGAGTGCGGCGGGCGCCGAAATTTCGGCTGGCGCCGCTCGAACACCGTTGTATACGACATCGGGGGATGTCTGGCATAATAGCGGACATGCAGAGGCCGTAGTGGGAGGGTAGCCATCAGGCTAAGCCACTCCCAGGGACTTTCCGAGTGTGCGACGGAAGCCGGTAATGAGCAGTGGCAATGGGTCTTCGATAACGTCTGAGAAGTACCAGGTGATCCGGGAACTGGGCCGGGGGGGCATGGGCGTCGTGTATCTGGCCGAAGACCGCCAGTTGCGGCGGCAGGTTGCCCTCAAGGTGCTCTATGACTACCTGAATCGCGATAGCGCCTTTGTGGAACGCTTCCAGGAAGAGGCGTGCAGCGTTTCCACCCTTCACCACCCCAATATCGTGTGCGTTCACGGACTGGAGCGGGCCGGCGATGTCGTCGCCATCGATATGGAATTCGTGGAGGGCGCTTCCCTCGATCAACTGGGCGCCGTCACACCCCACCTCGCCGCCGGGATCGCACGGGACGTGCTCGGCGGCCTCGCGGCATGCCACCAGATCGGCGTGGTCCACCGCGATATCAAGCCCAGCAATATCCTGCTCAATAGCGTGGGCCAGGCAAAAATTACAGATTTCGGGCTGGCGACGGCCTACGCCAACCACATGGAAGCCACTATACAGGGCGTCAGCTCCTCGGGCTTCTATATGGGCACGCCGCGCTACATGCCGATTCAGGCATGGGAGGGGGGTAACCCGGAGCCCTTCTGGGACCTATACTCTTTCGGTGTCGTCCTCCACGAATTGATCTCGGGCAAGCCAGCGTTCAAGGGGGACAACCCCATTGCGGTAATGCGAAAGCAGCTTGTGGAAACCCTGCCGCGCCTGGACGAGGGCAACGCAAATATCTCTCCCGAGTTCGCCCGGCTTGTGGACGTCCTCTTGGCCGCCTGCCGGGATGGGGCGTCCGAAATCACAGCCACCAGTGCGATGGAATGTCTGCGGAGTACGCCCGAGTATCGGGAGCTGAAAGAGAGCGACATCGCGACCACGATCACGCTGCCTCCGAGGAAGATGACTGCGAATCGGCCCCGGAACGGTTCCGGCCTTTCCAGACGGTGGAAGTTGCTCGCCGCCGCGGGCGCATTGGCCGCCACCTCCTTTGGTGTGGTCGCGTACTACCGCACACTTCCGGAGCCCCCGCCCCCCGTGGCGCCAGACGCACCGGATTCCTCCATCCATTCACAGGCCGTACGCCAAGGGCCCTACAGGTTCTTTGACATCACCGCCATCAATACGGACGATGTCGGAACCGGTTCCTGGATGGTTGAGTGCGACAGCAGCGGACAACCCGCACGCATCACCGGATTCTTACCGCTGGAACTGTGGGCCATCGACGTCGGTCCCAGGGGCGACGGCGGGCGCCATACGCTCAAGGGTTCCTGGGGTGCCTGTCTGTCCTCGCACAACTCGACTTCCCGTCATGGCACCCTTATGGGCCATATGGTCTGGGAACCCGAGGTCGGCAGGTTCTCGCTCTCCGTCGATCGTACGCGTTCCCACGACAACGTTCCAGAGGAAATCAGTCTGGTCGGCCGATCGAAGGACAGCCCCTATGACAAGGCGGCCTTCTTGAAGGAACTGGAATCCAACATTGCGCTGCAGGCCCTGCTCTACCGGGAGCTCCTGCCGCGAACCTTGCCCTGGGCTGTGGAGCTGGAAGCCAGATTTCCCGCCTTCGCCAATGGCCGGGCGACGGTGCCCTACACGGATCAGGCGCTCACGCTCGACGGCAAGCTTCTCGAACCGCTGTGGACAACGCAATTCAACGCGCGGGGACGGGTTGGCGAGCTCGCCGCCCAGTCATCCCAAGGCGCGGATCCGCTCATGATTCGGTGGGACAGCGACGCCCTCTATCTGGGCGCGCGCGCCAAAGGGTGTGGCCCGGCTACCCGATTTGAACTGGGCTTGCTGCCCGCACTGGAGCTGTCCCCCGCCCTGTCCGGGCGTTTCTATGGGAGTCTCGGCGAAGGGGGAGTAGAGAACACCCGCTATCTCGTGAATGCTCGGGAACAGCCATGGGCCTGCGATTGGGAAGGGGCCATGACCATTGAGGATGGCGAAGCTCAGGTTGAGCTGCGCATCCCCCTCCAACTCCTGGAGGATTCGGCGCGCATTAAGGCCGGAAAACGCTGGCGGATTAACGCTCAGATTACCGCGAGCGCCCCGGATGGCAGCCGCAGAACCGTCGTGGACTGGGGGGGGGCGGAGCATGAAGAGCTTGAACATGGCGCGCTTCTGGAATTTGAGCGATGATTCCGTCCCGGTACCAGCGCTTTGGTGCGCGATCCGGCTCCAACCCAGTCGGTGAGTCGAAGGCTACAAGGAGTTACTGATGATGATGCGATCCACCCCGGGTGCGCGATTCCTGCTTATTCCGCTTCTTCTATGGGGCGCCCACCTGAGTTCCACCGCCCAGAATCAGTACCAGCCCCCGTCGTCAAACCCGGAGAATCTGTGCGTTTTCGGCGATTACGTCTACTTCTCAGCGGATGATGGAATCCGCGGGCGCGAATTGTGGCGGGTCAATGCTTCCGGGAATCCGGAAATGGTTTTCGACATCACCCCTGGGCCGGAGGGGGCAACCATTGACAATCTGTTCGTATTCAAGGAACGGCTGTACTTTCGGGTGGCCGACGAGAATCGCCCCGGTGATCTCTGGCGCACGGACGGTACCGCCCAGGGCACGGAGCTGGTTCGCGCCTTCGGCTCCCCCACCGGAGAGTCGGGGCTCAGTGTTATCATACGCGGACAGGCCGACCGACTTTTCTTCACGGTGGGCGATTCCGAGGGGACCAGCCAACTGTGGTCTACGGACGGTAGCGTGGAAGGTACCCGCGTGCTGAAGGCGATCGAAAATGACTATCCCCTCCTGTTGAATCACTATACCGGCTGCATACTTGGTGGAATACACTATGTGAGCGCCCGACAGTATGCCGAACCCGGGTTGTGGCGAACGGATGGGACTCCGGAGGGGACCTATTGTGTCAGGCAATTCTCGGTTCCACCCGGGGTAATGTTTCCTCTGGATGAGCAGCGCTTTATTTTCGCCGCCGAATATGGAGAAATTGGCCACGAACTCTGGATATCCGGAGGCACGCCAGAAACCACCACCCTGCTAAAGGACATTTATCCGGGGCCCGAGTCCTCTGGAATCAGTGATTGCTCGCGTTTCATGAGTCCCACAGGTCGGCCAAGCGTCGTATTTGCGGCAACCAGTCCCGATGCTGGCCGGGAACTGTGGGTAACGGATGGCACCCCCGAGGGTACGCAGCTTCGCGCCGATTTGATTCCGGGTTCGGGAACCTCCAGTCCGTCGAGTATGTTTGACGTGAGGGGTGCTCAGTATCTTGTGGCCGTCGGGGACGGAATCGGAAAGGAACTCTGGCGCTACGTCGCGGAGACGGACCTTTTCGAGCCGCCCATGGACATCTACAGCGGCATTTCCGGATCCGAGCCCTACGAGCTTTGTGGATCCGGGGAATCCCTGTTCTTCAGCGCGCTCCACCCCGACACCGGCGAAGAACTCTGGTGCGTTCGAAACTTCCGGTCGGCGCCCGAGATCTTTGCGGATTTCAACCCTGGGCCTGAAAGCTCGTTTCCCTACTACACCGTCGAGTTCAAGGGGCGCGTGGTCACCGTGGCAACCAGCCCGGTTTATGGACGTGAGTTGTGGATCTCAAATCTACTGAATAAGGAAATGGTTCTGCTTGCCGATATCAACACGGATTTCAGCGTAAATCCATCCTCCTACCCCGACCACTTCACTTCGGCCGGAAATATACTTTTTTTCACTGCCAACGATATCGCACATGGAACGGAACTCTGGCGCACGGACGGGACCAAAGACGGGACGCGGATGGTCAAGGATATTTTTCCCGACATCCCCGGCAGCAATCCGGAGAACCTCGTCTCCCTCGGCACATTGCTCTATTTCACTGCGGACGACGGGATAAACGGTGTGGAGTTGTGGCGTTCCGACGGAAGCGCGGAAGGCACCTCTATTGTAAAAGACATCCATCCCGATGGTGACGCGAGACCCGGCAATCTCATCGTTTTCAAGGGCCGACTCCTCTTCAGCGCCTTCGAGCCAATTCAGGGCGAGGAACTCTGGACCCTCGAGGCGGGCGGACAACCCAAGCTGCTGAAAGGCATCGCCGAGGGCGAAGCGTCCAGCTCGCCGGACAAGTTCTTCGTCTGGAAGGACTTTCTCTATTTCCAAGCGGACAACGGCGTCCACGGCAGGGAGTTGTGGCGCACCGATGGCACGGCGGTGGGCACCGTCATGGTAAGCGATATTGTGGATGCCCCTTTCCAGAGTGGCGGACTCCTGTCTCCGACCGAGCATCAGGGCAAGATTTATTTTGCCGCCGATCTCGATGGTCTGGGCACGGAGCTCTGGGCCCTCGACGGTACTCCGCCGCGCTTCTCTCTTGTGCGCGACATTGTAAACGGGAATGCGTATGATGTACTCCAATCGCCGGTCGTGGACAGGCGATAGCGCCCCGCGTCTGTCCACCTTGGCCGTGGACGCACAGCACGGTATCGGCAGGATCACAAGGAATTGCACATGAATCTCTCCAACGTTTATAAGCTCAATCGAAGGCAGATGCTGCAGGCCGCCGCTGGTCTGGCGGTCGGTGTAACCGTCACGGCCCGTTCCGGCCAGGCCGCCCCCATGCCCCAGGTCCGCCTGCCTCGTGCCACCTCGGGCGATGCCGTTTCCGAGCCGAACTGGGACGAACGCCTGACCATTACCGTCGGGCCGGACAAGGCCGATATCGCCGGGACCACGGACCGCGCCATCCAGGCCGCCGTGGACTACGTGGTGCGACTCGGCGGCGGCACCGTGCACGTGCTGCCGGGCACCTACACCCTGCGCAATTCCATCTTTCTGCGCAAAGGCGTCCGTCTACTCGGCAGCGGGACGGACGCGTTGCTCTTCAAGAAAGAAAGCCAGGAAACCACCCTGGCCGACGACTCGGACTGGTATGACCAGGAAATCACGCTTGTCAATCCCGATGGATTTCAGATCGGCGATGGCATCATCCTGGAAACGAAGAATGCCGACACGGGCGGTTTGGATGTACTTCGGCGCACCCTCGTTGCCCGGAGTGGCAACCGCTTCAAGCTGGACAAGGCCCTCCGCGCCAATTTCTGGACCGCCTCGGCCCCCACGGTGACCGCCCGCTTCCCTATGATCACGGCGGAAGAGCAGACCCACTTCGCCGTGGAGAATATCGCGCTGGACGGCAATCGGGCCAACAACGCGAACATCAACGGCAACTACGCGGGCGCCCTCTGGTTTCAGGATTGCAGCAACATTACCCTGACCGGCCTGCATGTGCGTGACTACAACGGCGACGCCATCAGCTTTCAGATCTGTCACGATGTGGTCGTGGAGAACTGCGAGCTGATCAACAATGCCGACCTGGGCATACACCCGGGGTCCGGCTCGCAGCGGCCGCGCATGGTCAACAATCGCGTGAGCGATTCGACCTACGGCATATTCTTCTGCTGGGGGGTGAAATACGGCCTCGCCGAAGCCAACACCATCACGCGATGCAACTATGGCGTCTCCATCGGCCACCATGACGACGAAAACCTCGTTATCAACAACGACATTGTCGCCAGTCCCGTGAACGGCCTCCATTTCCGGCCCGAGCGCGGCGAGGGCTTTACCGCCAAGGGCAACCGATTCGAAAACAACCGTATCACCGATTCGGGAGGCGATGCGGGCGTGGCTGTGGACGTGCTTGGCGTCACGGCGAATAATAGTCTTATTCGCAATACTATCAAAGAGACTCGAGGGCCCGCGCAGCGGATTGGTATCCAATTCGGACCGGACGCGGGCGCCATGGAGCTGGTGGACAATGTCATCGAAGGTTTCGCCACGCCCGTGAACGATCTGAGGAAGGCCTGAGGCGGAACAATCGGACCGATCAGGCGGATCGGACCGATCAGATCGGGCGGATCCGGCCGATTTTTCAAACCTCGGAGAGAGCTCCCATGCGATTTTCTGTTTTTCTTTTTCTTGCCCTTGGCTTTACGGCGGGCGTTTCCGCCGATCCCGCAGCCGCTCGCGCTGATCTCCGTGCGGCCCTCGGTGATACCGTACTGACCGCTCCGCCATACTACCCCGCACCCGAAATGGATCAAGGGCCCATCAAAGCCGTCTTTTACGACGCCTTGCCCTATGGTGGCCATCCCACGCGGGCCTTCGCCTACCTTGCTGTGCCCGAGGCTCCAGCGGGCCAGAAGATTCCTGGCATGGTCCTCGTCCATGGCGGCGGCGGCACCGCCTTCCACGAGTGGGCGAAGATCTGGTACGACAAAGGCTACGCCGCCATCGCCATGGATCTTGAAGGTCAAATTCCACTGAACGACTTTCCCAATCGCCCGCGCCATGCCTTCAGCGGCCCCGTCCGCACGGGCATGTTTGACGATGAGGCCAAACCGCGCACAGAACAGTGGATGTATCATGCGGTAGCCGACATCATGCTGGCGAACTCATTGCTGCGCACGCTGCCCGAGGTGGACCCGGAGCGCATCGGCCTCACGGGCATCAGTTGGGGCGGTGTGCTCTCAAGTCTAGTCGGCGGCCTGGACGATCGCTTCGTATTCACGGCTCCGGTCTACGGCTGTGGTTATCTCTACGATTCCAAAGGCTACTTCAATCGGATGGGCGCGGACGACGAAGCCTCCCTGGAACTTCGAAAATACTGGGACCCCGCCCGTTACTTCACCGATGCCCCCATGCCCATGCTCTGGGTCAACGGCGACAACGATCCCCACTTTTCCGTCGACACCCTGAGCCGTTCCCACGTCAGCGCCGGCCCCGAATCCATCCTCTCCATCCACCCGAAAATGCCCCATGGCCACGGCGTGAGTTGGGAGCCAGATCGGGTGCCGGAAATATACGCCCTGGCCGATCACCTGCTGAAAGGCACAGGCGCCCCCCTCACGCGGATAACAAAGCAACCCGAAGCGGCGGAAGGCAGCACCGTAGTTCTCCACTACGAAGGCGAACAGCCTGTCGCCTCCGCAACCCTCTACTACCTCACCGCGGCGCTCGAATACGTGCAAAGTGTCAAAAAAAAGCACCTCGACCTCGTGCAGCAATTTGAGGCCGCCGAGGCCAGACTCGACCCCGCGACCAAGACGGCCACGGCCAGTTTGCCCGAGGGTTGCACGTGGTACTACATCAATCTCATCGATGATCGCGGTTGTATCGTTTCATCGAATCTGATGGCCGTGGCTCAGCCCGGGTAATTGGGCGAGTGAACGATTGAATCCGGTCGCAGCGCAAGCCGGCCGTCCTTTACCCAGGCTTCGCCCCGCGGTTCCAGGTGGGCGATGAGGCGCCTGCGCCACAGACTGAGTTTTTCCCAGTGCGCCGGGTCCCGCGCCAGATCCTTGGTCTCGCCTGGATCGGTGTCGAGGTCAAAAAGCTGCTCCTCTCCCGTGCGTGCATGGAATATGTACTTCGTGCTCCCGTCGGTCAGGGCGCTCCAGTGATTGTCCGGGCTGTAGCAGATGTCGTGCTCCAGATCGATCACCGTCCGCCAGTCATCCGCACCCCGAATCACGTCCAGCATGCTCCGACCGTCGAGCGGCTGGGGCGCAGTTGTTCCCGCCGCGTCAATGAAGGTGGGGAGGATGTCCCGAATCTCGACGGGGGCGCGATATACCTGGCCGCGCTCAGTTGCGACCATGCCCTCCGGCCACCGAATCATCATGGGGATGCGCGCCGATGGCTCATAGGCGTAGCCTTTGCGCCAGAGGTGGTGATCCCCCGTCATGTCGCCGTGGTCGGAGGTATAGAGAATCAGCGTATTTTCGAGCATTCCCCGCCGCTCCAGCGTGTCCAGCATTCGCCCAACCTGCTCGTCCACGAAAGAGACGGAGCCATAGTAACCCTGGCGTGACAGGCGAACTGGCTCGGCGCCGAGGTCGCCGCGCCAAAGCGTGTCCTTGTCGGTATCCCGTTCTCGATTGCCTCTACTCCACTCACCCAGATGGGGCGCGGGCAGCGCTTTGTGGGCGTAGTAATCCATCCAGCGCTTTGGTGGATCATAAGGGGAGTGGGGGCGGACAAACGATACCTTCATGAAGAAGGGTTCGGGCTGGTCATAGCTTTCCAGGAAGCGATTCGCCACGGAGCCCGTCCAGTGGGTGGGGTGCAGCTCTTCGGGCAGGGCGTAAGGCGCGGCCCGGTATGAGTTCGGCCCGATACCCGTCGCGCCGGAATCCAGATGGGGTGCGACAGACGCAAACCACGCTTGGTAATCGCTCAGGAAATCCGGAGTCTCGACCCGGGTGGCCTCGTCGAGCACGAGCCGGTGAAAACCGTGCCCTCCGCGTTGTGGCGACCAGTGCATCTTCCCTACACCCAGCGTGTAGTAGCCCGCGTCGCGCAAGAGTTGAGGCATTTCCACGGGATAGCGGGCCGGCACTCTTGAGTAGCCCAGCATCCCGTGGTTCCAGGGCGCCATCCCCGTGAGCAGTGCGGCCCGCGCCGGTGTGCAGGTGGGTGTAGAGGAATAGGCGCAACGGAACCGGGCCCCCTCCCGGGCCAACCGGTCCAGATTCGGCGTATGAATGACCGAATTGCCGTCGGCGCCCACGCAGTCCCCCCGGTGCTGGTCCGCCATGATAAACAAGATGTTGGGCCGGCTCGCGGCTCCCGTTGCGGGGAGGGTAAATGCCGACGCGGACAGGGACAAGGCCGCGCACGCGGTACCCGCCTGCAGGAAGGCCCGTCGGGTTACGCCGGAGTGTGGTCTCAAGGACATGGATTCTCTCCCGATTGGCTGCGGTTCTCCTGCCGTCCATGGTGCGGTATGGCCTGCGGGACATTCAAGCCGTCGAAACTGGCCCGCGCGACGTGGAATCCGCTACACTGTCCAGCGAGATGCAGCAATTCCACGGGACGACGACACGCCATGCAGATTTCCCAACAGAGTACCGCCGGGGCCACAATTCTCTCGCTGCTCGGGCGGCTGGACGAGTTGGCCACGGCCGAGGTGGAGCGGGCCTTCACCGGTATCCTCAACAACGAGAGCCAGGGGCTTATCGTGGATATGGACGGTGTGGAGTATGTCAGCAGCAGCGGCCTGCGCGTCCTGCTCATGCTCATGAAGGCCATGAAAAACCAGCAACGCGTCCTCAAGCTCTGCAATCTGAGCCCTTTCGTGGCCGAAGTATTCGAAGTCAGCAATTTTTCCGTCATGTTTGACGTGCACGACAGTCTCGATTCCGCACGCCGTGAATTTGAAGGCGGCAACTAGCCGGGCGCATCATGGACGAAGACGAAAACTTCAGCAAGGGTCCGCCGCCCCATTCCCGGCCCGACCTGCTCGATTCTGTCGTGGCGCACGATCAGAAGACCCAGGTGCTGAAGGGGGCCATGGCCCAGGCCTCGACCTTGATCGCGGGCGGACCGCCCCTGGAAGAGATAAGCGAGGCCTGGTACATCGGCTACCGGCTGGATGACCGCTACGAGATCAAGGAGATCCGCGGCGGGAAAGGGGCCAGCGGCATGGGCATCGTTTTCATCGTCGAAGACGATCATGGCAACCGCAGTGCGGTCAAGACGCTGCAGCGTCGTTTTCGCACCGAGCTTCACCTGCTCCAGCGCTTCGTGCGCGAAGCGCGCACCTGGATGCTCGTGGGTTCCCATCCGAATATCGTATGCGCGCGCAAACTGGAAATTATCGAGGCGGCGCCCTGCCTCTTCATGGAGTGGGTGCCCTCCGATGAAAAGGGCATCCATTCCCTCTCCCAGCGATTGAACCACGGGCCGCTCACGATTGTGGAGACCCTGGATGTCGCCTACCAGTTCTGCCTTGGCATGCTCCACGCCACCCGCGCCGTGCCCGGCCTGGTTCATCGCGACGTCAAGCCGGAGAATCTTCTCCTCACTCCCGACGGCACCATCAAGATAACGGACTTCGGGCTGGTGCGCACCCGGGGCATGGAGGAGGACAGCCTGGAACAATGGGCCCGGTCGGAGGTTTTTGAAGATTTCTCCGGAAACATAACCCGAGTGGGCTCCATCTTCGGTACTCCGGCCTACATGGCGCCCGAGCAGTTTGCCCGGACCAACGAAGTCGATTTTCGCGCGGATATCTATGCCCTTGGCTGCTGTCTGTTCGAGTGTCTCACCGGGCTTCCACCCTTTATCGTCCAGAGCGACGGGTCCGCCGGCCGCCTTCTCGAAATGAAGCGGATGCACCTCAACGAAACGCCCGAATCCCTGCGCGAGCTCCTGGGACCCACCTTCCCGACCGCCGTCGACGCCCTCGTCCGCCGTTGCCTCGCCAAACACCCGCGCGATCGCTGGGAGAGCTACGAAGACCTTTGCGTGGCCGTGCTCAGCATCATGGACGCTCTCGACATCATGCCCCGGTCGTCCGAATTCAACCGGCCCTCGCCGGCCGAGATCGCGGCGCAACTTCGCTCCATCACGCTCCTTGAAGGCTACGACCAGGCCATCCACATGCGCAAACTGCGCGAAGGTCAGGAGCAGAGCCCCTACGCCTTTCACCTGGCCCTGGCCTCCTACTTCCATTGCGTTGACGATCCCCAGGAAGAAGAGCATCAGCTAAGCAAGGCCTTCGCCCTCAAGGATCATGCCGCGGGCTACGAGGCGGTTCGCCGACTTACCGAGCTCTGGATCAAGCAGGGGCACCATGCCCGCGCCGATGTGGTTCTCCAGGCCTACCTCCGCCAGGCGCCCGGATCGCTCGATCAGGTGCTCGAACCCGTCATCCGTGTCGCCATCGGAAATGAGCGATTTGACGAGGCCCTCGCCATCCTGCAGGAGTTTCCCGACTCGTTCCGCACGCGCCTCTTGCGCGCCGAAGTGCTCCGCGCCAGTGACCGGCGCGAAGAATTGCGGGTATTGCTGCACACCATGCAGGACGCGATCCTGCAAGAGATCGGCCGGAAAATTGAGAGTATCGGCTACGATGATGTGGTGGGCTGGAGCCGACCGGACGATCACCTGACCCTCGAAATGGTGCTCGACGCACTCGTGCCCGAGATGGACACGCTCCCGCTCGAAGTCGCCCGAAACGCCATCTGGCCCGACATCAGCGGCTATCCGGATTTTGCGCCCGACATGGCCTGGCTATCCTTCACGCTGGGCGAGCTCGCCACCCTGGACCAGGAAATCGAACCTGAAACGGCCGCCGCCTACGCCCGATTCGCCACCTTCCTCGGATATCCCAGCCGCTTGGAAAAGCACCTGGAGCGGGACGATTACTGGTTCTGGATGCGGGAAACACAGCACGGGAAGCGAGGCGCCTGAGCATGGACACATCGCTTATACAATCCGCTTGCAGCGCGCTGCGGGAAAACTGGCAGGTCGAGCTGGGCGGCATTTCGCCTTTCGACGCCAACCGTCAACTGCTCCTTGAGGCGCTTTCCGAGCGGATCCTGGACCTGCTGCGCAACAAGCCGGAGAAGCTGCTCTCCGCGCTCTACATCCTGGATATTGGCGAAATGGCCTACCAGCAGGCCATGGAGCAGGATACCATGCAGGACCGCGCCTGGGCCCTGGCCGTGGCCGTGTACGACCGGGAGACCGAGAAAATTCGAATGCGCGAGAAGTATGCCAGCGAGTATCGGCGAAAGCTGGAAGACTGATCCGCTCAATTTGGAACTTCTTGCTCTCCAACATGCACCAGCAACATCCACAATCAACTGGCCCCGTCTTGCCTCACCCCCCTGCGACAGGGTACTGTAAGGCTTCGGCGTGCCTCATATCGGGAGTGAATGGGTGAAATGAGGCATTTTGTGGTCGCTCAAAGCCCCTAACCTGCTTTGAAACAAGCCGTTTACGCCGGATGCCAACTGGCACGTATATTGCTTTTCCTGCCCAGGTGAGCCCCGTGCCACTGCGGAAATTTACCAAATCAGCTTGAATTCCCCCTGTTTGAACCAAGGAGAACCGATATAATGGCGGTGGATGTCAATCAGATCAGCGCGCGCGTCGGCCAGGAAGCGGCCCTCCTCCAGCAGGTGCGGTCCGAAATCAAAAAGGTCATTGTAGGCCAGGACTACCTCATCGACCGCCTGCTTCTGGCGCTGCTGTGCAACAACCACGTGCTGATCGAGGGCGTCCCCGGACTTGCCAAGACGCTTTCCGTCACCACCCTGGCCCAGGTTGTCCAGTGCAGCTTCAACCGCATTCAGTTCACCCCCGATCTTCTGCCGGCGGACCTTATCGGCACGCTCATCTACAATCCCAAAGATGGCGGTTTCGTGACGCGTAAAGGACCCATCTTTGCCAATGTGATTCTGGCGGATGAGATCAACCGCGCCCCCGCCAAGGTGCAGAGCGCCCTGCTGGAAGCCATGCAGGAACAGCAGGTCACCATCGGCGATGCGAGCTACAAACTGGCGGACCCCTTCTTCGTGCTGGCCACCCAGAACCCCGTGGAGCAGGAAGGCACCTACCCACTGCCCGAAGCCCAGGTGGACCGCTTCATGCTCAAGCTGAAGATCAACTACCCCACCAAAGCCGAAGAGCTTCAGATCCTCCGTTCCCAGTCCAGGGCATCGACCAAGATCTCGGCGAATGGCGTGCTCACGCCCGATGACATCGCGCGCCTCCGCCTGCTGGCCGAAGAAATTTACATGGACGAGAAGCTCGAAGAGTACATCGTAAATCTCGTGGAGTGCACCCGCAACCCCGACGCCTACCAGCTCAATATTGGCGAATACATTCGCTACGGCGCTTCGCCCCGCGCCACGATTTTCCTCGCCATGGCCTCCCGCGCCCACGCGCTGCTGCAGGGCCGGGGCTACGTGACACCCCAGGACGTGAAGAGCATCGCGCTGGACGTGTTGCGTCATCGCGTGATTCCCACGTACGAGGCCGAGGCCGACGAAAAGACCTCTGAAGATCTCGTCGGACAGATCCTCGACACGGTTGAAGTGCCCTGAACGGCCCCGAGCTACCCGGTATCGCACGATGATCTCCAAAGAACTCGCAAAAAAAGTTCGCTACATCCAGATCATGACCAACAAGGCGGTCAATGATGTGCTGGCGGGCGAATACCATAGCGTGTTCAAGGGTCAGGGCATGGAATTCGACGAAGTCCGCGAATACCAGCCCGGCGACGAGATCCGCACCATCGACTGGAACGTGACCGCCCGGACGGGCCACCCCTACGTGAAGCGTTTTCGCGAAGAACGCGAGTTGACGCTGCTCTTCCTGGTGGACCTCTCCGCTTCGGGGCGTTTCGGCAGTGTGAAGAATATGAAAAACGAAGTGGCCACGGAGCTCTGCGCGCTGCTGGCCTTCTCCGCCATCAAGAACAACGACAAGGTCGGGCTCGTGGTGTTTACGGAAGAGGTGGAAATGTTCATTCCACCCGCCAAAGGCACCACCCACGTGCTGCGCCTTATCAGCGAACTCCTTTCCTTCGAGCCGAAGAAGAAAGGCACCAATATCCGCGCCGGACTCGATTTCGCCGCGCGCATCCTCAACCGCCGCAGCATCGTCTTTCTCATCAGCGACTTTTTCGACCGGGACTATGACCGCACCCTGCGCATCCTGAGCCGTCGCCACGACCTCATCGCCCTATCGGTGAGCGACCCCCGCGAATACGAATTGCCCAATGTGGGCCTCCTCGACCTCCAGGATGCGGAGACCGGCACAACCGTGACGATTGATACGGGCAGCGCCGCCATTCGCAGCGCGTATGCGGCGGCGGGGCGCGCGCGGGCCGAGGGCCTCCGCGAGAACCTGCGTTCCATGGACATCGACCTGATCGAGGTCGGTACCTCTCACGATTATCTGCTGGACCTGATCCGTTTCTTCAAGCGACGGGAGCGCCAGAAGCGATGAGGGGGACGTCTGCACATAAGCTTCAGGCTGGCCCGGGAATGCGGATCGCGATGACGTGGGTCGCAAGCATTTGGACGGGCGGGAAGGCGTCGGGTTTGAGTGCGACCTTCGCCCTTGCCTTGTCTTTCACGGTCCTTGCGGGCTGTGGTGGTGGGACGGAAGTTAAACCCGAAACACCCAGGGGCGTTGAACGGACCATCGAACGCGGTCCCATGACCCTTACGCTCCAGACCTCCGCCGAATCCATTTCCACGGCGGAATCGCTCGCCCTCACCCTTTCCGCAACCACGGATGACGGGTATTCGGTGGAATTTCCAATCTACCCCGAGCAGGAAAAGGCAGAAGCGGCCAGTCCGGAGATACCAGCGCCCGACCTTCCCTCCGAGTTCGCTTCGGCGAGTTATGAAGACGCCCCGCCGGTTCTCGGTGACGACGGCAAGGTCCACCGGAGCCGCACGTATCGTCTGGAGCCATTCCTCGACGGCACCTACACCATCCCTTCCCTGTCCGTGTCCTTCTGGAAGGAAGTGGAGGGCGACGACGAGAAGTCCACAGCGGAAACGGAACCGGTGAGCATCACCGTTACTTCCGTGATCGCCCCGAGTGCGCAACCCGGTATTATGGATATCGTCGGCCCCGTGGCGGTGCGGAGTCCCAGGCCCTGGGCACTATACATCGCGCTGGTGCTGCTGATCGCGGCGGCCCTTGGCGCGCTCTATTGGTACAGGTGCGTCCGGGTGGTGCCGGGCCCGCCTCCACCGGCCCCGATTCCGCCACACCTGCGCGCCCTCGAGGCGCTGGATGCGATTGAACGGGAAAAGCTCGTGGAGAAAGGCCTGTACAAGGAGTATTACATCCGCGTTTCGGACGCCCTGCGACGCTACATGGAAGACCAGTTCCAACTGCGTGCTCCCGAGCGTACCACGGAAGAGTTTCTGTCCGAACTCCAGCACAACGCCGTCCTCGGGCTTCAGGAGCAGCTACTGCTGCGCGCCTTCCTGCGCCACTGTGACCTGGTTAAGTTTGCCAAGGCGGAGCCCACTTCCGAAGAGATTCGCGATACCTTCCAGTCCTGCCGGAAGTTCATTATTGATTCCGAGGCGGCCCACCGCGCGGCGATGAAAGCGGTGGCCCAGGCGGCCGCCGCCGCGGAGGCTTGAGCCCGTGCGATTCGAGTCTCCCCTGGCCTTATTGCTCCTCCTGGCCCTGCCCGCTCTCTACTACTACAGCCGACACCGCGGGAGCCAGGCGGCCCTGCGCTTTTCCAGCACCGAGACGGCGGCCAGGTTCGGCGCATCGCTACGCGTACGCTGTCAGAAGCTGCTGCCCGCCCTCCGATATCTCGCGCTCTTTCTGCTCATCATCGCCCTGGCGCGCCCGCAGAAAGGGCAGGAGCGGGTGCGCGACGTGGGGCAGGGCATCGCCATCGAAATGGTGCTCGACCGCTCCCGAAGCATGAGTGAGGAGATGGCCTTCGACGGCCAGATCATGAACCGCCTCGAAGTTGTGAAGCGCGTGTTCAACGAATTCGTAACCGGCAGCGGCGGCAAACTCGACGGCCGACCGAACGACTTGATCGGCCTGGTTGTATTCGCCGGTTTTGCCGACACCATCGCACCCCTCACCCTGGGACACGACGCCCTCGTTTCGCTGGTGGAAAAGGTGGAAATGCCGGAAGTGAAAAGCGAGGACGGCACGGCAATCGGCGACGCACTGGCCCTGGCCGCCGCGCGGTTGAAGACGGCGGAAGAGGAGCAGCTCAAGGTCAACGCCCGCCTCGGGAAATCCTACGAGATAAAGAGCAAGATCATCATCCTGCTGACCGACGGGATCAACAATCGCGGCACCCAGACCCCGGAAGATGCGGCGAAACTGGCGAAGGAGTGGGGGATCAAGATTTACTGCATCGGCATCGGCAGCGATCCCGCGCTGGAACAGGGCCAGAGCCCTTTTGGGGCCTTTATATTGCCCGGTGATCGTAATTTGAATGACGAGACACTCAAGAAAATCGCCGGCATGACCGGTGGCATCTACCAGCGCGCGGACTCGGCGGAGTCCCTTCGCGCGGTCTACGACGAAATAGGTCGCCTGGAAACCAGCGAAGTAGAGTCGCTTCGCTATCTGGATTACAACGAGCGCTTTCTGCCCTTCGCGCTCTCGGCCCTGTTTCTGCTGGTCGCCGAGCTTGTCCTGCGCAATACCTGGCTGCGGAGGCACCCATGAAGCTCTACCACGTGGAAATGCTTCACCTGTTGTGGCTGCTGCCCGCCCTGATCTCGCTGCTGGCCTATGGCGCCTGGCGACGCCGCACGGCCCTCGAAAAATTCGCGGCCAATCCGCTGCTGCTACAACTCAACAACCAGCTCCATTCCGGTAAGCGGCTGGGGAAACACGCCCTGCTCCTCGCCGCCGTCGCCTTCATTGTGATTGGACTCGCCCGGCCCGCGTGGAACCCACAGCCCCAGATCGTCAACCGCGAAGGGCGCGACGTGGTCTTCATCGTGGACGTTTCCCGCAGCATGCTGGCCGAAGACCTCGCACCCAACCGCCTGGAACGGGCCAAGCTCGCCATTCGCGACTGTCTGGAAGGCCTCAGCGGCGATCGGGTCGGCCTCATCGCCTTCGCCGGCACCTCCGTGGTCAAGTGCCCGCTCACACTGGACTATGGTTTCTTTCGCATGATGCTGGAAGATATCGGACCCGACGAAATATCGCGCGGTGGAACCCTCATCGGCGACGCCCTGCGCAAAGCGTTGACGGAGGTATTCGACGAGCAGGAGAAGGAATTCCGGGATATCATCCTCATTACCGACGGGGACGATCAGGAGAGCTTTCCCATGGAGGCCGCAAAGCAGGCGGGAGAAGCGGGTATCCGTATCATCGCCATCGGCCTGGGAAACGAGAATCAGGGCGAGCGTATTCCCGTCGTTGATTCCAATGGTCGAAAGTCTTTCCTGACCTATCAGGGCGAAGAAGTATGGACTCGCCTGGACGCGGCCACGCTCCGGGAAGTTGCGGCCGCGACGCCCGACGGAAAATACCTGAACGTGGCCACGGGCGCATTTGACCTCAATGCCATCTACCAGGAATTCATCGCGAGCGCCCGAAAGAAGGCGCTGGATGAATCCCGAATCACATTGTACGACGAGAAGTTCCAGATCTTCCTGGCGGCGGGCTTCCTCCTGCTCTGTGCGGAGACCCTGTTGACTGAGCGGAGGCGGCAATCAACATGATATACGCGGCTGGAAACTTGACGCGCCATGCAACCCGGATGATGGTTGTGGGCGCACTGTTGCTTTCGGGGCACGTCTGGGCCGGGTCCAATCCCGAAGTGGACAGGGCCAATGCCCTCTACGGCGCAGGCAACTATCAGGAAGCCCTGGACGTCTATGATCGACTTGCGAAAGAGCAACCGGACAATCCCGCGCTCCAGTTCAACCGAGGGGCGGCCCTTTACCAGTTGGGGGACCTCCCCAAAGCGCGGGAAGCCTTCGAGCAGGCCGGTGTCCTTTCGGAGGACGCGCAATTGCAGGCGCGGAGCGCCTATAATCTTGGAAATTGCGCATTCAAGGAGGGGCAGGAGAAAGTTGCCCAGGACCCCGACGCCGCCATGGCCTCGCTGAACCGGAGCATGGGTTACTACAAGGACGCCCTCGCCCGCGACAAGTCGATCGATGCCGCGGCTCACAATCTTGAAATGGTGAAGAGAACCATTCAGGAACTCCGCCGGCAACAGCGGCAACAGGAACAAGAGCGGCAACAAAAAGAACAACAACAGAAGCAGCAGGAACAGCAGAAGAAGGAGGAGACGAAGGAGAAGCTGGACGAGCTCATCGAAGAGCAACAACAGCAGAACCAGCAGTCGGAGCAGGCCGCGCAACAACAGCGGACGCAGCAGTCGGACCCCTCGCAACCCGCGCCGACGCCGGAGCAGATGGAGGCGATGAAGCAGCAGCAGGAACAGACCCGGGATAAGACCGAAGACCTGGCCGAGCAGATGACGTCGCCGGGCGATCCGGCGCCCGAACCGGAATCGAAATCCAGCGCGAAAGACGCGGCGGAAAAGCAGAAGGAAGCGGAAGAGCATCTGAAGAACCAGAACGCCGAAGCGGCGAACAAGGCCCAGGAAGAGGCGCTGGAGAAACTGAAAGAGGCCCGCAAGGCCCTCGATGCGGAGGAGAAGGAGGAACAACAGTCCGAGGAACAACCGTCCGCCGAGGACAACAAGAACAAGAATCAGCAAGAACAGCCCGAAAAGCCCGAAGAAAAGTCCGGGGAGAACAACAAGCCCGAAGAAACCGGGAAGATGGATACACCGGACGACGGAACACCGCCGCCGGACGCCAACGCCAGAGACATTCTCAACCAGGAAAAGCGGAACAAAGAACAACGCGACCTGAGGCGGATGATCGGTGTTGCGCCCGTTGAGAAGGATTGGTGACCCATGAGATTCTGCCACGCATCTATAGCTCAGGTAACGTTGTGTGTCCTGACGCTGGTCACGGCCTGGGCAACCTCCGCGCAGGAATCCCCCACCATCACCGCGGTGGTGGAAAAGGAGGCGGTTTCCGTCGGCGAGCCCTTTGTCCTCCAGCTCCAGGTCAGCAACGTAGACAACGCGGATACGCCGGATCTCAGTTTCCTGTCCAATGATTTTACCGTGGAGTTTGGCGGAAACCGCCGCAACGAGAGCGCGTCAATCACCCGGATCAACGGTCGCACGACCCGCGTCGTGTCGCGCCAGTACCTCATTAATTTCCGACTCACCGCGAAGCGGACCGGACGCATCGAGATACCGGCGATCACCGTCACCGCCGAGGGGCGGCCCCTCACAACCGAGCCCCTCGTCGTGGTGGCGAGCCCCCCGGAAGCGGTCGAGAACTTCAAACTGACCACGCAACTCTCCAAGGCGACCTGCTACGTCGGCGAACCCATCGCCATGACCACGACCTATTACATAGGCGATCCCGTGCGGGATGTAACCTTTAATCTGCCCGTGCTGAACGCGCCCGACTTCGATTCGGAAGTGATGCAGATCGAGCAACGCCGGGATCGCGAATACGTCGGCATCATGATCGACAATCAGGAAGTCGTGGCGGAAAAGGGCGAGGCCCGCTCCAATGGTACAAGCTTTGTCACCCTGACTTTCGTGCATGTACTGGTGCCGAAAGCCGCCGGCGAGATCGAAGTACCCCAATCAACCGCCGCGGCGCAGGCGGTGGTGGAAGATCAGCGCCGAAGCCGTTCACCATTTGAATTCGGGTCGCGCGATCAGACCAAGAGTGTGGTGGTCCAGGCCGATCCGTTGACACTTTCGGTGAAGGCCGTGCCTGAAGAGGGAAAACCCGCAAACTTCTCGGGACTGATCGGAGAATTCTCGATCGCCACGACCGCGACACCGACCGAAGTCAACGTGGGCGATCCGATTACACTCACGATCATGCTGCAGGGCCCCACCTACCTACGCCACTTTGAATTGCCCTCGCTCCAGCAACAGCCCGCGCTCGCGGAAAAATTCCGCATCCCGGACGAAATGGCCCCCGGTCGCGCCGAGGAAAATCGGAAGATCTTTACTCAGACCATCCGCGCCCAGTCACCCGAAGTGACGGAGGTGCCCCCCATCGAGCTGGCCTATTTCGACACGGTGAGCGGCCGCTATGAAATGGCCCGGTCGAACCCCATCCCCCTTAAGGTGCGGGCAACCCAGGTGGTGACCGCTTCCGATGCGGAGGGCTTCCGCCCGCGGGAAGAGACTATCGAGCATGTGGCCGTGAACGAAGGCATCGCCCACAATTTCACCGAGGCGGACGCGCTCAATCCCCAGCGTTTCGGGCCGGATGTGTGGATGCGCTCCGCTTCGAGTTGGCTGCTCCTCTTGCTGCCGCCTGTGGCGTGGGGGGCCCTCGCCGGCACCCTGATGGTACGCCGGCTGGGCGGGCTGCGCCCGAAGGCCCGGGCCCGAAAACTGGCCCGCGCCCAGCTCACTCTGGCGCTGGCGGACACGGAGCAGAATCACGGCAAGGCCCTTCAGGCGCTCCGCGCCTATCTCGCCGCCAAACTGGATGCCCGGGCCAGTGCCCTGATATTCAGCGATGTAGAGCGCCCCCTCCGGGCTCAGGGCGCAAGCGATGCCACGCTGGGCGCGCTGCGGAAGGTCTTCGAAGAATGCGAAGCGCACCACTATGCGGGTGCGGGTGGAAGCCCCCTCGCCGAAGTCACCCGACGCATGCTGGAATGCGCGGACGCGCTGGAAAAGGAGATCGGCTGATGCGCGCGATGATGTCTTTGCTGCATTTGGCCCTGCTCTGTATCGCGGCCGTGTTGCTCGCCGCCCCTCCGGCTGGTGCGGCCTCCATGGGGCGGGCCGAAATTGAGACCGCATTCACCGAGGCCACCAAGGCCTTCGAAGCGGGCAACGGACTCGTTGCCACGGATCCCGCGGCGGCCCAGGCGGAGTATGAGAAGGCCACGCTGCGGTTGGAGCAGATTATTCGCGAGGGCGGCGTTGAAAACGGCAAGCTCTACTACAATCTGGGAAACGTATGGTTCCAGCGGGGGGATATCGGGCGCGCCATCCTCAACTATCTCCGCGCGGAGCAATACATGCCGAACAACATAAACCTCCAGCAGAATCTGGCCTACGTGCGCCAGCAGCGCATGGATTCCTTCAAGCCGACGGAAAAGCGCAAAGTTCTGAACACGCTCTTCTTCTGGCACTACGATATACCATCGGGCATACGCCTGCGCGTTTTTACGGGCGCCTTTCTCGCCTTCTGGGGGCTGGCGGCGGCCCGACTCTTCTGGAAGCGCGGCGTGCTCAATGGCGCGCTTGTGCTCACGGGACTCCTCGCGGGGCTCCTGTTCATCTCTCTGACGGTCGAGGCCCGGGGCCACCGCGCCCATCCGGCGGGTGTCGTCGTGGCGAAGGAGAGTGTCGCGCGAAAGGGAGACGGCGAGACCTATCAGCCCAGTTTTGGCGAACCCCTCCACGCGGGCACCGAATTTTCCGTGCTCGAAGATCGGGGCGACTGGGTCCAGGTGACCCTCCCCGACGAACGGACGTGCTGGCTGGACAAGCGGGACGTGGCCCTGGTGGCCGTTGACAATTGAGGTTGATTTAATGCGCGGTATCACTATAATAACCGCGGAGATACCTGTACATTCTCAGTCGCCAACCGTAATCGCGGGAACGCCATGGCCGCCATCACCATCGTTATTCCGGTCTTCAATGAGGCCGGATCGATCGAAGACACGGTTTCGAAGCTGAATGTGGCCTTCAAGGACACAGGGCATGACTTCGAAATCATCGTGGTGGACGACGGTTCCACGGACGACACCGGGGAGCGGGCGCGCCGGACTTCGGCGCGGGTTATTGTTCACCCCACCAACAAAGGTTATGGCAACGCGCTGCTTACGGGTGTTCGCAACGCGACCCATCCCTGGATTGGCATTACCGACGCCGACGGCACCTATCCCGTCGATGAGATGGCGCCGATGCTCGATGAGGCGGTCGCACGGGATCTCGATATGCTCGTCGGCGCACGGCAGGGCGCGCACTTCGCGGCGGGTGTCGTGAAGCGGTGGGCCAGGGTGCTCTTCAAATGCTTCACCGAATTTGTCGTGGGTCAGCCCATTCCCGACGTGAACAGTGGCCTGCGAATCATTCGGCGCGACTTGATCGCCCAGTGCGCCCCCGCCCTGTCGGGGGGATTTTCCTTCACCACAAGTATTACCATTATTGCCTTTCAGACGGGGCATCACGTGGCGTATCGGCCCATCGAATACTTTGCGCGCAACGGAAAGAGCCACGTGCGTTACCGGCGCGACACGCTTCGGGCCCTGCAGATCATTGTCATGACGATTGTGTTGTTCAATCCGATCAAGCTCTTTCTCGCGCAGGTGATGGCGGTCGCTGGTTTCACAGTCGGCACACTGATCGCGGCCCTGCTCGTCCCGGGGCGGTTTCCAGCACTGCTCCTGTTCTCGCTGGGCTTCTATTGCGCCAATATCGTCATGGCCCTCGGATTTCTCGCGGTGCGCTTTCAGTGCAACCTCTCCGAAATTCGTATACCGGAGCGGGGCTACAAGGCATCAACGCCCGATGGCTGAGCGGAGAACAGGCGGCATCGATCCCATCCGTATGGGCCGAAAGCTTCGTTTGCAGACCGGCGTCTGAACCATGTGTGGTATCTGCGGCATTGCCTATCCCGATCCCCAGCGAACACCGCCGCCCGGCGTGCTGGAAGCCATGACCACGGCGCTTGCCCATCGAGGGCCAGACGACGATGGATATTGCAGCGCGAGTGGCGTATCGCTGGGCCACCGGCGCCTTTCGGTCATCGATCTGGAGGGCGGGCGTCAGCCCATGCAGCTCCCGCAACGTGGCCTCCATGTGATCTTCAACGGCGAGATATACAATTATCCGGATCTTCGCGATGAACTCATCGCCGGCGGAGCCCACTTCAAGTCCCGTTCGGACACCGAAGTGCTGCTTCATGGCTATGAAGCGTGGGGGATGGAAAAACTGATGGAACGACTCGCGGGGATGTTCGCCTTCGCCCTGTGGGATGAACACCACCGCAGCCTCTACCTGGTGCGTGACCGCCTGGGCGTCAAACCACTCTACTGGACGACCGACGGGCGCGGGGTACTTTACTTCGCGTCGGAAATGAGGGCGTTTCGAGAGATTCCGGGACTTCCTTCAGTCTTGAATCGACGCGCGGCGCTTCAATACTTCTCCACCGGCTACGTCATGGGTGAGGAGGCCACCCACCGCGGTGTGAAGCGACTGAATCCGGGAACGTGGTTATGCTGGAGACCCGGCGAGCGTATCGTGGAGTACACCTACTGGAACCTCGCTCGGGTGTGGACGGATCGCCAACGGGAGCAGATGAGCCCGGACGCGGCGCAAGTCGAGACTTTTTCGGGAATGTTGGATAAGAGCGTTTCTGAGCGCCTCTTGAGCGATGTGCCTCTCGGAGCCTTTCTCAGCGGTGGTCTCGACTCCAGCATGATCTGCGCGCGTATTCGAGCGCAACAAGCCTGGCTGAAGACCTTCAGCATTGGCTTTCAGGAGGAAAGTTACAGCGAATTGCCCTGGGCCTCCCTCGTGGCAAAGGAGCTTGGAACCGAACATACCGAAGCAATAGTGCAATGCGAAAGCCCGGATCTGCTGCTCGAAGTTACGCGCCACATTGACGAACCATTCGCGGACACGTCTATCCTCCCCACGTGGGTGCTATGCCGCGAAGCGCGCAAGCACCTGACCGTGGCCCTGTCGGGCGATGGCGGTGATGAACTGCTTGCAGGCTACACGACCCACGCGGCGGATCGCCTGCGGCGACTGGCGTCGATTGTGCCCGGCCCACTGCTGGCGTCCGCTTCGCTCGCCGCAGACCTCTTGCCCGATAACCGGCGCAAGGTGGGGGCGACCTACAAGCTGAAGCAGTTTCTGTCGGGTGCCCGTTTGAACCCCTGTGACGCCCACGCCTGGTGGCGCATGCTGTTGCGCCGCGATGCCCTGAAGGCATTGATAGCCGCCGATGCCTGGGAAGAAACCTTCAATCCCTTTGCGCCTTTCCAGCGCGCCTGGGACGAAGTGCCGAAGCTGAACCCGCTGGATCGTATGCTCTACGTGGACTACAAGACCTGGCTGGCCGACGATATCCTCGTAAAAGTTGATCGCGCCAGCATGGCCCACGGGCTGGAAGTGCGCAGCCCCTTCCTCGATCATCGCCTGGTGGAGTTCTGCGCCGGGTTGCCGCCGCACCTGAAGCTGTCGGGGCTTCGTGGCAAAAAGATTCTGCGCGATGCGGCCCGGGGCCAAGTGCCCAGGGCCGTTCTTGCCCGAAAAAAAGCGGGCTTCAACGCTCCCGTCTCCCACTGGATCGCGGGGCCCTGGCGGGAGCTGGTACAGGATACGTTGCGGGCCAAAGACGCGGGCATGGGGATGTATAACAGCGACACGGTGGCAGGCTTACTCGACGCCCACAACAAGGGCAAGCGCGATCACGGCTATCTCATTTTTACCCTGCTGATGTTTGCGCTGTGGGCGCGCAGGGACTGACGCACCCGCGATATCGGTGAAGATCTTCGTGATACACAACCCGTCAATCGCTCCGATTGCGAGTCCGTGATGCCGCCGGGTGTGGCTGTCCCGTCGCTCGCGGAGATAACACCGGTCTACAGTCCCACATCGACCAGACTACATGTTGCCTGTTGACTTGTCCATAGAGACGTCCAATCCACTTCCCGCACGACGGGACAGCCACACCCAGAGACAACACTCCACTTTGTCGCCGTTGGTCTTGGGCCGAAGGGCAAGACGTTACGGCCAATACACGGTGGGTGCGTCAGTCCCTACGCAATCGCGGCCGGCAGTCGGAAAAACACATTCTCTTCAACGAGTTCCCGCTCCTCCACCGTGCAGGGTTCGCGATCCTGCAGATAGCGTATGACGCCCTGCACGTGCTTGTCGTGCACGGACGCGCCCGAGGTGAGCAGCACGCGCTCCACGCCGTTGAGCCAGGCTTCATCTATCCGGGTGGCGTCCAGAATCAGGTGGGCCGGCTTGCCCTTGTCTCGGGCGATCTCCGCGAGGCGCGCGGAATTGGCGCTTTCCTGGTCACCCACGACCAACACCAGGTCCACATCGGGCGTGAGGGCGTTTACGGCCGCCTGCCGGTTCGTCGTGGCATAGCAGATATCTTCCTTGGGCGGCTGCATGATATTGGGAAACTTCTTCTTCAACGCGTCGATGATAATCTGGCAATCGTTCACACTGAGGGTTGTCTGGGTAATGTAGGAAAGGTTGTCCGGGTCCTCGACCTCCAGTTGATCCACATCCTCCTTCGTGGTCACGAGGATGATGTGCTCCGGGGCCTGGCCCATGGTGCCGATGGTTTCGTCGTGACCCTCTTCGCCGATGAGGATAATCGTGTAGCCTTTCTTCGCGAAGCGGCGCGCTTCGAAGTGCACCTTTTCCACCAGAGGGCAGGTGGCGTCGATCACTTCCAGATTGAGGCGCCTGGCGTGCTCCCAGCGCTCGGGGCTGACCCCATGGGCGCTGAAAAGGAGGTGCGCGCCTTCGGGCACTTCGTCCATGTCCTTCACAAACACGGCGCCTTGCTCCTTGAGCTCGTTCACGACGTGGGCGTTGTGCACGATGTTGTTGAGCACGTACACCGGCGCGCCGTAGCGTTCCAGCGCCTGCTCCACGCATTTGATGGCCCGCTCGACGCCCGCGCAGAAGCCGCGGGGCTTGGCGACGATGATTTCCATAGTGATCAAACTCCTGAAGGAAATGAAACGCGACCGCCTGTATCAGGCGGTCGCGCGAAATGCTTCGATAGACTCGCGCGTCTACTTATTATACTACGAACGCGCGAAAGGATGCTTCGGGGCGAGAATCAGACGCCCATGGTCTTTCCGGTGCTGCGAAGGTCGTCGCAGGCCTGGGAGATGCGGGCGGCCATGTTGGCGCGGGCCTTCTTCAGCCACGCGCGCGGGTCGTACATCTTCTTGTTGCCCACTTCGCCCTCGACCTTGAGCACCTGGTCGTAGTTGTGGAACATGTGCTCCACCACGGGGCGCGTGAAGGCGTACTGCGTGTCCGTGTCGATGTTCATCTTGATCACGCCATAGTCCAGGGTTTCGCGGATCTCATCCACGCTGGAGCCGGAACCGCCGTGGAACACCAACCAGAAGCGCGCGTCTTCGCCATACTTTGCGACAACCGCATCCTGGCCGTTCTTCAGGATGATCGGGGTCAGCTTCACGTTGCCGGGCTTGTACACGCCGTGCACGTTGCCGAAGGTCGCGGCGAACATGTACTTTGCGCCTTCCACCGTGCTCAGGGCTTCGTACACCGCGACCATGTCGGCCGGCGTCGTGTACAGTTTTTCGGCCGGGGCGCCTTCGTGGTTTACGCCGTCTTCTTCACCGCCGACCACACCGGCTTCCACTTCCAGGATGATCTCGTTCTCTTTGCAGAGCTTCAGAATATCCACGGAGAGCGCCATGTTCTCCTTCAGCGGCAGTTCGCTGGCGTCGAGCATGTGGCTGTTGAACAGGTTCGGCAGGCCCGCGGCGCGGCGACGGGCGGTCTCGGCAATCAGGGGCTTCAGGAAGCTGTCCACCTTGCCGGGCTGGCAGTGGTCGGTGTGCAGGGCGATATTGATGTCGTACTTTGCGGCGACACGGTGGGTGTGTTCGGCCAGAGAGATGGCGCCGAGCACCATGTCCTTCAGGTTGCCGGAGGCATGCTCGCCGCCGCCGGTGGACACCTGGATGATGCCGTCGCTCTTGGACGCGGCAAAGCCTTCAATGGCGGCGTTCACCGTGTCGGTGGTGGTGATATTTACAGCGGGATAGGCGTACTTCTCTTTCTGAGCCTTCTCCAGCATCGCACAATATTTCTTGAAGTCTACGACTGGCATGGTTCCATCTCCTTGGGCTGCTTGATACGGATTCTGAACAACTGGGCACGAGTATTTCGGTTGCCGGGCCCCATTTCAGGCCGCTCTGTCCGGTGGCTGGCCTGGGCCAGTTGGGGAGGTTTTCGGCGCGACAGCGGGGTGGCAGGGATAAATGCTTCGGTGGAACCCCGCAGCCGACAGTGTGCGGTGCGGCCCCATCCGGCGAGCCTCCCAGCCGCCGACGGTTCCAGAATTCGGGGCGGTCTCCACGCGGGCAGGACCCGTACGAAAACCACGGAAAGCATACTATAGGGGCTCGAAGGATTGCAAAAGTATGGGGCGGAAGGCTGTAGACTGTAGGCTGTAGACTGTAGACTGTAGACTGTAGGCTGTAGGCTGTAGGCTGTAGGCTGTAGGACGAAGGGGGAAGAATTGGTTCCTAAGGGCGAGCAAGTCCCGTACGACCCATACGACCCATACGACCCATACGACCCATACGACCCATACGAACCATACGACCCATACGACCCATACGACCCATACGACCCATACGACCCATAAGTCCCATAAGTCCCATAAGTCCCACCCGGCCTTACTTCACCTGGGCGGATTCTTCCAGTCGCTTCGCCACCGCATCAAACTCAGCGTCATACGCGCGCCGGAGCAGCGCCTTCAGACCCGCCTCGTCCAGCCCGGTGCCGTGGGCCTGGACCAGACGGGGAACGTCCTGAACATAGCCTGTGCCGCTGAAATCCGCGGCGTTCACGATAATCTGCTTCTTGAGCTCCTGAATTCGTGTCTGAACCGCAGCGAGACCCCGCTCGCGCAATGAATACTCGAGGGGGAATTCGTCGGTCACTTCCATGTAGTTGCCTTCCGCTTCCCGAAGCAGATCGATCGCTTCGGCGGCGCGATTGCGCAGCGCTTCGTCATCGGCCAGCCGCTCCAGTTCCGCGGCCCGATCAAGCAGCGTTTGATTCGCGGCCAGGCGCGCGTCGCGATCCTCGATCATACGGGTCACCTCTAGGCGGCTCCCCTCGGCGCTCTCATGCAGCGGATTCGACGCCAGGGCGGCGGCGAAGGAGTCTTGTGCCGACTCAAGCTGGCCGTTCTCCAGATCCTGGTTGCCCTTGGCCACGTAGTAGTCCGAAATCTTCCCCGCCACATCGCGGCGGTCGGGGGCGAGACTCAGGGCCGCCTTATACTTGATGATCGCCTGCTCGTTGAATCCGGCCCCGAAATAGGAATCGCCCAACGCCACGAGGTAGTTCGCGTCCGGCGCGACCAGTTGTTCGTAGCGGATTTCAGCCGCTTCCATCGCCTGCGTATTCTTGCGGTCGATGTAGAACTTCATCCCGTACAGGCAGTACTCCCGCATGCGTTCCGGCGACACATTCCCGGCGACTTCGGCCCCGGTGAGTATGGTTCCCCACACGTCGGCCACGGCCCGGGCCGAGCGGCTGGTGTCATCGGCCAGCAGGGACTTGGCGATCCCGCCGATGCCGATACCCGCCTCATATTCCTTCTCGATTACTTCGTTGTTGGCATTGGCCTCGGCCATGCGGCGCGAAAAGTAATCCCCGGAGTCCACCGTCTGTTTGGGCAGGTTGGTCACCGTCGTATTCTCGATCGCGCGCTCCACGTCCGTGTAATAGAGATTGCGATACGTCGGGTTTGCTTCCAGCATGGGCGCCGTTACCTGCGCCACGAGCTTCCCCAGCAGCCCCATGCGATAGGCGAAGTAGTTGTCCAGTTTCTCGCCGCGCATGGACTTCAGCAGCACCATCTCGGTCTCGATGGCCTGGATCGGGCCGGATTGCATATCGGGGTACATGGCCGTCACCGTGGCCTGAGATTCCATTGCGCCGCGGCGCACGGAATCGCTCATCTTGCTCAGCGGCTGGTTGCCCTCCTTGGAGATGAGGTGCAGGGCCGCGGTGCTTATGGCGAGCTGCGTCTTGGGACCCCAGGCGCCCGCGGGAAAGGCCAGCGCGGTGGCGGAAACGAGGGCTATCAATATCTTGGTCATCGGGTGCTCTCCGTAAAATCTCATCATCGGGAAGTGCGTGAAGTGCCTGGCTGACTCAGGAGGTCGGGGCGACCGCCGGAGTCTCCACCGCCACGGGCGTCTCAACCACCACGGGCGTCTCCACCAGCGGCGTGTCGGATTCGGTTGCGGCCTCGGCCTCGGACTTCGGGGCGGGCGCGGACTCGACCGCGGGCTCGACTGCGGGCGCCGCCTCGGGTAACGCGCGCCGCGCGGCGGATGCCGCCGCCGGGGCCTCGGGCGCCATTCCGCCTTCCGTTTGCTTCAACTGCTTGATGAGCAGGTCGACTTCGTTGATTCTACCGCCCGGTATGGCCGGGTCGGCCAGGGTCATGTAGAGCTCCAACTCCCGAATGCCCTCGTCCAGAACACCACGCCGCACATACATGAGCCCCTGCTCCAGGTGCGCGGCGGGATACTCCGCGTCGGCCTGGATGGCGGTGCGGAATTGATCCTGGGCATCCGATTCCGCGCCCTGGAGCGCGGCGATACTGCCCTCCAGTGTGTGGAGCCGAGCCGAACTGCCGAATTTTCGCGCCTTGCGCGTCGCCTCGGCGGCCTGATCGATCTGGCCGCGTTGCAGGTACACCATCGCCATCTGCACGGCGGCGTCCTCCGCAAACTTTCCGCCGCCGGCAACGAGCTTCTCAAAATCCTGCAAGGCTTCGTCGGCCATTCCGGAGGTCTGGAGGCAGAGCGCATAGAAGAAGCGCGCACTGTCCGAGGGGCCCCCGCCGGTCGCCGGGCGAAGGAGGGGCAGGGCCTGGGCAAACTGTCCCTGGGCCATATAGAGCAGCCCGAGACGCGTCTTCGCTTCAGGGTCCGCATCCTGCCCTCCGGTGACCACCGCGCTCAGGGCATCCGCCGCGGCGAACGCGTCGCCTTCCAGACTGGATACATAGCCCAGTGCCGCCCGCACGTCGGGGTCACCGTCACCCGCACCCGCGAGGGTGCTGCGGGCCGATGGCAGATCGCCGCCGAGCGCATCGACGATACCTTGATACTTGGCCACTTCCGCCGGAGACTGGCCGATGGCCGCCAGCTTTCCGAGTGTGCCCTTACTGGGCTCCAGATTGCCCGAGGCCCCCTGTGCCAGGGCAAGCATCTTCACGGCCTGGGCATTGTCCGGGTGGTGCTGCACAAGCGCCTCAAGGGCCGCGATCTGGCGTTGCATCCCGCCTTGACCTTCAAGCTTGCCCGCCGCGATCACCGCGAGGAAGGCCAGATCTTCGTCTTCCGGGACAAGGCGCACCGCCGTCTCCAGCGCCGAGGCGGCATCCGGGTACTGCTGGGTGTCAAGGTAGAGCTTGCCAAGGGTGGCGAACGCATCCCCGTCGTTCGGTGCGGAATCGGCATACTTCTTCAACACGCTCACGGCGCCCAGCTTGTCGCCCGCGCGGGCCATCTTGCGCGCCTGGCTGACCGGATCGCGCATCAGAAAGAAAGCCGCCACACCACCCGCCGCCGCGAGCAACACCAGCACCCCCGCCACAAGCCCCAGCGGTATCTGGCGGCGCACCGCGCCCGGGGAGGATTCGGCTTTATCGTTGATGACTTTGTGTCCCGTAAGGAGGCTCACGCCGCAGCGCACGCAAACAATGTCTCCATCCTGAACAACGGCGCCGCAAGACGGACAATGATCCGTTCGGCCTCCCCCCACTATCGGCGTGGGGGGCGCGGGAGGGCGACCCACCGTCACCGGAGATCCACAGTGAGGACAATTGTCCAGGCTGGCGTCGGTGAGTTTTCCGCAAATTGAACAGTTTATCTTCGCACCCACAGCACTTCTCCAATCGGTTTCCCGTTTCTCTCCCCTTACTAACGACAGAAGTTCCCGCTTCAGGGACCGTCCTCGGGAAAAACATGGGGACACTTGCTACAGTTTCTTGCTTCCAATGGACTCCAGGCGCGGCACTCGGGGCACCGCTTCCGGAAAAGTCCCGGCACGCTCACCAGCGCAACCACGGTGATGATGCTTACCATAATCACCAGATAGGCAGTTTCCGACACGCCGGGCCAACTCCACGTTCATCAGGTGGCAACCCACCCGCAGCCTGACTTTATTATACACCGCCACCGGAAAATGTGGAAGGGCCTTTGTCAACTGATTCCCCGATTGGGCACGGGGCAAGCGCGAAGCAAGCCGTTGGAGGAAAAGCGCATAGCGCGGGCATGCGATTACCACGAATAGCCGGAATACTGCGTTCGCCGGACCGCAGCGCCGTTCAGCGCCCGTAACGGCCCTTGGACGAGCCAAAGCCGCCGGGCTTGCCCTTTACGCCCGGCTTGGCCGGGGTGCCGGCTCGTGCGCTGCTCTTGCCGAACTCCTGGGTGGCCCGCTTGGGCTTCCGCTGAATCTTCATGGGGCGATAGCGCCACATGAGGAGCAAGATGATCACGAGGAAGACCACTTCGACAATCCAGATCCAGCTTGGGTTGTAGTCCTCCTTCTTCCAGAACTCCAGAAGCGGGGTTGCCCATTCCGGCGCATCTTCCGGCTTGCCGTCTTCGCGAAGGGCCCGCATGGAAGACTGTTCTTTGAACCACTTGGTGACTACGACAAGGAGCCAGAACACCACGTGCATGGCCGTGGCATAAATGGAGAACTCAAGGATGTACAGGATAAAGGGAACGGAGTACTTGCGGGTCACATAGATGATCGGCGCGGCGCAGACCGCTCCGATGCCATACCCCATGGCATTTTCCTGAAAGTGGGCAATGAGTTCTTCCATGGGCCTTCGGCTCCTTTCTCCCGGTTTACGGTGCGAGTGTACCACAGCCTTCGCAGAACTGCCAATAGATTACCCGGCCCGCTTTTTCCTTTTGAAATGGACTTTGTGAGCGGAGTATCATGCCTTGTTTTGTTCACCAACTGTATGGCCTTCGTTTCCGAATGGCTGGAGGAAGTCAACGTTATGTCAGACACACCCAAGAAGCCCGTCTCCGCGGATAGCCGCCGCAGCTTCATCAAGACCGCGGCCGTCGGCACCGCGGCCGCCGTCACCGCCCAATCCGCGGGAGCTGGAGTGTACAAGTCCATTCTCCCCTCCACCATTCTGGGCGCCAACGAGATGATCCGCACTGGCCACATCGGTCTCGGCGGCATGGGCACCGCCGACATGGTTTTCGTACTCAAGCGCAGTGACATGCAGCCCATCGCCTTCTGCGATCTCTATGCGAAAAACCTTGATCGCGCCCACGGCATGGCGAGCCGCAAGCCCGGGGTCAACCCCTCCAAGCACCATGACTTCCGCGAAGTGATCGACAACAAAGATGTCGACGCGGTCGTTATCGCGACCCCGGATCACTGGCATTGCCTGTGCACCCTGCACGCCGCCGACGCCGGCAAGGCCATCTATTGCGAGAAGCCGGCCGCCACGACCATCGCCGAAGGCGCCGCCATGGTGGAGGCGGTGCGCCGCAACAACGTGGTCTTCCAGGCGGGCAACATGCAGCGCAGCGGCGCCCACTTCCAGGAAGCGGTGCAGCTCGTCCGCAGCGGCTACATCGGTTCGGTGCACCGTGTGGAGACGTGGATCCACGACAAGGATCCGGTCGGAGGCATCGGCATGGGCGAGGATGACATCGAGAAATACAAAGCTCAGGGCCTCGACTGGGATTTCCACCAGGGCTGGACGGAACACAAGCCCTTTAACACGAACCGCTGGATCTACAATTTCCGCTGGTTCCTGGATTACTCCGGCGGCAAAGTAACCGACTGGGGTGCGCACCTTCTCGACATCGCCCTCTGGGCCATGGAAAACGAGGACAAGAAGCCGACGCTCCAGCCCAAGAGCGTGGTGGCCACGGGCGGCAAGTGGGTCCTTCAGGACAACCGCACCACGCCCGACACCCTTGATGTGCTGTATGAGTTCGACAATTTCACCATCAGCTTTACCAACCGCGTCTGGAACGGCGACGACAGCCACGGCATCAAGTTCTATGGCACGCTCGGTACGCTGGAAGTTTCCCGCGGCGGCTACAAAGTTTTCCCCGTCATGAACAATGTTGGCAAGGATGCCAGCGGCGCACCCCTGCTGCGTGAGCAACCCATCGAAGCGAAGGAAGCGGGCGAGAGCCAGTTGAACGAGCCCCACTGGGAAAATTTCGCCAATTGCGTCCGCAGCAAAGAAGACCCCATCTCCACCGTGGAAGTCATTCACAACACGACCCGTCTCTGCCACCTGGGCACCTGCTCCTACGTGGCGGGCGGCGCGAAACTCGGCTGGGACAAGGAAGCGCAGAAGTTCACCGGAAACGACAAGCAGGCCGTCAAGACGGCCAACGAGTGGGCCTACCGCGAATACCAGAACGGCTGGAGCCTCAAGGCCCCCTACTTCCGCGGGTAATTTGAAGTAAATCGGAAGCGCCCTCCAGCGGGAGGGCGCTTTTTCTGTGCCGAAAATCAGGCGAATCGGACCGATCAGACCGATCAGACCGATCAGACCGATCAGATCGGTCAGATCGGTCCGATCCGTCCGATGTTGCCTTGCATTTCGATGACGCTATCGCCATGCTGGGGGTGTAACACAACCTGGAGATCGCTCATGGCACAGCACGACCCAACCTGCTTTTCCCGCCGCGCTTTCATCGCCACCAGCGCCCTGGCCACACTGGTCTCGACGCAATCCGGGAGCCACGCCGCACCGCCGCTGCGCGCAGGCCTGATCGGCGGTGGCACGGGCGGACGGCTTGTGATGGAGGCCATCGCCGCCCGTACCATTGGGCCGCCGCCCCTCGTGGCCACGGCGCGCGACTGGCCCGCGCTAGTACAACGGGACGATCTTGACGCCATATTCATTGCGACGCCGGACCACCTCCATGCCGAGATGGCCGCTGCGGCGCTGCATGCGGGCAAGCATGTCTATGTCTTGCCGCCCTTTACCCGGACCGGCGAAGAAGCCCGGCGTCTCGCCGCGTTGGCGTGCGAACGGGAGCGTGTGCTCCACGTGGGTATGGCGCCCGGAGAAGTACTCCGCTGGACCTTGGCGAAAGACGCCCGGGCGCGGACAGGCGCGCCCCTTTGGATTCAGGCGAACGCCATCCGGGTTGAATCGCACGAGGATAAACCGTGGCAACGTGATCGGACCCGCACCCACGGGCCCGCCGCGCGGCGGATCTTCAACATGCTCTATCCGCTCCACCATCACCTGGCCTGGGAGGCGCCGGAGCGGGCCACCGCGCTCGGTGGTGTATTCCACGGCGATCCGGAATCCACACCGGATCGGGTATTGATGACGCTGCGCTATGGCAACGGCGCAACCGTCGTGCTGGAGTGTGGGGACAGGCCAAAGGGTCCCTCGCTTATGCGCGGACTGCTGGATCAAATCGAGTTGCCCCCCGCCACGGACGAGGCCAATCTCGCCGAGGACTTGACTCGCTTCGCCGCCGCGATAGCGGGTGAACGGGAAGAATCCAGCGCGCGACTCCGCGCGGCCTGTATCGCCCAGGAGGCCGTGAGCGGCGCGATGGACTATTGGGCGCGCTGGTCATCGGGCGAAACGGGACAACCGGTCTGACTGGCCGGCCGAGTACTTCAAGGCCAATACTCGGCTTGACATGCGCCGTTACCCAGCGCGAATATACTGGACGCAACCCTGGGGGCCCGCCAGGCAAAGCGCGTGGCGCCCGATTTCACCCCAACGCACTCTTCCCGCCTTTGGCGGTCAAGCACTGGAACCGATATGCCCAAGAACCACTGGACTTTCCGAATTTTTCCAATGATGGCCATGGTGGTCACAGCGCTTGTGGCCTCCGCCCAGGGCCCTGAAGTTACCTACACCGCCACGGTCGAGAATTCGGCCCCGGCGGGTAGCGCGGTGCGCGCCGTGCTCACTTTCAATCTGGGCGATACCTGGCATGTCAACGCCCACAAGCCTCTCGACCAGTTTCTCATTCCGACCGAACTCACCGTCGCCCCGGCGAACGGCATCACACTCGCGAATACGGTCTACCCCGAGCATATCCTCTTCGATCTCGCGGGGGACAAGCTCGCGGTCTATGAGCACACTTTCCATATCGGCGTGGTTCTCCAGATCGCCGCCGACACCGCACCGGGCGAACACAAGCTGGCGGGGGAATTGAAGTATCAAGCCTGCAACAATGAAATGTGCTTCCCGCCCGCGAAACTACCGGTGGAAATTACCGTTCAGGTTGGCGAGGCGGGAGCACCGGCGAACCCGGAGCTCTTTTCAAAGGTGAAGTGGCCCGAAGGCGCGGAGGCCGCTCCGGCCCCCGAAGCCGCACCGGCGAAAACAATCCCCGAAACCATTCCCGCGCCGGAAGCGACGCCGGCTCCCGCAGCGGGGGATTGGAAGTCCCTGGCGGATCAATTCAACGTGGTGGGCAAGGCAGGCTATGAGAACACGGATGGCTTTCTGAGCTTTCTCGACGCGTCTCTTTCCGGTAAGGCCGCATCGGAAAACGGCGCTTTCGCGGGCAAGAGTTGGGGCCTGATCATCCTGCTCATCATCGGCGGCGGACTCGCGCTCAACCTTACGCCCTGCGTTCTGCCGCTGATTCCCATCAATGTGGCCATTATCGGCGCAGGCGCCAAAGCGGGCTCGCGCGGCCGAGGCTTTGCGCTCGGCGGAGCCTACGGCGCGGGGATGTCCCTGGTCTATGGCCTGCTGGGCCTCGCCGTCATGCTGAGTTTCGCCTCGGCCTTTGGCACCATCAATGCCACGCCGTGGTTCAACGGTCTCATTGCCGCGCTCTTCATCGTGCTCGGCCTCGCCATGTTTGACCTCATCCAGATCGACTTCACCAAGTTCCAGGCGAAGCTCGGCATTCGCAAGAACGAGAAGGGCAGCTTCGGTATCGCCTTCGCCATGGGCAGCATCTCCGCGCTCCTCGCGGGCGCCTGCGTGGCCCCCGTAGTCATCTCCACCATCCTCTTCGCGCAGGACAGCTACAGCCAGGGCAATACGCTCGCCCTGGCCCTTCCCTTCCTTCTCGGCGTGGGCATGGCCCTGCCCTGGCCCTTCGTCGGCGCGGGACTTTCGGTCATGCCCAAGCCCGGCATGTGGATGGTGCGGGTGAAGCAGGCCTTCGGCGTGTTCATCATCGGCTTTGCCATCTACTACGGCTACCAGGCCTGGACCCTCATGCGCGTCGATACGACGGCCTCCGAAGGTGTAAAGGAAGGCTGGTACACCAGCCTCGAAGAGGGGCTCGCCGAAGCCAAAGCCACCGGCAAGCCGGTTGTCATCGACTTCTGGGCGACCTGGTGCAAGAATTGTCTTAAGATGGACGCCACCACGTTGAAAGATCCCGCCGTTATCGAGAAGCTGGAAGGCTTCGTGAAGATCAAATACCAGGCTGAGCGTCCCGACCTCTCGCCCACCAAAGAGATCATGGAATACTACGGCGTCATCGGCATGCCCGCCTATCGGGTGCTCAAGTTGAAGTAACGCGGCTCCCCGGGCGCGCCGCAGTCGCCGTCGAATGGTCCATAGCAATTGGAGACCAGGGTAGTGTCGCGACGATCCACAGTTCGGCGACGACTGCGGGACGCCCGGATTATTTGTATGCTCCCAAAAAATCGGGAGCACGGGTTTTCCTACCCGTGTAAGCGCCGACGGCGCATCCGATTCCCTCTATTTATGCAACGTCGTTGCATGCGCGGGTAGGAAAACCCGCGCTCCCGGGTGGCACCCCGTGGTAACCGTCGTGTATAACGAGACTTCCCATTTACGGAGTCTTGCAATGTATCTACATCTGATCCCGACTTCTCTTCTTCTCGCGATATGCACGCTCTCCCATGCGGCCGATCTCAACAACCAGACTTGGATCCGCGATACAGACGCGCCAGTGATTTCCCTCGGTGAACCCGGCGCCTTCGACGACACCCATCTCTTCGCGCCTTGTGTGATGGAAGAGCGCGGCGTGTTCTCCATGTATTACTGCGGCTCCCAGAAGGACGTGGCCAATCGGGTTTTCCAGATGGGCCTGGCCATGAGCACGGACGGTATCCACTTCGAGAAGCGGCCCGAGCCGGTTTTCGATTTTGGGGACGGTAAGCACTCCATTCTCACCCCGACGCTGCTCCGCAGCACCAACGGCGCCGTCATGCGTGAGGAGGGCAAACTACGGCTCTGGTTCGCCTCCACCGATTTCGCGGCGAACGATGGTGTGCACACCCTTCATGAAAGCACGAGTGCGGACGGCGTTCATTGGTCCGCGCCGTCGCCCGCGCAATTCGACGGTATCTACGCGCCGACAATTCTCAAAGAGGGTGGCGTCTATCGCATGTGGTACAGCGACGTCTCCGCAGATCCCTGGATCGTGCGACATGCGAAAAGCCTCGACGGCAAGACCTGGGAGCGCACGGAAACACCCTGCCTTGTTATCGACCAGCCGTGGGAAAAGGGTCGACTGTTTTATCCCGCCGTCATCAAGCACGATAACCAGTTTATACTATGGTATGGGTCTTATTGGACCGCCAGAGAGAACACCACCGCGATCGGCGTGGCCACGAGCGGGGATGGACTCACGTGGACAAAATCGCCGACCAACCCGGTGTTCAAACCCGACGAATCGCGGTCCTGGGAGTCTCACTACACCACGAGTCAATCCGTGCTGAAGCTGGACGACGGCTCGTGGCGCATGTGGTATGCCTCACGGAAGGCCCCGCCCTTTGTAAACAAGTATTTCGCCATCGGCACCGCGCGCTGGGACGGCCCCAGGACGTTACCTTCCGCGTGGCCCGCGCGCGCGGTGGAACTGCGCGAAAAGATGGCGCGGGCCCTCACCCTGCCCACCGAGCGGGTGCCCCTGGCGTCGCAGACGCACCGGATTACCCCCGGTGACGGCTACGCGATCGAATCCGTCACCTTCGCGAGCGAGTCGGGTTCCCGCGTGACCGCGCTACTCTATCTTCCCGAGTCGGCGAAACCCGCGCCCGCGATAATTGTGGCGTGCGGCCATGGCGGATCGAAGTCCGCGCTCTATGCACAATATGCCGGACAACTCTATGCGAAGAACGGATTTGCCGTGCTGGTCATCGACACCATCGGCGAAGAGGAACGCCACCCCGAGCGCAAGATGGGCGTGCGCGGCCACGACCTCTACCATCTGCCGAAAGAGGAGCGGGCAGCCTTCATGCAGAACACGATGAAGCGATCGGTCCTCGGCAAGATCGTGTGGGACCTCATGCGCGGCGCGGACTACCTCGAATCGCGACCGGAAATCGACCCGAGCCGACTGGGCGTCGTGGGCTACTCCCTCGGAGGCTCCAGCGCGGGGCCCTTCACCATGCTCGACCCGCGGGTGAAAAGCGCCATCATCACCGGCTGGGGTTTCACCCAACTGGCGGTGGAGTGGGGCAAGCCCTGCTCCCAGGTGCCCTATGAAGACTTCTCGGAAGCAATGACCTTCGCCGAAATGACCGCACTTGCCGCGCCGCACGCCGCCATGCTGATTTACAACGGCACGCAAGACTCGGTGATCGATCACAGCGAAGGCGGCGCGGCGCTCCAGCGCTTCACCGAAGAAAACGTGGCGGCGGCCAAAGCACTGCTCGCCACATCCGGCACGCCCCACGTGCTGGAGACCGCCTGGGAGGAGGGCGCATGCCACCGGCCCTATTTCCTCACGCCCCGTGCGCTGCAATGGATGGAGAAACACCTGGCAGGAACCGAGCCGGCATCCGACATTGCGACCATAAAATATGGCGACTGGGTATCGGCACGGGGCCAGAAAATCGAAGAACTCTATAACACCGAACAACGGGAACGGGGCACAGTCGTCGTCGACGTGGATGCGATGTACCGTGTTCCGGCCACCCTCGCCTGTCTTCCGTCAGACGCACCGCCGGGACCGGAATACACCTTTGAAGGATGGGTTGAGCAGTGTCTGAAGCAAGCGGAAGCGGAGTAACAACTCGGCCGAAAAGACGTACCTGAGCGGCTGACTCTCGCATGAAACGCCGGGTGCCACCGCTACTCGTCACTCCTCCGCGGGTACGTCGGGAAAGGCGTCGCGGATGGCGATGAAGTCTTCGATATTGTCCAGAAACACCCCGGTGAGCGCGTCGTCGAATTGCTTTCCCCGCTGCTCGCGGAAGTAGTCCAGAATGCGGTCGAGCGGCCAGGCTTCCTTGTAGACGCGCTTCACGCCTAGCGCGTCAAAGACGTCCGCGATCGCGGTGATGCGGGCAAATACGTGGATCTCCTCGCCCGCGAGGCCGTTCGGATAGCCCGCCCCGTCCGGGCGCTCGTGGTGCTGCAGGGCGATGGTGGCCGCGGCTCCGAGCAGTTCGCGCTTGCTGTGGCAGAGCATTTCATAGCCCACGGTGGTGTGGGTTTGCATGAGCCGCATCTCCGCGTCGTTAAGCTTGCCCGGCTTCTTCAAGATGGAATCGGGAATCGCCATCTTGCCGAGATCGTGCATGGGCGAAGCGAAGCGAAGCACGGCGGTCTCGTCGCGCCCGAGGCCCGCTTTCTGCGCAAGGAGTGCGCAGTACTCCGCCACGCGCTTGACGTGATTTCCCGTTTCGCGCGATCGCGTCTCCACGATTTCACCAAGCTTGAAGATGATCTCCCGCTGCGTTTCGAGTATCTCGCCGTTCAGACTGATGTTGTCGTAAGCAATGGCCACGTTCTTGCAAAAGATCTGCAAAAGGTACTGGTCCCATTCGTCGAGCCCCTTCCATCCCTTGAGGTAAAGGAGACTCTCCGATCCGCTTTCGGATCGGAAATAGCCCACATAGCGGTTGTCATCCAGGTGGAGCTCTTTGCGCTGTTTCCGAGCCTCCGCCAGGCAGGTGAGCACATCCTCGTCGCTGAGATCCTCCACCGCATGGCTCACGAAATCGGAGTAGATCCCTGTGCCCGTGACAATACGCAGGGTGCCGTCGCTGGAGGTGGCCGCAAAGCCGGAGGTCTTGCAGTAGAGCGCATCTTCCTTGAGGTTGAGCAGGGCGGTGAGCTGGGTGAGCACCCCGGTGGAGAATTGCTCCATGGCGCGGGTTTCGAAGATGCACGACGACGCATGGAGGATGGTCTCCAGGCCCCGCTTGTTGGCTTCGAGTGTTTGCAGGTGCTGATAAGAGCGGAGGGAAGCCACCATCGTGGTGAAGAGCTTGGTGGCGGTCAGCTCCGTCTTCGCCTTGTAATCGTTTATGTCATAGTTGAGGATGACCTGCTCCTCCGGCGCCTGGCCCGGCTGGCCCGTGCGGAGCACAATCCGGATGTTGAAATTGTGCAGCTCTTCCCGAATGTACTGGGCCAGTTCCAGTCCGGCATTCTCGGTCTCCATCACCACATCAAGGAGCACCATCGCGGCGTCGGGATGGGCCTGGAGCAAGACCCGCGCCTCGGCGGCGGAGTGGGCGCTGACAAACTCCAGAGGCCGGTTGTCGAATACAAATCCGTCCAGCACGAGCCGGGTCACGTTGTGCACTTCCGGCTCGTCGTCGACGATGAGCACCTTCCACGGATGCCCCTGCGGATCCGCAAGCGGCGCCCCGTCGTCATCGGCGAACATCAAGTCATCATGGTCTTCCTGGAGGATATCTGGGGAATGACTCATACTTCATGGTCCTCAATCGTGGTTGCCATGCGAATGTAGAAGGTCGTGCCCGCTCCTGGCGTACTCTCGCAATGGATGCTTCCCTGCAGTTGGCTTGAAACAATGTTGTAAAGGATGTGGAGCCCCAGCCCGCTGCCGCCCGTGCCGCGGCGCGTGGTGAAGAAGGGGTCGAAGATTCGCCCCAGATACTCCGGTGGAATGCCCTTGCCGTCGTCCCGATAAGTGAACAGCAACTCCTTGCCTTCCGGGGCGAATCGCATCAGGATCTGCCCCGCGTCTTCCGGTTCGTAAGCGTGGATCATGGAATTTACGATCAAGTTGGTAATCACCTGTGACAGGGCGCCGGGGTAGGTGTTCAGTTCAAGACCCTCGGGGCACTCCAGCGTGATCTCGTGCTTCGTCTTTTTCAGCTTGGGCTGGAGACTCAACAGCACTTCGCCCACATATTGCTTGAGATCGAAAACCCGCATGGCCTCGCTGGACTGGTCCACCGCCACCTTCTTGAAACTCTGCACCAGCTCCGACGCCCGGGTGAGATTCGTCATGAGCATGGTGGTGGATTCGCCCGCGATCCGGAGGTAATTGTCCAGGTCCGACTTCTTCATGCCGTTGCTCGCGAAGCGGTCGAGCAGCTCCCGCGTTTTGAGTTGCAGGTGCGATGTGGCGGTCACCGCAACGCCCACGGGCGTATTGATCTCGTGGGCCACACCCGCCACCAGTTCCCCAAGCGCGGCCATCTTCTCCGAGGTGATCAGCTTGTTTTGCGTCCGCTCCAGATTCTCCAGCGTCTCGCGGAGCTCACGATTCGACTGCTCCACCGCCCGCGTACGCTCGGACACGCGGACCTCCAGCGACTCGTTAATCTCGCGCAGGGCGTCCTGCGCGTAGCGCCGCTCGGCCTCTTCATAGGCCAGCACCAGGAAATCCGAGGCCGATGCGGCAAACTGCGCTTCCTCCGGAAACCAGGGGCGCCGGCCACCCACATGCTCGAAGAACATCAACCCCCGCAATTCACCCCCCAGGTTGATCTGGGCGATGAGTATGGCGGTCGTGTCATACTCGTTGAGGTAGGCGCTCCAAAGGCTCTCGGTGCGCGGATCGTTCATCGCGTCGTCCGTGCTGATAATGCGCTGGCCATGGACCGCGCTTCGCAATGCCTCGGAAAACTCGACCGGCTCGGGGCGCTTCATATCCTGCAGCACGCCCCCGGTCCCCGCCAGCACATAGACATTCGCCAGGCGCTTGCCGTCCTCCATGATGCGCCAGACCGATACGCGATCCAGTTCAAGAGAGGTGGCGCACTCGTAGGCGATGGTCCGCAGCAGCACGTCGAAATTGCCGGCGGATTCGCGATGGGTCTGGGCAAGCGAGGTGAGCGCCTGGTTGTGGCGGCGTATCCGATCGCGACTCGCCTCCAGGGCGTCTTCCGCCAGGCGTTGCTCGGTCACGTCTTTCACCAGCCCGGTGTATTCATAAGCACCCCCGGAGCCGCTTCGGGAAAGGCGAAAGTCCACCGGAAAGCGCTCCTGGTTCCCGCGGACCCCATAGATCAGCGGTGGACGCCCGTTGCTGTCCTGCGACAGGAAGCGTTCGAGTTGCACCGGCCCACCCCCGGCTTCGGCGGCGAGCAGCAGGCCGATCGGCCGTCCCACTGCATCCGCCATGGAATAGCCGAAGAGCTTCTCGGCCCCGGGATTGAGGCTGGTGAGCAGTCCGTTGTGCGTAAACGTAACGATACCGTCTTGAATATCGCGCACAATATGATCTGAGCGGGCTACGGCCTTCTGGAGATAGTCCAGCACCTGATTGTAGCGTCGCGCTATCTGCCCGACTTCCGTGAAAGGTTCCACCGGCGCCCGCGCGCTCAGGTTGCCCGTGCGCCCGTGTGATTCCATGACTTGAAGCAGGTCGATCAACTCGGTCGTCGCGCCGTGCTCGGAAAAATTCAGTCCCTGCTCTTCGGCTTCCGCGGATACGCGGAAGGGAAATATCCGGTTCAGCGGCCAGCAGATGAGAAACGTCACCCCGAAAGCCCACACGGCGGCGGCGGCGATCCCCAGACTCTGGGCGATAAGCTGCCCCTGAAAATCCAGGCCTGTTTTCAGGAGCGCCCCATCGCCAAAGAGGGCGACCGCCAGGGTTCCCCAGATGCCCGCCCCGAGGTGCACGGGAATCGCGCCCACGGCGTCGTCGATACGACATCGGACCAGAAGCTGTTCCAGCGCGAGCATGATCATGCCGCCGACGCTCCCGATCACGAGAGACTCCGACGCCGTGACCGCGTGGCAGTTTGCCGTAATGGCCACCAGGCCCGCCAGTGTTCCGTTGATCACCAGCTCCGCGTCCGGACGCTTGCGCAGGGTCCAGCCGATGGCCAGCGTCGTGATGCCGCCAAAGGAGGCCGCCAGCGCCGTGTTGGCAACGATGCGCGCCACGCTCGCGTCCAGGGTCAGGGTGCTGCCCCCGTTAAACCCAAACCAGCCCAAAAAGAGCAGAAGCGCGCCCAGCACGCTCATGGGAAGATCGTGTCCGGTGATGCGCTGGGGCGGCCCGCCTTCCGGGAAGCGGCCCTGGCGCGGGCCGATGAGCAGCAGGATCGCCAGGGACACCCAGCCGCCCACGCTGTGAACCACGGTTGAACCGGCGAAGTCCACGAAGCCCCGATTACCCAGCCAGCCCCCGCCGGAAGCACCGTCCGCGCCATTCCAGACCCAATGCCCCAATACGGGATAGATCAGCCCCGACACGATTAACGCTACGAGGGAGTAGCTCAAATAGTGCATGCGCTCCGCCGCCGCGCCGGAAAGTATGGTCACGGCGGTGGCGCAGAACATCGCCTGAAAGAAGAAAAAGGCGGTGCGCCATTCACCGATGGTCTCGAAGGGCAGCAGGAAGGAATCCGTGCCCACCCAGCCGCCCCGGGTCGCGCCAAACATCAGACCGAATCCGAGGGCCCAGAACAGGCAAAAGGATATGCCAAAATCGGTAAAGTTCTTGAGGGCGACGTTGATGCTGTTTTTCGAGCGCGTGAACCCGCTTTCGAGGCACATGAAGCCCCCCTGCATCATAAAAACCAGCGACGCCGTCACCAACATCCAGAGGATATCCGATTGCTCCTGGGACATGCTTCTCCTCGCTCTGGACAGGAAAAACCATACCCGAAAGTAGGATTTGCGGGGTAATCCGTACGCGAGGGTAATCTTCCGGTCCACTTCCATTGCCTGACACAACAGGGAGCAGGAAATGTGCCGAGACGGGAGCGGGGCCTGGAACCGGGAAGGGGCAATCGTCGATCACGCGCCGCAGCGGATCAGTCGTCCAGCTCCACCACCGTATGCGCCCACTTCTCCGTGCGGAAGACCAGCCAGGTCAAGAAAAGTCGGCTTAGATGGCTGATCAGAATAGCCATCCAGACGCGCTGGGGCGTGAGGGCCTGATGCCACTGATACCACCAGCAGATGCCCAGCAGCACCACGATCTGGGTGAGGAACGCGATGTACATGGGCAGCTTGGTCTCGCCCGCGCCCTGGAGCCCGCCGGTCAGCGCCAGCGCCACCGCAATGACCACGCCCGAGAAGGTCAGGTATTGCAGCAATGAAACGCCGATGGGTACGATCGGGCCATGGCTGGCTCCGAAGACGGCCAGCAATTCCGTGGGGTAGCACCAGAAGACGGCGCCCACCAGCACGGCCCAGGCGCCACCAAAAGTTGCGGCTACGCGGACGGCGCTTTTTCCGCGCTCATGCTTCCCCGCGCCGATGTTCTGACCCATTAAGGTCCCCGCGGCGGCCCGAAGCCCGAAACTGGTCCAGGTGATCAGCGAAAACAACTGGGCATAACAGATGGTATAGGCCGCCAGAGCGGGTGCGGAAATTCCGGCTTCCATCGCGCCGAGAAACCGCATGACGAGGGTCCCGCCGATATTGAGCAACACCCCCTGAATGCCCGTGGGAATCCCGATGCGCGCGATGACTTTCATCGTGGCGAAGTCCGGCATCAGGCGATAGTGTTCGGGCGGGAGGATCAGCATCTTCCGCCGCAGCACCAGCGCGATGGAAATGGATACGGTGAACAGAGGGGCGAGTACCGTGCCCAGAGCGGCACCCACAGCGCCGAGCGCGGGAAAAGGGCCCGCGCCCGTGATCAACACGGCGCTGATGCCCACATTGAGAAAGGTGGCCAATATTCCGAGCACCAGAGGCGTCTTGGCGTCGCCCGTGGCCTGAAAGGCTCCGGTGAACATGAAGCTCAGGAAGAGTGGCGCGCCGAATACGAACAGCACGCGCAGATAGGGAAGGGCATGCACCTGCACCTCCGGCGGAGCCTCCACGAGATCGAGCAGGTGGGGCGCCAGGAAATAGCCCGCCGGTGCCACGATGAACACGAGAATGTAAACGGATGCGAGAAAAGCTTCATAGGCCACGCGGCTCATGTTCTCCCGATCCTGCCGGCCGGCATAGCGGGATATGAGCACGTTCATTCCGTGGAAGAGGGACGCGATGAATACGACAATGACCAGGAATACTTGCCAGGCCACCCCAATCGCCGCGTTGGCCGCATTGGACTCAGAGGCAATGTAGTGTCCCACGAGGATGTGGTCCACCATCCCGTGGAGGCCGTTGACCAGATTGAGCAGCGTGACGGGCCACGCCAGCTTCCAAACGGACCAGACAATATTGCCGGAAATCAATTCGTCGTCGAATTTTCTCATGAAACAGGGCTTCAACTGCCGTCGAGGGCGGGTGGATTTCCGGGTGATTCAGGGAAGCCGTACTATAGCACGGGGACGCCGGGTGTTGATAGCCGTTTCAGCGTGCGCAACCCGCCCGCCCCCGGTCACCACCCCAATCAGTCGCGAAACTGCTCGTGGCAGGTATTGCAGGACTGGTTCAGGGCCTTGAAGGCGACCGTGGCGTTGTCCGGCTGGTTGGCGCGCAGGGCCTCCTCCAGTGCTGCTGCCGCGTCCAAGGCCCGCTTCATCTCCTGCTGGTACGCGGCGGGGCGCTCGGCCTCGGTCTTGAGGCGAAGAATCTCGGTGAAGCTCTCGCGGAGCTGGAGGGCTTCGTGGGCCGGTGCGATGTCCGGGTGGTCCGCCGGAGTTTTCCAGCCGGCCTTCTCCGCCAAGGCCAGGTTGTCCTTCTGGCGATCAATGAGCGCCATCGCCTCTTGAAAGGGTGGCGTATCCGCGCTCGCAGGAAAGGTGACGTCCACCGCGGCGATCTCTTCTTTCGTCGGTGGCGTAAAGGTGTCGATAATCTCATAAAGCCCGGTGTACTTCGCCGCCGTGCCCGCCGCCTTCAGAAAAGCATTCGCCTGGCCGGGTTTCCACTGGCCGGAGGCTTCCATACCCGCCGCCACGGCCGCCGGACCCCGATGCTTGCCGTGGTGGCAGTGGAAATAGACCGGCCCCTCGGTGTCCGTCAATACGCGGCCAAACTGGAGACCCCGCTCGCGGGAAAAGCCGTCATAGCCGATGGGAAGGTGGATGTATCGCAGGCCGTACTTCTTCGCCGTTTCCACATCGGGCTTTGCCCCGTCCACGCTGACAATGGTCTTGATGCCCAGATCGGCCAGGGCCTTCAGCGCTTCTTCCGTGTGGGGTTCGCCGCCGCTGTAGACGGACTCCGTCACCTGGAACACATTCTCGCAGCCGCTGACTTCGAGCTTATTCCAGTCCGCGCCCGGTTCCGCCGCCGCACAAAACAACAGTGCCAGTACAATCCACATAACGCCCTCCGTGATGCGGGCACACCGCCCGCCGTTGCCGCTGAGATAAGCAACTCCCGCGGGCGCACCACGCGCCCGCAGGAGACAAAACGCAGTCTACTTCTTGGAAAGATCGCGGTAGTAAAGCTCTTTCGCTTCCGCCGTCATGCCCGAGTTATGGCACTGGATTGCGAAGAAGCCCTTGGTGTACTCCATGTCCTCGTAGGTCGTCACGAGTTCGTCGTTAATGAAGATTTCAATCTTCGGTCCCACGGCCTTCACGCGCATGGCGAACCATTCGCCGTCTTTCGTGAGCAGCTTCGAGGCCTTGCCCACGCCCTTGCCCGGCTTCCAAAGCCAGCCCGTGTGGGCTTCCTGGCTGTTGCAGATCTGGGCCTCGTAGCCCTCCGGGTAGCCGTTCACATTGTCCGCCGGCGGATTGGCCCGGAAATAAAGACCGCTGTTCGCGTTTTTGCCCTCTTCGGTGACCGCAATCCGGAACATGCCCTTGACCTCAAGATCCGTAAGCTCCGGTCCGATGTAGATGTGGCCCTGCTTTCCGGGCGAGCGTCCCACCATGACGCCGTCCTTCACTTCCCACACCGCATCGCCGCGCGGCGTCCAGCCTTCCAGATCCTTGCCGTTAAAAAGGGAGATCCATTCGCCGCCTTCTTCGGCTTCCTTCTCCGCCGATGCGGCGGGTGCCGTCGCCGGGGCTTCCGCCGGCGCCTCATTTACCGTGCCCGAGCCCTCCGCCGGTGTGGCGGATTCGTCCGCGGGCGTGGATGCGGCCTCGGCAGGGGCCTCCGTGGCGGGGGCCGTCTCGCTCTTCGGACAACCCGCCAGCATCAGGGCCGGGAACAGGGCAAGCAACATAAGGTACTTTGATTTCATGGTCAAAACCTCCCTTAGTGGGTTTTCGATGGGGAAAGGCGGGCGGCGAAAAACAACGTCCCGACAACACCCGCCATTCTGTCGGATTGGCGGGAACAATACAACTTTTTGGGCGGGTAAGACGTCGTCGTATTGTACACACTCCGCAGTGGGTCCCCGATTCGGCACTTTGCCCCAACACCGAAGTCCACGAGTGCGCGCGGTTCATCCCTTGAGTCATTTCGGTCCCACGTCACCGCCGACCGCTTCACTGCGCAAGCTTTCAATACGGGTACGGAGCGAATCTTCGAATGCGCAAGTGGCAGATGACGGATTTGAGTCCTCGACGAACACTACCACCCGATCGGGCGTGGACAGCTCGGAGACGGAGACTTGAATACCCGGTGACTCATAGCGCACCAGGCAAGCCGGCGGGAATGAATCACTTCTGGTGTAACCGTGGATGCGAGCCTCTTCTTCCACAGCGCGGAGCACGGTCTCGCGCGGCACCGCACTCTCCCGCACATAAACGCTTCTCGAACGGCTAACCTGGACCGCCCCCAAGTCGGCAAGCGCCGCTTGCACCTGAGAGGAATATTCGTGCCGTCCCCAATCATTGAGCGTGAGCTGCAGTTCGTTCGGCGATTGGTCGCGGTAAATGGCTAGAGAAAAGTCTCGTGTGGAATATCGGGTCTCCAGACCGTGGAAGTGCTCGGGGCCAGGCTTATTTTCGGTCAGATCATACGTTGCGGCAATTGCCCGTATGCGGTCCAATACTGCGTCCGGCGCTTCCTTGGTCAGCGAAAGTGTCAGCTCTACTACTTGCCGTTTGTCTTCCCGCGCCAACTGGTCTGCAACACGAGAAGTTACCCAATCTGGCGCAGGCATTTCACCGCCGCATTCCTCCATGTCTTCGCCTTTGTACACCAACCCCAGAATCTGCCGAAGATTCGGTACACCTGCGACCTCTGGGTCGACGGCGTCGAACTCATAAAAGACGAGATCGAACGTGTCTTCCCCAGTGGCGCGCGACGCCCATTCGAGATCGCCAGCTTCAACCGTATACTCTCGCTGCAGTAGCGGTCGCCCCTCGCGGTCCCGAAGCGACACGAATACTCTCTTCTCGGTCTTGTCGACATAGGCATGCCCCGCCGCCCCGTTTACGTATACGGAAATCCGTCGGTCATGGGTCTCCCAATTGGTGCCTTCGGGCAGATAAGACGTCCCGCCCACATAGGTGTGCATGCAGGAACTCAGCAGCGGAGTCATGGCGACCAGCCCCGCCGTGATAAGGCCCTTTTTCAGTCGCAGCATAGCTCTTTCCTCCGCTTCGCCTTGGCGCTTTCGCATTACTGCCGCGCCAACGTCACCTCGTTGTTCTCTTCAAACACCTCCGCCACGATATCGCCCGGATCCACGAACACGGATTCCACCACCGATTCACCCTTTGTGGTGATCGTAACCGTCGTGCGTCGGGCCGCCAGATCGCTCCGGGGCGTATCGATGTGGGCGATTCGCTCCTCCGCCAGCACGATTCCCTTCCTGTCGATCAGTGCCACTTGAACGTTATACGCCGCCACCCCGCCCAGATTGTGCACCGTGACCGTCACGGTGTTGCCATCGATCTGAATATCCTCGTGCGAAATCGCCAGGTCGGCGAGCTGCGCCGGATGCTCCACAGCGCCGATCCGATTGATGGATATTATCGTGTTCTGGCCCGCCGGTACATTGAACGGCACGGTGCTGAATCGACTTAGTTGAACCGTGGCCACTTCCCGCACGGCATCAGCGTCGATAGCTCCGTCGTCGTCCAGATCGGCGCCGACCGCCACCTCGTACGTGCCTGACTCAAGCCGCCACACGCGCATCGCGCATTCAACCGGCTCCTCGTCAAAGTTATAGCAATTCACCACCAGCCGCGTATCGTCGGCATACGAAACCAGCCGCGAGAAATCGGGCGAATCGACATCTTCCCAGCTTACCGCGATGGAGGGGGGGAAGGGCTCGGTGTAGGCCTGCAGGCGTCCGCCGAGTGCCGCGCTGGTGAGCACTTCGCGGCCGATACCCCGCTGATTATCGGTGTGGACCCGCGCCTCGGTAAGCCCGAAAACTGCGAGGTCGTCCACCTTTTTAACGGCGTCCATCATCTGTCGGGCGATGTCGGCGCGATCCGTGATGGCGTGGGGCGGGCGGGTCTCGGTCTCGCCCCACCACCAGCCGAGGTGGGTGCGGGTGTAGTGACCGATCTCCGAGTCCATTTGATCGATTAGATTTACGTCGGGCTGATCCCGCATGGCGCGGTCGCCGTTGAGCGGCGCGAGGCCTTTCTGAGCGCGCGCCGCATTGGCCGCCTCCACGCGCTCGCGGTAGCGCCGGGCGGTTTGCAGTTCGCGCTCGAAGACCCGCGGATTGCCAAGGGCATTGGACAGCATGAGCGGGCGGCTGCAGATGTAATCGGTGATGTGGAGCGGGTCGATGGGCCAGATATCGCAGTAGCCGTCTTTGTAGATGCCCAGCGCCTCCAGGCCGTCGTAGAAGCGCAGCCACGATTTCCGCGCGCCTTCGTGGCCCAGGAGCGGCAGGGCGGCCCAACCCAGCGGAATAAAGGAGTCGTCATTCGAGCCGCCCCAGAACATGCCGTCCTTGCGTTGTTGTCCCACGATCCAGTCCACCACTTCGTAGTTCGCCGCGAGGAGTTCGCGCTGCGCCGTCGCCCACGCGGGGGCACCCTCCACAGGTTCGAAACGCAGCGGTCGCTCCGGCTCGTCCTCGTCGATGCTGCCGAACCAGGCGCGGTCGAAAAGAAGTGTCTTGTAGCGCTTCGCCATCTCGTTCTCCGGGTCGATGCGCAACACAGCCAGCGGGGGATAGGCCATGTCGTAGGGCCCGCCGAAGACTTCCCACTCGTCCACTGAAATCGTGTCTCCCGCGAATAGCCAGGGGCGGTAATTGTACTCTTTCATGTATTGCATGCGCGCGGGAAGCAACGCGTGTTGGGCGTATTGCGCCAGGGATTCCCCTTGTCCGGATGTGGGGGTGAGCGTCAGGGCGGAAGCGCCTGCTGCCCCGCCGACCACCAACGTGGCCCCCTTCGCGAAGGTCAGCTCCACGAGTAGCCGGTCGTTGTCCGCAAGCACCAAGTCCGTAATATCGAACATCAACTCGACCACCTGCGGTGTGTCGTTGCCTGAGTAGTCTATACGAACGCAGGACTGTGTCCAGAAACGACTGGGGTTTCCAGGATCACGCAGCTTCATCCAGAGCACGTCCGCTTGAGCCTGGGGGTTGACCACAAGACGCAGGCCAATCGCGTCGACGCCGGTCAGGGTCTTGCTCGGAGCCGCCAGCACGTGAATCGACTGAAGCGGTGCCAGGGTAAGCTCCGAAGGAACTCCCGCCTGCGCGCTCGTCGGGAGAACAACGCGATGTTGGCCGCCCTTGAGCTTCTCGAGGGCATCCCAATAGCGCGAAATGTCCGCCGTTGACGCGATTGGAGTGCCGATGTAGGCTACCTGGCTGCTCTGATTCGTCTCCTTCTTGTCCTGGCGGCCCACTTCCCAGAGTTGCATCTCATGGATACGTGTAGGTTCGGTCAGCGGCATTTCCGCGCTGCCTTCGAGATCCTCAGGCAGGCCGTGTTCCTTAACGAGCGGAATCTGAAAAATTTCATCACCCTTCAAATCGATCTTTTCAGAATAAAAGACCGGTGCGTACTTTTCCATTCTCAACAAGGGCACGTCCTCTTTGTTGCGTCGCACGTCCAAGCCGGACAGCGTGCCCTCAAAGGAGACGTAGTTTGGCTTTTCGCCCGTCGCAAGCTTCACCTCGATATTCTCGCCATGAAAATCGGCATCGCCGAGGATGAACGTGAAAAGCCGGTAGGGCGCGGGCCATGCCAGTTCGTAGCGCCCGTCCATGATGAAGGAGACCGGAATCTGTTCGTCCAGGCACGACTCCACCAGACTCTGGCGCATGGGCAGCACGCCTTCGCCCGCCTTCACCACGGGAAGCTCCATCGCATCGAGATCGCCATACTCCGCCAGAAGCCGCCGGGCCGCATCCCCATCCATGGGTGCATCGCGGAGCGCGGGATTCGCTGGCGCTTCGTTCTTTTCATACAGCGCCGCGATCTCGGCATCGTCCAATGGGTAATCGAACATCCGGATTTCGTCATAGCGCGATTGCTGGAGGAAGGGGCTGAAGAGTCCGGGCAGGGGCGCCTGCCACCACGCGTCCTGCCCCCACGACGACCCGACGAGTTTGCCATTGTGATAGAGCTTCATCCCGTATGCACGGTCGTAGCTCATCGCCACATGGTGCCACGCTCCATCTTGCCACGTGGGTTGATCGGCCTTTACGCGATGATACTCCGAGCGCACGTCGCGCAGGTGGGCGTGGAGGCGTCCCTCCTGATCCACCTCCACCGTGAAGAGGTCCCGTTCCTTTCGGCCCCACGCGCTGCTACCCTGCATGAACAGGACTCCCCGATGGGCCGCCTCGCCCTTGACCCAGAAAGCCACCGTGCCGCGATCCCCATAGAAATGCCCCGAGCCCCAGTAGTGAGGCTTCTTCCGCCACTCGCCCCAGACCACGGCAACGGTCAGATCGCAGTCCAGACCCGACTGGTTCCAGGTGCCGGCGGACTTGGGCGCGCCGTCCTCAATGTGCAGTCCGTTTCCGAAGCGGCCTTCGCCGATGGAGAGAGCCCGCTCCTTCAGGCTTTCCGCTCCCTGACTCTTGTAGTGCTCATTGCGCGATACGAAGTCGGAAAGGATCTCGGAAGTTTCCTCAAAAGGCAAATACAGCGTTTCACCGGGAGGAGAGGCCGCTGAGTTTGCCTCAGACGGGGTGATCACCGAAAGCAATAGGACGAGAGATAGAGCACGGGCCATTCGAAAGACTCCCTGGGAATGCGACAGGCGCGGTTCGTGCGGGAAATAGAGAACTCCGTCGGTACCGGGGCAGTGTAAGTCTATAAAAACTCCCAAATCAATAGACCCTTGATCTCCGACCGTCCTTTCGATAGCATGGTGCGGTCGGGCGCGGTTCGTGCATTCCTGGGTGTTCCCCCTTACCCCATTGGAGGTCGTGCTTCATGAAATCGTTCGTATGCATCGGGCTGATCGCCATCGCGCTGGCGGCCCACGCCGCGCCCGAAAAGTTCCTGACCTACAACCAGGCCACCGAAGTGAGTCTGCGCGATGCGGCCGGGATGGAGGCGGATTCCCGGGAAATCAACGCGCTCGCGGTCGAGGGGAACTACGTCTACGGCGCCACATCGGGTGATGCGTGTCATATCTTCCGCTTTGATCCCGCCACCGCGAGAGTTGATGTCCTCGCAACCGTCCCCGGCACGAACACGGTCATGCGGGGGCTTGCGGTGGATGGGGACACGGTCTATGTCGGCACGATGCTGACCAAGGAGCAGCTCTGGCTTAAGATTCGGAAAGCGCAGCCCGGTTTTGACCCCGAAGACGCCAACCTGATTCCCATCAAGCCCGAGTATAACACCGGCCACATGTACCGTATCAGCGAGGGCAAACTGGAGGACCTTGGGGTTCCGGTGCCCAATCAGGGTATCCACACCATGACGCTGGACAAGAAGCGCGGCCTCATCTACGGTGTTACCGCGCCCAACGGCCGCTTTTTCATCTACGACACGAAAACCGGTAACGTGGAGCACACCGCATTCGGCGAGACCTATTCCATGGTCTCGAATCACCGCGTGGGGCTGGTCACCGTAGATCGTGAACTCGCCGGGATTACACCTGGCGAAGCGGAGTGGAACAATCGTCTCATTGCGAAGGCCATGCACGTAGCCTCTGATGGAAAGATGTACACCTCCGGTTGGGATGGGCAAATCCTCCGCTACGACCCCGAAGTGGCCGATCTCCAGCAGCGTTTCACCGCGGTAGCCTATATCCCCTCCGTGCCTGGACGAAACTATTGGAACCGTATCGACGCCATCGTGGAAAAGGATGGCCACCTTTACCTCGGTACTTCCGACGGCTACATCGTCAAGTACAATCTGGCCACCGAGGAGATGGGCGTATTCGGCAAACCCATTCGCGCCATCGACGTCATGGGCATGGCCTTTTCTCCCCTGGATGGTCGGCTCTACGGCGTGAGCGGCGGCGGCGAGGAAGGCATGAGTCGCTTGTGGTCGTGCAACGTGACCGACGGCACTTTCGACATCGATTTTCCGGCAAAGCAGGTCTTCCAGAACCGCCGACGGGTGGGGGCTGTGGCCTGCGCCGCGGACGGCACGCTGGTCGCTGCGGAGGCCTACCGCGTGGGCAATCTTTGGGCCCTGACCGCGGGCGAGCCAAAGGCCTGGGAGAAGAGCGGCGTGTTCCCGCCCACAACCGCGGGCGAGGGAAGGGTCGCCGTTGTGGATGAAGGTAGATTCGCGCTGCGCAAGCCCCTTGAGGTTGAGGTGTATCCCATTCCCACATCAATGCACGGTGGATCGGGCTACACGGCGGTCGAGCAGGATCGAAAGGGCCGCGTCTATATTGGTACCGCCTACTACGGGAAGACGGCCTATCTCGCGCAGCTTACGCCTCGAACGGCGGACTGGAAATCGGTGTTCAGATCGGATGAATTGACGGGTCAGTACGGGCGTGGCCAGGGCATTCCCGGAAAGATCCACACAAAATTGCGGCTCGGCGAGGATGGCAAAATCTACGGCGCGATGAAACAGGGCTATGAACTGCATTATGAGATTCGGGCCGACGTGGGGGAAGCGCCGGAGGGTGCGCGCGGCAGTCAGTACACGTGCCATCTTTTCTCCTACGACCCAAAGACCGATACCGCGCTGGATCTCGGACCGGGGCTGCTCCAGCAGGGTATTACCAGTTTCGAAGTGGACACCGCGCGCGGCTACCTCTATGGCGCCACTGTGCCCGGCGTTTCGTTTATTGTCTATGACCTGAAGACCAGGCGCCTCTGGGACGCCGGTCAAATGTCGCACGGACACCCGAAGCGGTACATGCCGGGCGACCCCGGCACAGGCAAAATCTATCACCCCGGCGAAACCACGCCCTCGGGCAGAAACTTCATGAGCGTGTGGGATCCGGAAGAATTTCGCCTGCGCGATATCGAGGTGGTGGGGGAGGAGGGGCTGAAGTATGTCCACTCCTATGCCTCCGCGTGCGGCGCACCGGGGACAAGCACCTACTACGGCCTCGCGGGCGACACGATCTTCGAGATGAGCCTGGACACCAGCAAGGATGGCAAGCTGCACGCCCGCCCCTTGTGCTACGTGGGCGTCGATGGCGATTCACAGCACTCGGGGGTGCAGGCTTTCGAGCGCGGTCCCGACGGCCGTATTTACTGGGGAAGCACGGGCGGGCGCAACGTGCCCCTGGACATTTTCGTGTGGGATCCCAAGACCGAAACGAAGACCTATCTCGGTTCTTGCGCCACGGGCGGCGACTACATCCGGTGGAGTCATCTCCAGGGCATGTCCTTCGACGAGAAAGGCAACCTCGCCATGCATATTCTGTATGCGGAAATTACACCGGAGCAGCGCAAGCACTGGAAAGTGTCGAAAGACTTTGAATACGAGGAGATCGAGGAGCAGCCCCACTTCAAGGGCTATCCCACCCTCGATGAAGGTACCTTCTACAGCGTGTACTACGTGAAAAACGCGACAAAATTGAAGTAAGAGGAAGGACACACTCATTGCCACGGTCCTCCGTGGTGACGAGCGCAAGGGAACTCGCGGTTCAGCATAATAGATTTTGAAGTTCGGAGCAGTATGAACAATTCCATCGGTTTCGGTATTCTCGGTGCGGGGCTCGTGAGCCCTTTTCACGCCAACGCCATCCTTCATTCCAACGGAGGACGCCTGGTCGCCATAGCCGACGTGGATCAGGCCCGGGCGAACAGTCGCGCGTCGGAGTTTGGCGTCGAAGCGCGCCACAGTCTTGAGGCGCTCCTGGACGATCCCGCGATCAGCGTGATCAACATCGCCACCCCAAACCATCTCCACTTCGAGGCCGTCCTCGCCTGCGCGCAGGCGGGCAGGCACGTGCTGTGCGAAAAACCCCCGGCCATGTCCCTTGCCGAAACAGATCAAATGGTGGCGGCCTGCAAAGATGCCGGCGTGAAGTTCGGCTGTACCGTGCAGTGCCGCGTGCGCGACGCCGTGGCCGCCATCAAGCGCGCGGTCGACAGCGGGCGCTTTGGTCAACTGCTCCAGGCGGATACCTATATGAAATGGTATCGACCTGCCGATTATTACCATATGGATCCGTGGCGTTCTTCCCGCCAGTGCGGTGCCGGGGTGACAATCCAGCACGCCTTTCATTACATCGACCTGCTAGTTTACCTGGCGGGGCCCATGAAGCGGGTTGACGCGCGGATGACGAATCTGCAGCATCCTTCGGTCAACCTCGAAGATACGCTGTCGGCCTTCGTGGAGTATGAAAGCGGTGCCCATGGGGTCGTGCAGGCGACCACGGCGCTCTGGCCCGGTTCAGACTTGCGCGTCGAAATTCACGGAGAAAACGGCACGGCGATCCTGATTGGCGAGCGGATGGCGGAGTGGAAGTTCAAAGATGAGCAGTCCGACGACGAGGCCATTCGCCGTCTGGGCAGTGCGGAGCAACACACCGCCGCCGGCGGAGCGGCCGACTTCGGTTTTCGCGATCACCTTGTTGTGGTGCAGGACATGATTGACGCTATTCTCGCCGGGCGCGATGTCGTGATTCCGGTGGAAAGTGTCCGTCACACGTTGGAAGTCGCCCTGGCCATGTATGCGTCGGCAAAACGCAGCGGTCCGGTGGCGCTTCCGCTGGCGACGGATGTGGAGATCTGGTGAACTCATCCCGGGCGCAATTGCGAGCGCCGGGAAGGTGATGGGGAATGATTGTCTTGGAAGTCCCCGCGTAATCCGGGTGGTAGCAGTCCGTATACAGTTTATGACTCAATGGGCCAATTTCGCTCGTGGCTGGCGAGAAGGAGATGGTTATGCAGTGTGTGCAGTGGATTTCAAAAATCCTCCCGGCGGGGGTATTGTCCGCCGCCCTCTTGTGTGCGGCGCCATTGCCCGCCGAAGGGCCCGGCAAAACCGAAGTCGTCGCCGCCATGAAAAAATCAACGGACTACATGATGGACAAAGTCTCCAATCGTGGTGGCTTCGTCAGCATGTACACGGAGGATCTCTCTCGGCAGTGGGGGGAGGTGCCCGCGCGACGCTCCATGATCTGGGTGCAGGATCCCGGCACCGTCACCGTGGCCAAAATGCTGCTCGAAGTCCACGAGGCCACCGGCGAGGAAGTTTTCCTGAACGCCGCGCGCCAATGCGCGGATGCGCTGATCTGGGGCCAGCTTCCCTGCGGTGGCTGGAATTACTTTATCGATTTTGAGCCGGAGGGCACCGCGAAATGGTATGAAGAAATCGGCGCCCATGCCTGGGGCTGGGACGAGTTCTACCATTTTCACGGTAACGCCACCTACGACGATCTCACGACGGCCACCGCGGCGGATTTTCTGCTGGATCTGTACACCCTCACCATGGACCCGGCCTACCGCGATGCGGTGATGAAGGTCATCGACGGTATGCTGGCTTCCCAGTATCCGGTGGGCGGCTGGCCCCAGCGATACCCGGTTCACGCCCTGCCCGATGGCGCGGGGCACGTGGAGGACTACTCCGCCTACCTCACCTTCAATGACGACGTGATCCTGGGCAACATCAAGTTCATGCTGAAGGCCCACCGCCTGCTGGGGCTGCGCGAATGCCGCGTCTCCGCCGAGCGCGGCATGCAGTTCTATCTCGTTTCCCAATTGGGTACCCCCCAGGCCGGCTGGGCCCAGCAATACACCCTCGACATCCAGCCGGGCGCCGCACGGGAGTACGAGCCACGATGCGTTGCGCCCAGCCAGACCGTGCAGAATATCTATGACCTGATGCGTTTTTACAAGGTCACGGGCGACCGGCGCTACCTGCGCGGCATTCCCGACGCCCTCGACTGGCTCGATCGGGAACGGCTGCCGGAGGGTCACGCCACCGCGGGCCAGACCCACGCTCAGTTCGTCGACATTGGCACGGGCAAGCCCCTCTACGCCCACCGTGAGGGACCGAACCGCGTGGAGGGTCGCTACTGGGTGGACTACACCCCCGGCAACTTCCCCGATCACTACGGCATGCAGATTACCATCGACGTCGCCGAGATTCGCAAGGAATACGAACGCGTCTTTGCCCTGAGCCCCGAAGCGGCCATGAAAGAGGAAACCTGGCCGGTCAATCCGTTACCCGAGACAACCGGAGCCGAGGTCAAGAAGATTCTCGATGCGCAGGACGCGAAGAAAGGCATCTGGCTGGAGAATCTTTCCGCCGCCGATCACATCGACTGGAAATACAGACCGCGCTTCGAGTTTCGCGGTATCAGCACCCGCACCTGGTGCAACAACATGCGGGCGCTCGCCGGCTACGTGGCGGAGTAAAGTCAACGGGGCCGGTGCCGGCCTGAAGCTCCCGTCAGCCGCCGCTGATGGCCTTCTGAATCTGTGTCCAGTAATCCGGCAGCTTCGCCGAGGCCAGCCAGAGCGACAACAGCAGGCTCGCGGCGAGGAACGCGTTGCGCCCCGCGTTGGCCTTATAGGCTCCCATGACCGAGCGCTTGTTGACCAGGTAAATGATGATAACAATGGCAATGGGGACAATGACGATATTCACGCCCATCAGCAGGATGATTTTGAGCAGCGCGGGGAACTCCCAAAAGGGCGAAAGTACCGAAGGCACCGCGATCCAGAAGATGAGCAGCCCGCGGAAACGCGTATTCTCTTTTGTATAGTGCCAGTCCAGCTTGAGCGTGTCCAGGCAGAAATAGCACATCAACTGCGCCACAACAATCAGCGTGGTGAAGCCGCATAAAAACAGGCCCAGCCCGAATATTTTCGGAGACAGGGTGCTCAGCGCGGCCGGCAGCGCGCGGGTCAAGACGCGTCCCGCCTCGCCTACGGTCTGAATGGAGGCATGGTTTTCGAGGGGATACAGGGCATAGCCGCCCGCCACAAGGACCATCACCGAGTAGAGGCCGAAGAGTACACCGAGATTAAGAACCGACTTCCAGAAGTAGCGGGGGAGATCTTCGGGCTTCGCATTATCGTCGGCGTGAAAATAGGAGAAGCTCAACAGCGGTGCGGCGGCCAGCGCGCCGCCCGCGATGGCCATGATCGAACCGAAGGAATCGCGGGTGCGCTCCGTGCCCGGAATCTGCAGGTCCGTCGGGATCGTCGGCACCAGCCCGCCCAGAATCGCGCCGAATTCCTCCAGCCCGCGCACGGCCACGATCAGGAAGCAGCCGAACATGAGAAACAGCAGGCCGGTCATGGCTTTCTGTGCGCGTGCATAGCCCCCGGAAAGAAGCAGATACAAGATGCCGGTGGCCAGAAGAATCGAGGCGCTGATGGTGGCCAGGTGGTAGGCGCCTGTCGCCTCCGCTGTGGCGTCCGCACCCGGCTTGTACCAGTTAAAAATGGAAAGAAGCGACTCCGTCATGACGGACATCTGTCCCATATTCACAAAGAGATTGAACAGCACCATCACCACGATGACAAACCAGGTGATCGCGGGGTGTATCTCGTCGCGAATGACCGAGAGCATGCCCTTGCCCCCCGCCATGATACCGATGCGCGCGCCGGAATCGAGGCAGATGATCAGTGCGGGTAATATGAGCAGCGTCAGCCAGAGCAGATCATAGCGAAACCACGCCCCGGCCAGCACCAGCGCGCTCGTGGAACCCGCGCCCATGATCCCCGCCGTCATCACGGCGGCCGGGCCAACGAAGGCCGCCACCAGGCGAAACCAGGCCGACAGTCCGGACTTATCTTCCGTCATTCGGGTCGTTCCTTTCGTTCAAGTTGAAGCGCCTGCCGGGACGGTACACGGGAGTATGTCCATCTCCACGTCCCTGCGGATTACCACGGTCCAGTACCCTTGAATTCGAAGCGAAGGGGTGTCACAAACCGCGCATACGCGCCCGCCACCTGGCCCAGGTCCTCCGTCGGTTCAAAAAGCAGCAAGGCCTCCTCCGTGCCGAATATCGTGCCCGCGCTCACCGCCGTGTTCAGGTCCAGCGGTGACCCGGACGTGCCCAGAGGGTAGACCATCGGTCGCGACCAGTAGACGAAGCCCCAGCCATACTGGCCGAGATAGGTGCACGGCGCCGCCTGTGGTGTAACACCGCCAAGGTAGTTTCCGGCAAACTGGTGCTTGCGCAGCGTGGCCAGGCCAAAGCCCTTGTCCTGATTGAAGGCCGCGATCCACCACTGGTCGCGATCAAGCACGCCCAGCCCGCCGGGCACATGCCCTTCCACCGTCGCCTGGCCCAATTCGTTTCGGTGCTCATTGATCTTCCGCACCAGCGTGCCGCCATCGGATACGGGCCACCCATAATGGGTGAAGATCTCGGGGCTTTCCTCTTTAGTCGGATCCGGATTTTCCGGAGGGCGCCTGGAGTGGCTGACCACCACTTCTCCCATGCGGATGGCATGGGCGGAGCGGTCCTGCGTGAGCCGCATGGTTGACGAAACATGCACATGGGGATTGTGGGCGTAAAACGTGTAGGTAATCGACACTTCCACATCCGTGTAATTGTGCATCGAGCCCCAGCGGTGGTAGCGAAGCGCCAGCGGGCCCCCCTCCAGCTTCTGGTTCGGCGGCGCGGGCCAGTCATAGTCATGATCCCAGCTCTGGGGCGGGCTCCAGATATCTACGCCGAAATGGATCGGAATGTTCTGGTAGAAAAGTTCCGAGCTTTCTTCCTGCTTCGCCGGCAGGATCCGCCGGATCGCACCCGACTTCGGATCCAGCGTCATCCGATAGAACTCGTTCGAGATGGTGAGGGCGGGCGCCTCTCCCGATATCTCAAGCCCCCCCGACAGCGTCGCCGATGGCAAGTCCGTGCCTGCGGTCGCGCCATCCGGGTGTCCCCAGAAAAGCCGATAGGTAGCCGTTTGATTCGCACCGCAGTCCGCCAGAAACACGATATTAATGCTGGCCGCCGGATGGGGGGTATTGCCGTCCCGTTGTTCCACGCCCCCCGCCGTGACTTCTCCAATGACCTGATGGGGCGTCAGCGCGCCCTGGCCCGCCTCGGTCAGCCGAACTACGCGGATATGTTCCCGCCATGACGCGGTGTCATCGCCTTGCACCGTCAGCGTAAGCTCCACCGGCTCCTGGATTCGCTCCAGACCCTTGGTCTCGCGCAGCACATAGTCGTATTCGTGGGCAAAGCGCCCGGCCCAGCCGTCCAGCGCGATCAGCGTCAGTTCGGTTGGCGTTGCCGCGGCCGCCAGTGAAGCGATGCCGGTCAGGGCCAGCACAACACCGCGGGTGAACACGATTCGATACCGAAATCCTCGTACTTCCATGGTTTCCGTCCTTAAGTTGCGGAGACGCTTCGCGCGTGGCGGGCTGCGGCGTGGAGCCGATGCGCTGGCCTGTTCTAACACGGCATTGCAACCTCAGTCAACGACTTTTTCGTACATAATCTGGAATTTCACCGGTTACTCATATTGGCCGCCGCGTCTCGACGTAACACTATTTTCCGACCGGGACGTCCTTTGATTGCGCATTCGCTCATGTTGTGGTTAAATATGCCGGGATTGGTGGTCGAGGGGGAATGCAGAACGCCCGCGGTCGTGCCCGCAATCGGCGTTTGTTCGGGGTAACCTGCAGGGATGATTCGACCGCCCGGAGATTGGGAAATGGACGTGTTTACTGGGAGCGAGGGTGTGGCCTATCAAGTGACAGGGGGGACCCCGCACCGTCTCAGGAACCCGGGCGAGGAACACGATCCCCTGACACCGGCGCAGGAGGGAATGTTCTTCCAGACCCTTGCCCACCCCCATTCCGGATGCTATGTCGAGCAGGTCGTGGGGCGCCTTCGCGAGTCGCTCGATGTGCCGAGATTCGTGGAGTGCTGGCAATCCACACTCGGACGTCACAGCATTCTGCGAACCTGCTTTCAGCGGGACGACGCTCCCGAGCCGGGCCAGTTCGTCGAGCCCCAGGTCACGCTGCCGGTCCTGGAGGAAGATTGGCGTGCGAAATCGTCCGCGGAACAGGATTCGATCCTTTCCGACTTTCTGACCACCGATAGAGCCCGGGGCTTTGACCTTCGCGAAGCGCCGCTCATGCGCGTCGCTCTGTTCCGCGCGGGCGATGCCGACTTCTATTTCGTGTGGACGGTCCACCACCTCATCGTGGATGGACGTTCCATGAACCTGTTGCTCCAGGAGGTCTTCGGGCGCTACGGCGAGGGAGCCGCCTGGCCCGATGCGGTCGGGGCAAGCGCCGCCAACTTCGGGGCCTATGCCGCCTGGCTGAAGGAAGCGCCCACGGACGGAGCCAGGTCCTATTGGCATCATCGTCTGGAAGGACTCTGTGAAGCCACGAGTTTGCCCCTCTCCCCGCCCGATGTGCGGGAAGCCGACCAGCGTGGCGCGGGACATCTGCGCCACGCCCTCGATCCGGAATTCACCGCGCGCCTGTCGAACTTCGCGGAGAGCAACGGCCTGACCCTCAACATCGTCCTGCTCGGCGCGTGGATGCTCCTGGCCCACCGCTACGGCGACACCGCCGACGTCGTTGTCGGCGCGACCAAGGCCATACGCCACGGCGCCGCCGCGCCCGCCGATGGAATCGGTCCCTATATCAATACCTTGCCCGTCCGTACCCGCCTGGACGAATCCACGACCGCCCTCGAATGGCTGCGCGCCCTGCGCGAGCAGTGGATTGCCCTGCGCGCCGTCGAGCACTCGCCCACGGACCTGATCCGCGCGTGCGGCGAAATTCCGGGCGATGCCCCGCTGTACAACCTGTGCTATGTTTTCGAACGGGAGACGCTGGGGGATTCTCTGCGCGGCCTCGGCGGTGCCTGGGTGAAGCGTGACTTCACCCTGCACGAATATACGCCGGTCCCCCTCATGTTGGCGGGCTACGGCGGTCCTTCACTTCTTCTTTCCCTGGAGTACGATGTCCACCGCTTTGCCGCAACCGACATGAAGCGCATGGTGGGCCATTTAATCCAGCTTCTGAGCGCCTTCCTGGAACATCCCGAAGTTCCCGCTGTGCGCCTGGACCTGCTCCCGCCCGATGAACTGGAATTGCTGTTGAAGCGCGCCGCGCCCGAAGCCGTGCCACCGGCCGTGTGCATGACGCCCGAGCGGTTTGAGGCGGCCGTTTCCCGAAATCCCGAAGCGATTGCCCTGCGCTACAAGCACATCGCCGTCACCTACCGCGAATTGAACACACGCGCGAACCAGCTCGCGCGCCACCTGCGGGGGTTGGGAGTCCGGGCGGAATCGCGCGTGGGGATGTGTCTGCCCCACACGCCACAGGCGATGGTGGCGCTCCTGGGCATCCTCAAAGCGGGCGGGGCCTATGTCCCCATGGATCCGGCCTATCCCGCCGAGCGCCTCGTCTACACCCTCGAAGATTCGGGCGCCACCGTCATGATCACCGACGGAGCTACCCGGCCCTGCTTTGGCGGTGCGGATGTGAAATTTGTGATCATGGAGGGACAGCCCAGCACGCTGGACCGATACTCGGGCGAGAATCTCGCCGTGCCCGTAGCCCCTGAAGACCTGGCTTATATCATCTACACCTCGGGCTCCACCGGGCACCCGAAGGGCGTTTGTGTGAATCATGGCGAAGCCGCCCTTCACTTCGAGTTGATGCGCGAGGTCTACCGGATTGTCCCGGAAGACCGCACGCTCCAGTTCGCCTCCCTCAGCTTCGATGTGTCGCTGGAGCAAATATTTGCGCCCCTCTTCGCCGGGTCCATCCTCCACATCGCCGACGAAAGCATGTACATCGCATCGGACTTTTCCGCCGTGCTGCGGGAAGCGGGGAGCACCGTGCTGAACCTGCCCCCCGCCTTCTGGCAGCAGTGGACCGATGAGGGCATGGCCCAGGGCCTGGCCGATTTCGGGGCGCAGTTTCGGCTTCTAATCGTCGGGGGCGACGTCGTACTGCCCCGGACCGTGCGACAATGGCAGACCTTTCCCGAAACCGCCCACGTGGCGCTCATGAATGCCTACGGGCCCACGGAGACCGTCATCACCGCCCTGTACTACGAAGTGCCGGATCACTTTGACCCCGCCGGCGTTCGGGTTCATCTGCCCATCGGAAAACCGATCCGTGGCACGGAAACCATCGTGCTGGATCGATTCCAGAACCCGCTTCCAACCGGAGTGCCGGGGGAACTGTACATCGGCGGAAATCGGGTCGCCCGGGGCTACCACAATCGCCCCGATCTGACCGCCCGGGTCTTCGTGGATCACCCCCTTCGTCCCGGCACGGGCGCGCGACTCTACCGGACCGGCGACCGGGTCCGCGAGCTAACCGACGGGAACTTCGAATTCCTCGGGCGCCTGGATGATCAGGTCAAGATCCGGGGCTTCCGCATTGAGCTTCGAGAAGTCGAAGCCACGTTGCTGCGCTGTCCCGGCGTGCGCGACGCCGCCGTACGCTGCCGCAACGACAGGCACGGCGAGGCCCAACTGGTCGCCTACGTCGTGCCGGAACAGGGGGCCGATCTCAATGCGGCGGAGCTGTGCGACACGCTGCGTGTTTCTCTGCCCGAATACATGGTGCCCGCGGGTTTCGCCGTGCTTGATGCCTTTCCGGTGACCGTCAACGGCAAAGTGGATTACAAGGCGCTGCCCCCACTCGAGGAAAGCGCCCTCGTACCGCGCCGGGACTTCGTTCCGCCGGCGACACGCACCCAGCGCATACTGGCCGGAATCTGGCGTGAGATCCTCGACTGCCGCGACGTGGGGATCGAGGACAGCTTCTTTCACCTCGGTGGGCACTCGCTGCTCTTCACCCGGCTCCTGGTCCGCATCCGGAAGCTCTTCGGGGTGGACCTGCCGCTGCGAATGGCGATGGCGGGCCCCACCATCCAGGCCCACGCCCTGGCCATTGCGGAGGCGCAGGCCTCGGGAATGGTCACCTGGAGCGGCGGCTCCCTTCCCATCGCGGGACGCGACGCGCCCCTGCCCCTGTCCTTTGCCCAGGAGCGTCTCTGGATCGTTGACCGAATGGATCCGGGCAATTCCACCTACAACATCCCGATCCTTTTCGAGATATGCGGTGTTGTGGAAGTGGACCGGCTGCGGCGGGCCATCGATACCGTGGTGGAACGGCACGAAGTCCTGAGAACCGTATTCGTGGAGACGGGGGGTGAACCGCAACAGGTCATTCTCCCGGAACTCCGGGTCCCTTTTCTGGTTGTGCCTTTGCCCACCGTCGACGGGGATGCGGCCTTCCTGGATGCGGCCAGGGAGCATATGGGCGCAATCGCCACGGAATCCTTTTCCCTTGAGACCGGACCGTTGCTGCGATTCACGTATTTTCCCCATCGGGAAGGGCACGCCTGCCTCGTCCTGGTCATACACCACACCATTTTTGACGGATGGTCCGTCAGCGTGTTTCTGGACGAATTGGCGGCCTGCTACTGCGCCGGGCCTTCTCAAGCGCCAACGCCCCCGCCGATACAATACGCGGACTACAGCCAATGGCAGCGGGACTCCGTGGCAACGCCCGAGTTTAAGCAACAGTTGGCCTATTGGAAGGAGCAGCTTGCGGGTCCCCTTCCCGTGCTGGAGTTTCCCACCGATTTCACCCGCCCTCCGCGTCAAACCTGGTGCGGCGCATCCGCACTGCGCCCCCTGGGCGAGGAGCTGACCCGGGAACTGAAGCAACTGGCCCGGGAGCGGGGAAAGATGCTCTTCACCGTTCTGGCCGCCGCGTGGAATGTTCTACTGCACCGTTATTCGGGCCAGGAAGACATCCTCATCGGTTCTGTGACCGCCGGCCGGACCCACCACGATCTGGAAGGGTTGATCGGATGTTTTGTGAACACCGTCGTGCTCCGCTCCCGGCTCACACCCGCCATGGGCTTCGACGCGTACCTGGAAGAGCTCGAGTCGGTGATTATTGCCGCGCAGGAAAATCAGGCGGTCCCCTTCGAGCAGATCGTGGCCGAGGTCCGGCACGAGCGGGATCCGAGCCGTTCCCCTCTGTTTCAGATCATGTTCGTACTGCAAAACACCCCGCGCTGCGAGGCGGAGTTCGCCGGGCTTCGCATCACGGAAGAGGCCCTGCCGAACTCGGGTGCCAAATTCGATCTCACCCTCGCCATTCAACCTGTGGACGGCGATCTGGTCCTGAATCTGGAATACAACACGGCCCTGTTCCGCGAAACAACGGCACGCCGTATACTGAATAATTTTGTGACCCTGCTGCGAGCGGTGTCCCGCCAGCCCGAGGTTGCCATCGGCCGGATCGACATGCTGGAACCTGCGGAGCGCGCCTGTGTGCTCGGCCTGTCCGGCCCTTCCGCGCCCCTCGACATGGGCGCATCGCTCGTCGGTATCTTTGAGGCCCATGCCCTTCAGAACCCGCAGGCGCCCGCCGTCGCGGACGATACGACCTCGCTGGCCTACGGCGAGCTCAACGCACGGGCGAACCAGTTGGCCCGATTATTGATCGAGCGGGGCGTGAAGCCTGGAGATCCGGTTCCTTTCTTTATCTCCCGATGCATCCACACCGTGGTGGCCATGCTGGGCATTCTCAAAGCGGGCGGCGCCTATGTTCCCCTGGATTTGCAGGATCCGGCGGCCCGCCGAAATCGGGTTCTAAAGGTGCTGGAGCCCCGCCTGATTCTCAGTGAAACCGCCATGACCAGCCAACTGAAATCGGCGGGCCTTGAGTGTGTTGCGCTGGACGAACCCGCCGTGCTGGCTCCTTTCGATGCCGGTAACCTGGGGCTGGCGCTGCACGGTGAAGACGCCGCCTACATCATTTTCACCTCGGGCTCCACGGGCGAGCCCAAAGGGGTATGCTGCAACCACAGCGGGGTGATCAATCTCTTCAACGATCTCCAGGCCAGGCAACCCGTCGGACCAGGCGAGGCCTGTTCGGTCTGGGCCGCCTTCAGTTTCGACGCCACTGTTTACGAGACGTGGACCGGTCTCCTCGGCGGCGCGGCGCTGCACATCGTGCCCGAGCGCGTCCGCCTTGATGCATTGCAATGCCTGGACTGGATGAAAGCGCGCGAAGTCGCCTCCGCTTATTTGCCCGGCTACATGCTGCCCGCATTACGGTCGCGCCAGGGCAAGGACCCCATCCCTTTGCGCAGGCTGATGGTTGGGGTGGAGCCCCTGCCCGAGTCGCTGCTCGGCGATATCGTGGATGCGACGCCGGGCCTCGTGATGGTAAATGCCTACGGCCCCACCGAGGCCACGGTATACGTCACGCTCTATCCGATTCTCGCCGGGGCGCCACACCCCCAGAGCAATGCGCCCATCGGCGCCGCCATCCAGAACACGCACCTGTACGTGCTCGACGCGAACATGAATCCGGTGCCCATCGGCGTGCCGGGCGAACTTTACGCCGGTGGGGCCGGGCTCGCCCGGGGATACTACCGCGATCCCGAGTTGACGGCCGCCCAGTTTGTCTCGAATCCCTTCGGAGCCGCCGATGCCGACCGGCTGTATCGCACCGGTGATCTGGTTTACCTTCGAGACGACCTACAGCTCCAATTCGTGCGCCGCATGGGCCGCTACATCAAGCTGCGGGGACTCCGGATCGAGCCCGGTGAAATCGAGAGCATTCTCCGCACCCACCCGATGGTGGAGGATGCCGCCGTGGTGCTGGTGGGAGACTCGCCCGAGGAACAACGACTGGTGGCCTATCTCATGACGGGAGAGCACGCGCCTCCGGCAGAAGAGGTCATCGACGCCTTCCTGAAAGATCAGTTGCCCGCCCACATGCGCCCCGCCCAATCGGTCTGCCTGCCGGCCTTTCCGAGGACGGTCCAAGGCAAGCTGGATCGCGCCGCCTTTCCCGCGCCGCCCGCACTGGTTTCCGCAGGGGATGGCTTAGCGCCGCAAAACCCCACCGAGGAAGCCGTGTTTGCCATTTGGAATCAATGCCTGAACCGTGCCGCGGGCGGGATTCACACCGATTTCTTTGCCCTCGGGGGGCACTCGCTCCTCGCCATTCAGGTGCTCAGCCGGATCAATGACCAGTTTGGAAGCGCGCTGACCCTCACCGACTTTTTCGAGAGCCCCACCGTCGCGGGCCTCGCGAAACGGCTCGCGCCCGGCGGGGAGGAGGCTACCCATGGCGCGCCGCCCCCCGGCGAAATGGAAGCTGACCAGTGGGATCCTTGCGCCGTCCCGCTCCAGACCGGCGGGAGCCTCCCGCCGCTCTTTTGTGTGCTCGGTGCGGGTGGCGCGCGCCTCGCCTATGGCCCCCTGGCGGCCCATATGGGAACCGCACAGACCATAATCGCCCTCCAGTATTCTCACCTGCCCGAATACCGGGAGTTCACGTCGGTGGAGTCCGTGGCCCTTCGCTATCTGGGCGCCCTGCGACGTCATCAACCCCAGGGTCCCTATTACCTGGCCGGCTGGTCTTTCGGCGGACTCGTGGCCTATGAAATGGCCCGGTACCTTCGGGAACAGGGCGAAATCGTGGCCCTCCTCGCCGTCATCGACTGCAAAGCCTGCGTGCCCGAGCCACCATCCCTGGGCCGTCTGGCCTCGGGCGTGCGCCACGCCTTACTGCGTCTGCTCAACCGGATCAAGATCCTCTTTCATACGCGGGCCACGCTCTGGCTCCACACCCGCGATATCGTGCGAATTATGGCCCGGGCGGCCACGGGGCGTCGGCGGAACGGCGCGTCTCTCCGAGAATATCTCCACTTCGCGCGCAGCAGCCTCATGAACGCCTACGCCCTGAAGCAGGCCGGTCTCCCGCCCGCGGAAGGTCAGTCAAGCCGTCTCAATGTCATGGCCGATGAGTTCGTGAAGAAAATCGTGGCCGGACTTACGGCAAACGAGCAGGCGGCGAAGGCCTTCGAAATGAAACCTTACGGTGGTGAAGTAACGCTTTTTCGCACCGGCGAGGTGCCGAGGGGGATTAACCGGAATGACGCGACCTTCGGGTTCGGGCGGGTGGCGGAGAGTGTCGAAGTCGTCATCATCGAAGGCAATCACTTCACCCTGGTCAAAGAGCCCTGCGTGCGCATACTCGCCGACCGTTTGTCGGAATGTCTGGCCCGCGCCCGTGCCCGCGCCGAATAGACACGCCAAGGGCAGGAAGATGCGTTGTGGACGTTCTCGCGTCGGGGTGTGATCGCGCTCAAGGGCCTGATGAACCGTTAACTGGTGGGCCAGAGGTCTCCGTGCCTCGGAGAGCCAGAAAATTACGAGATATCGAACTTCTTGATCTTCTTGTAGAGCGTGCTGCGCGCCACACCGAGTATCGGGCCGGCCTTGTCCACATCGCCTCCGCAAGCGTGCAGCACCGCCGCGATGTGGCGCTTCTCCGCTTCGTCGATGGAAATCATTGGCGTGGCTCCCGCCGCGGCCGGGCTACGTTCCTTTCGCGGTGCGAAATCCGAAGAAGTGAGGACGTCGTCCTGTGCCACATGCACGGCGCGGTAGATGGCGTTGCGCAACTCCCGGACATTACCCGCCCAGGAGGCCCGCTTCAGCATCTCCATCGCCTCCGTGTCGATTCCGCGCAGGGGCCGGTTGGCGTGGCTCTGCGCGAGGTTCAGAAAGTGCTCCACGAGCACCGGAATATCCGAAGGGCGTTCGCGCAGCGGAGGAATGATCACTTCAAAGGTGTTGATGCGGTGGTAGAGATCCGAGCGGAACTTGCCCTGGGCCACGAGGTCCGCCACATCCATATTGGTCGCGGCGATGAGCCGAAACGTCACCTGGATCTCGTCGCGACCGCCCAGGCGGCGAAAGGATCCGTCTTCCAGTACGCGGAGCAGGCGGGCCTGATTTTCCAGGGAGAGATCGCCGATTTCATCCAGAAACAGCGTGCCGCCCTGGGCCTGTTCCACCAGACCGATCCGGCGGCCCGCCGCACCCGTGAAGGCCCCCTTTTCATGACCGAAGAGCTCGCTTTCCAAGAGTTCGGGTGGAATGGCGGCGCAGTTCACCGCGATACAGGGACCGTCGGAGACGGGGGAGAGGCGGTGCACGTAGCGCGCGGCCAGTTCCTTGCCCGTGCCGCTCTCGCCAAGGATCAACACGCTCAATCGCGAGCCCGCCGCCTGCTTGAGCTGGGTGCGCACCTCCGCCATGGCGCGACTGGTACCCACGAGTTCGCCCGCGTCGGCCTGGGAGGCGCGGAGCCGTTCGTTTTCTATAACCAGTCCCGCAGTGTGCTCCGCGGATACAATGCACGGCGCGAGCAGGCGGCCGAGGGCCACCAGATACTGCAGGTCGTCTTCTTCGTAGACCCCGTTCGGGGTTTCCGTCACCACGGCGAGCGCGCCGATGGATTTGCCGCCGACCGAAAGGGGAGCCGCCATCGACGTACGCACCTGGCGCGAACCTGGCACGCCCGAAGCCTCCGGCACCAGGAGGCCGCGGTTTTCCGTGAAGGCCTGCACCATCAGGCGCATGGATTTCTCAAAGGCGGGCCCCTCCTCCGCGTCGCTGCCGGGCAGGATGCGAAATCCCGTCCCCGAAAAGCGCAGGCGCGCCGCCCACGCGGCCTGGGGGTGAAATCGTTCGTCCACCGCCCGGCGGATGCAGCGGGCCATGTCATCGACCCCCGTTGCTTCGCTGAAAACCAGCGCCAGATTAAAGAGTTCCACCAGATCTTGCAGCGATTCGATCCGGCGCGACACGTCGTGGCCCTTCTGGGGACCGCCGAAATACACGGCGTCCTCCACGCCCAGCACGTGCGTTTTCAAATCGGGGGTCTGGGGGGAGAAGGAGCCCGAACTCTGGGCGGCACTGCTGATTAGAAGGGTCGTAAAACCCACGGTGAGCGAATCCCCCGGGCGGATCGTCGTATCCTGGGTCACCACGTCCCCATTCAGCAGGGTCACGCTCCGGTCGCTCAAATGGCGCAGGTGCAACACGCCGCCCTCAACACAGAGCTCGCACTGGTTGCGCGAAACCGCCGAATCGCCCGCGATGACCACGTCGCAATCCGAAGAACGTCCCAGGCGGTAGAACCCTTCGGTCAGGGCCCACGTGGCGCCCCGCGACGCGCCCTGCTGTACCGTAACATGAAACATGCTGAACTCCGCTTGCCTGGCCCGTCGCGCTCGGGTGCCCTGCGCACCCACCCGGGGGCCACTTCCAGGTTACCCGTGCTACGCTGCGGCGCCATGGTAGCACATTTGTCTCTATTTGGAAACTTTTGGGTCTCCAAATTGAGATTAGGCTCGTTTTAGAGACAGGTCGTGCTGCGTCCGGCTCGGGCATCGGAATCATCTAAGGCAATTCTTATCAATAGGTTAGGTGTATTTGTCAGCCGCGCATGATTCTTGGCAAGCGAATTGCTTAATCCACTCCGTGGTCAACAATGATCGTGCAAGCCACGAAAGAGATCGTGAAAAAATAAACGTTGAGGAAAATACCATGAAGAGTTCCCTGCTCCCCACAACGCAGCCCGCCCGCGAGCATACCCCCCGGCCTGCGGCGTACAGGACCCAGCGCACCCGCTCCATCCTGCCCGGCGAGACCGTCTATCTCGACGGAAACGCATTGCTCAATCCCACAGCCATGGGCAGCGGGGTTCAGTTCGCGTGGCGCTTCGCACGGGTGCCGGAAGGAAGCCGGGCCCTGTTGATGAAGGCGGACACCTGTCGGGCAAGCTTCGTACCCGATGTCGCGGGACGCTATCTCGTGCGCCTCGAAGCACGCACCCCGGCGGGCGCGCTGCGCTTCGTCAAAGAGGTGCGCGTGAGCCGCGATGAGATGACTCCGGTGGCCGTCGCCAAGGCAGAATCCGCCCTCGTGATGACCGGTGCGCCGATCCGGCTCAGCGCGGCCTCCACCGAGAATCCCGTAGCGGGAAGCCTGTCATACGACTGGCGGATCACGTCGGCCCCCGCCGGCAGCATCGCCATGCTGAGTTACGCCGCCTCCGAAGACCCGATGATTTTTCCCGACCTGGAAGGTCGCTACGAGGTGTCCCTCTCCGTGCGTAACGCCGCGGGCATGGGCACGACCGACACGGTGAGCATCAACGTGGTATCGCCCCGCTCCCTGACCAGGTTGACCGAGGTGAGTGCCGCCACCGGGCCCGACGGGCTCAATTTTGGCCGGACCTATTCCGCCGCCGAATTGAACGCGCTGGTGCGCGCGGTGCGGATTACCACCCGCCGCCCCGGGGCCGACCGCACCGGCGCCCAACCGGAGATCGGCGGACAGGATACCCACCGCACCGAGGCCTCCCGCGGCGCGACTTCGCCCCGCTTCGCCTCGTTGGTGGGGCACATTCGCATGTTGCTTCGCGACGGCGTGGATTCCATAGCCCGGCAAGTGGAGTCCTCCCATGACTTCCACCAGCCGGCGGTTTCCCGCCGTTAATACACCCCCCGGCGCTCCGTGGAACCTCCCGCCGCGGAGCGCCACCCTCTTTTTACGCTCCGCGCGCCAGCAGGGCCTCCGATTCGGCCTTGAGCGCCTGCAGGCTCTCATCCGCACCGGGCGACAGCGCGTCCATCACAGCAACGGCCTGGTCGTGTAGCTCCCGGGCTTTCTCCAGACTGCCGAGTTCCACATGGCATCGCGCCGCGCTAAACAGATCCTGGACGTGGGCCGGGCCTTTCGTCTCAAGCGTTATGGCGCGCATCAGCGCATCAAGCGCGGGTTGGAATTCTTTCCGCACCAGGCGCACCGCCGCGAGGGCCCGCCACGAAGTGGGGGCGTCGGACCGACTTGTGGTTGCATCCGTCGCGAGGGTCAGTGCGAGCTCGGGGTTCGCGCAATTTCCCGCGACGCCCTCCGCCAGTGCGAGGGTAACCTTTTCCAGTGAATCGGCGGAGAGCGCAATCGCCTGATTGAAATCCTGCACCGCCGCGTCGCACTGGCCCAATCGCTGTTCCGTGCGACCACGCCGGTACGCGATGTCGGCGGCCAGGGGATGAAAGTTTTTCAGGCTTGGATAGGTCGCCATCAGCTCGTCCAGGCGGGCGCTGCCGGTATCGAAGGCTTCCACGCCCTTCTCCATCTGCCCCGAGTTGGCCAGGGCCTGGCCGTAATTGTTCAGGAAGCGCGCGTAGGTCTCGTAAAACTGGGGCACCCCCGGCGAGTGGGACAACACCCTTTCATACATGGCGCGGGCCCGCTCCAGGTGATCGAGGGCCTCGGTGGTGTTCCCCGCCAGGTCGTGGAGGCTGCCGATGCGGTTGAGGCTGAGGGCGGCGCCGTACATGTAATCGATCGACTCGCTGTCTTCCTCCAGCAGGTCGCTCCACAGGGCGAGGGCGCGCTGGTGGGCCGCCATGGCGCGTTCGCGCGACACCGGTTCCACCATGTGCCCCAGGAGGTGGTAGTCAATCGCGAGGTCATTACGGATGGCCCGGATTTGGGGATACTTCACCGCCAGGGACTCGGTCAGCTCTATCGCCCGTTGGCCGAGCTCAAAGGCGCGTTTGGGATCCATCCGGATCGAGTTGATGGCGTTCGGGCCGCCGGTGGCGCCCGCATGCCAGACCCCCTCGGCCATGCGACCGAGATCCTCGGGCCGGGTCTCGGTGCGCAAGATCTCCGCCAGCAATTCCAGGCCGTCGGCGTAGGCATCGAACCACGTGGCGTCCTCCAGTTGCATGAGCATGGCCGCCATGGTGAAGTAGGTCCACGCCATGTCGCCCCGGAGCGCGGGCACGTCGCGATAGGCATCGACAAATTGCTGGTGATATTGAAGCGACGACTTGATCAGGCTGGTGCGCAGGGGGGCGTAGGAGGGGTCATAGACCAGCGAACTGCGCCCCATCTTGACGAAAAACTCGTCCACAGCACCCCGGGCGATCTGCAAATTCTCCTCCGCCCGCTCTCGCTCGCGGTGGGCCTCCTGTGAGCGGGATTCGGCCTCGGAACGCAGATCGGCTTCCACCGAAGCCCGCTGAGTTTCCCGGATGGCGTAAAGGGTCAAGAGCACACTGATGGCGACGCCGGTGGCCGCCACCGCGACAAGCCGGATGCGGCGGATGCGCGCGAGGGCCGCCGTGTCCTGGGCCTGCTGGAGCGTTTCACGGATTCGATCCTCCCGCTCCCGTTCCGCCCGGCGCTCCTTGAGGTGGAGCAGGCGTTCGGCCAGCTCCGATGCGCTTTGCAGCCGGTGCGATATATCCCGATCAACGCAGGCGGCCACGTCCTCGCGAACCAGGGGATCCTCGATGTCCCGCTCCCAACCGGGGGCCAGGGCGCGGGCAAAGTCCCCCGCGGCGGCCTGGTAGAGGAGCACACCCAGGGCGTATACGTCGGACTGCATCGTGGCGCCCTTGCCCTCAATGAGCTCGGGGGCCATGTACATGCGGGTACCCGCTCCAGAGGTGCTGCCCGAGGACCCGTCGATTGCTTCCGTAAGTCCCGTGGCTGTGATTCCTTTTTCCGCAAGCAGATGGCGATCCGTGAGATACCCGATTCCGAAATCCGTGAGCACGGCTTGTGGTCCGTTCTCCTCGCCCTGAGCGATGAGCACGTTCGAGGGCTTGATGTCTTTATGCAGAATCCCCACGGAATGGGCGGCGGCCACGGCCCGCGCCACCTGGGCCACTATGTCCAGGCGGGTCTCCAGCGGCAGCGCGCCGATGCCGCCCTGGGTCTCGGCCCACTGGGCGAGATCGCCCGCCTGGGTATACTCCGATTCCAGGTAATAGGGCGCGCGCTCAAACTGCCAGTCGATAATCTGGGCGATGTCCTTCCGGTCGCCCAGTGATTGCTTCAGCAGGCGAAAGAGGATCACCTCCCGCTTCAGCCCCCGGATCCGCTCCACGTCCCGGCAGAATTTAAAAACACGTTTCGAATCGGTCTTGCGGTGGGCGGCGAGCCACACTTCGCCGAATCCGCCTTCGCCCAGGCGCTCGTCAAGGCGCCAGTTTGGCCGGCCCAGCACGGATTCGCCCGCCACCGGTACCCAGTCGCGGGCCGCGTGGGCGCTCTCGTCCGTGGCATCCGCCTGAAAGGTTAGCAGTAGCGCGATATCGCCCGCGCTCCGCAGCCGGAGCGCCGCGTTTTTCTCCAGGCAACGCCGGAGGACGACATAGGCTTCCGGCGGGAGGTCGGGGGGGAGCAGCTCCCAATCCGGTTCCGAACGCAGTATCGCGGCGACGGTGTCGGTGGCCGTGTCGCCGTGGAAGGGGAGCTGGCCCGTGAGGGCCTGGTACAGGCAGCATCCAAAAGCCCAGATATCGGCGCGCTCATCGATCTGACCGCCCCGGACCTGCTCGGGGCTCATGTAGGCCGGCGTGCCTATCAACAGGCCGTTGGTCGTCTCCAGGGCGTCGGGTGTGGCCCCCGGAATCTGCGTGTCGGCGTCCGATTCCAGGTTGGCCACCGCGGCCGTCTTGGCTATGCCGAAGTCGATGACAGTTGCGGTGCCGTTCGATCCGACTTTGATGTTGCCGGGCTTCAGATCCCGGTGGACGATTCCCTTCTGGTGGGCGGCTTCCAGAGCCCGCGCGATTTGGGCGAAGAGGGCGACGGCCCGGTCGGCGGTCAGGGGGGCCCGGCGGATGGCTTCCCCCAGGGTTTCCCCTTCGATAAGCTCGAGCACCAGCACGTGTGCGCCGTCGACCTCAAGGACGTCGTGCAGGCCGCCGATATTGGGATGGTTCAGGGACGCCAGAACGGAGGCTTCCCGGCGGAAGCGGGCGATTCGGTCCGGTTCGAGGGCGTAGGAGGGGGGCAGCAGCTTCAGGGCGACTTCGCGACCGATCCGGGTGTCGCGGGCGCGGTAAACGACGCCCATGCCCCCTTCCCCCAGCCGACCCAGAATCTCGAAGGGTCCGATGCGCTCACCGAAGTTGTACCTCATCGTCAATCCTCAATTGCCCCGGAATCGTCTGGATGCGCCGTCCGCACGCGAAATTGCGGGCGACCTGATCGCGGTGATTTGGCGGGGCTTGCCCACGGGAATCATACTGCATCGGAGGGGCTTCTTACCATGACGCCGGGGCGGTGCCCGCGCCCGTCCGGTCGCGTTCCGCGCCCTCGAAAACGAGGGCGCGTCGAGCCCCCCGACGGGCCGTTTGGGGGTGTCCATTTTGCTTTGGACATCCGCCGGGTGCTATGCTATGGCGGAGTCGTACAGGGTGCAAAACGCATCCTGTATTCTGGCATCTTGAGGTCGGGAAGCGGTGCCGGGAGGCTCAACCATTCAAACGCAGTTGCCGGGTTGGTTGTGACGTCAATCCGCATTGAATCTTCGGAACCGACCTGTCTCCGCTCCAAGGTGTGTGTGTGAACCCTCAGGAACCCTCAGTGATATTCTGGCCAATAGGCGTGTATTTCGCGGCCGTACTCTGCCTGGTGATCGGCATGATCGGCGCCTCGTACTTTCTGGGGCAGAAAATTCGTGATCGCGCCGACGCCCAGCCCTACGAGTCGGGGATTTCCTCCACCGGCACCGCCCGCGTGCGCCTTTCGGCGGACTTCTACCTCTACGCCATGTTTTTCGTTATTTTTGACCTTGAGTCGGTCTTCGTCTATTCCTGGTGCATCGTGGTGCGGGAGGCGGGCTGGGTGGGCTACGCTCAGGTATGCGTTTTCGTCGGTGTCGTTCTGGCCTCCCTCGCCTATCTCTGGCGTCTGGGGGCCCTGGAGTCGAAACGGTAACACCGCCTCGCCGGTGTTGCCCTGGGAGAATAACCCCTATGGACTGGTCGCTCAGCAAGCCTTCGGAAGAAGCCCTGGGTGCGTCGCCCGCCGCCATGAAGGCGGTGCAGGACAGCCTTGTCCTTACGCGGCTGCAAGACCTGATCTCCTGGGGGCGGAAAAACTCCGTGTGGCCCTTTAACTTCGGCCTCTCCTGCTGTTTCGTGGAAATGGCCACCAGCCTCACCAGCAAGTACGATCTGGCCCGTTTCGGCTCGGAAGTGATCCGCGCCACGCCCCGCGAGGCCGACGTCATGGTCGTCGCCGGTACCGTATTTATCAAAGTCGCGCCGGTGATCAAGCAGCTCTACGAGCAGATGATGGAACCCCGCTGGGTCATTTCCATGGGGTCCTGCGCCAATTCCGGCGGCATGTATGATATTTACAGCGTCGTCCAGGGCGTGGACAAATTCCTGCCCGTGGATGTGTACGTGCCTGGATGTCCGCCTCGTCCCGAGGCTTTCATGGAGGGTCTCCTCCTTCTTCAGGACACCATCGGTAAGGAACGCCGCCCCTTGAGCTGGGCCGTCGGCCCCCAGGGGGTCATCCAGCCCGAGCGGCTCTGCCAACGGGATCTGAAACGGGACGCCCGGATGAAGGCGACCGACCTGGCCCGACCCGATACCATCTGATACCCCGTTTCGGCAAGCACCCAAAACTCCCACTGACCCGAATTTCAGGTTTACCCGGCCAAGCTCATGGACAGTACCACCACCATAACGGAAGAATTGCAGCAACGCTTCGGCGCCGACTCGCTGGTCGTTCAGGAAACCCGCGACGGCATCCCGACGCTCTGGGTGAGCGCGCAACTGCTGCTCCCCGTCCTGATGTGGCTCAAGAACGACGCCGCGAAACCCTATCGGCTGCTTTACGATCTGTTCGGTATCGACGAGCGCGTGCGTCTGGATCGGGAGCAGCACTCCTATGGCGATCTCACGGTGGTCTACCACCTGTTGTCCTTTGAGCGCAACGCGGACATCCGCCTCAAGGTCGCCATTCCAATCGATCTGCCCGTGGTTCCGTCGGCGACCTCGCTGTGGCCCAATGCCAACTGGTATGAGCGCGAGGCCTGGGACATGTACGGCATTCGCTTCGAAGGTCACCCCAACCTCCGCCGTATCCTCATGCCCAATACCTGGACGGGTCACCCGCTTCGCAAGGATCACCCGGCGCGCGCCACGGAAATCGAGCCTTTCCAGTTGCCCGATGAGAAGCAGGCCCGCGAGCAGGAAGCCATGCAGTTCAAGCCCGAAGAGTGGGGCCTGAAGCGCGGCACGGAAGATTTCGACTACATGTTCCTGAACCTGGGACCCCACCATCCGGGTACCCATGGTCTCCTGCGTATTATTCTTCAGTTGGACGGCGAGGAAATCGTCGAGGCCATCCCCGACATCGGCTACCACCACCGCGGTGCCGAGAAAATGGGCGAACGCCAGACCTGGCACAGCTTTATTCCGTATACCGACCGCATTGACTACCTCAGCGGCGTGATGAACAATCTGGCCTATCTCTTGTCCGTGGAGCAGCTTGCGGGCATTCAAGTGCCCGCCCGCGCCCAGACCATCCGCGTGATGATGTCGGAGCTCTTCCGCATCGCCAGCCACCTGGTGTGGTACGGAACCTTCGCCCAGGATATCGGCGCACTGTCGCCCACCTTCTTCATGTTCAATGACCGCGAGTTGATCCTCGGCATCGTCGAAGCCATCTGCGGCGGGCGCATGCACCCGAGCTGGTTCCGCATCGGCGGCGTGGCCCACGACCTGCCCCAGGGTTGGCAGAAGCCGATCAAAGAGTTTATTGCCTACTTCCCCCAGCGCCTGAAAGACTACGACACGGCGTTGATGAAAAATCGTATTTTCAAGGCGCGCACCCAGGGTGTGGGCGGATATTCACTTAAAGAAGCCATCGACTGGGGTGTGACGGGCCCCGGCCTTCGCGCCTGCGGCTCCGACTGGGACCTGCGCAAGACGCGTCCCTACTCGGGTTTCGAGAATTATGAATTCGACGTGCCCACCGCCGTAAAAGGCGATTGCTATGATCGCGCGGTGGTGCGCATCGAAGAGATGCGCCAGAGCCTGCGGATCATCGAGCAGTGTGTGAACAACATGCCCGAGGGCCACTACAAGTCCGATCACCCGCTGACCACACCGCCGCGCAAAGAGCGGACGATGCACGATATCGAGACGCTGATCACCCACTTCCTGAATGTGAGTTGGGGCCCCATCATCCCCGCGGGTGAAGGCTTCTACGGCATCGAAGGCAGCAAGGGCAGCTACGGCTATCATCTGATCAGCGACGGCAACACCATGTCGTACCGCACCCGTATTCGCACCCCTTCGTTCCCCCACATGCAGATGCTGCCGCTCCTGAGCCGCGGCGTCGGCGTCTCGGACCTTCTTTCCATCCTCGGCAGCATGGATTACGTGCTTGCCGACGTTGATCGATAGCCGACTTATGAAAGCACCGTGACCCCATGTTGCCCCAGGAAATACAAGACGAGATAAACCACCACATCCACGAGCCCGCGCACAAGCAGGCGGCGTGTACGGAGGCCCTGCGCATCGTGCAGGAGCACCGCGGCTGGATCGACGACGACAGCATCCGCGAGATTGCCGAGTTCCTGGACATGTCGGTCGAAGAACTGGACAGTGTGGCCACATTTTACAATCTCATCCACCGCCGCCCGGTGGGCCGCCACGTTATTCGCATCTGCTCCAGCGTCAGTTGCTGGGTCATGGGCTACGACGCGCTCCGCGAGGCGCTGCTCAAGCGCCTGGGTGTTGCTCTCGGCGAGACGACCCCCGATGGGCGCTTTACCCTTATTCCGAATCAGTGCCTGGGCACCTGTGATCGCGCGCCGGCCTTACTGATCGGCAAGGACCTGTACCAGAACGTCGATCCCGCCGGTATCGACGAAATCCTGAACCGCTACGTGTAAGAAGCCGCCGTGAACGAAACGCCCCTTACCAAAAACATCAAGCCCGGCCAGGCGCCACCGCCCATCGCGGACTATGAACGCGCGGGTGGCTACGCCGCCGTACGCTCCGCCCTCGCCACCATGCAGCCCGCCGATGTGACCGCGCGCGTGAAAGACGCCAACATGCGCGGGCGCGGCGGCGCGGGTTTCCCCACCGGCATCAAGTGGTCCCTCGTGCCCATCGGCCCCGATGCGCCCAAGCCCAAGTACCTTGTGGTCAATGCCGACGAAATGGAGCCGGGCACCTTCAAGGACCGCGTGTTGCTGGAAGGCGATCCCCACCAGTTGCTGGAAGGCATCTTTCTGGCCTCCTACGCCATCGAGGCCAACATCGCCTATATCTTTCTACGGGGCGAATACACGCTGGCCCAGGAGCGCATCACCAACGCCATCAATGAGGCGTATGCCAAGGGTTACTTCGGGAAGAACATCCTCGGCTCGGGCTATGACCTCGACGTCTACCTTCACATGAGTATTGGTCGCTATATATGCGGCGAGGAAACCGCCCTGCTCAACGCCCTCGAAGGCAAGCGCGCCAATCCCCGCTCGAAGCCGCCCTTTCCCCAGATCAGCGGCCTGTGGGGCAAGCCCACGATCGTGAACAACGTCGAGACGCTTTGCAACATCCCGCACATCATCAACAACGGCACCGAATGGTTTAAGAGCATCAGCCGCACGCCCAACGGCGGCACCAAGCTTTTTGGCGTCAGCGGCAAGGTGAAGCGCCCCGGCCTGTGGGAACTTCCCCTCGGCGTAACCATCGGCGAGATTCTTGATCTGGCCGGTGGAATGCAGGATGGTCTCGAGTTGCGTGGGATCATCCCCGGCGGCGCGTCCACCGATTTCCTCGGACCGGAACATCTCGACTTGCAGATGGACTTCGATACCGTGGGCAAGGCCGGCAGCCGCATGGGCACCGGAACCATGATTATTCTGGATGACAAGACCTGCCCCGTGGGCATGGTCCGAAATCTGATTCAGTTCTTCGCCCACGAATCCTGCGGCTGGTGTACCCCCTGCCGCGATGGACTCCCCTGGCTCGACAAGGTCCTGGTGGCCATCGAGAAGGGCGAAGGCAAGATGGAAGACCTGGACATGATCATGCGCCACACCCGCTGGCTCGGGCCGGGCATGACTTTTTGCGCACTGGCGCCCGGCGCGATGTCGCCCCTGGGCAGCGCACTGAAGCGTTTTCGGGACGACTTCGAGCGGCACATCCGCGAGAAGAAGTGTCCCTGGAGTTAATCGATGGCGACCATTTACATCGACGGCAAGCCCTACGAGACCTCGGACGGGCAGAACCTGCTGGAAGCCTGCGTGGAGCTGGGCGTCAACGTGCCCTATTTCTGCTGGCACCCCGCCCTCGGTTCCGTGGGCGCGTGCCGCCAGTGCGCCGTGACGCAATACAAGGACGAGAACGACAAGCAGGGACGCGTCGTCATGTCCTGCATGACCCCCGTGGCCGACGGCATGCGCATCGGCGTCGAAGACCAGGACTCGAAGGAGTTCCGGGGCAATATCATCGAGTGGATGATGACGAACCACCCCCACGATTGCCCGGTCTGCGACGAAGGCGGCGAATGCCATCTTCAGGACATGACCCTGATGACGGGCCACAATTATCGAGATTACCGCTTCGAGAAGCGCACCTTCCGGAACCAGAATCTGGGGCCCTTCATCAACCACGAGATGAACCGCTGCATCCAGTGCTACCGCTGTGTCCGCTATTACAAAGATTATGCGGGCGGAACCGATCTGGATGCCTTTGCCAACGGCAACCGCACCTATTTCGGTCGCCACGAAGACGGAACCCTCGAAAGCGAATTCAGCGGCAACCTGGTCGAAGTTTGCCCCACGGGCGTATTCACCGACAAGACCCTGAAGCAACACTATGCCCGCCGCTGGGACTTCACGACCGCGCCGTCGGTCTGCGTTCACTGCGCGCTCGGTTGCAACATCACGCCCGGTGAGCGCTATGGCAAGCTCCGCCGTATCCGCAATCGCTACAACGGCGAAGTGAACGGTTATTTCCTTTGCGACCGTGGCCGCTATGGCTACGAGTACGTGAACAGCGACGAGCGCCCCCAGATGCCCCTCCTGCGCAAGGCGGGCGAAGCGGAGCAGGTGCAGGTGGATCGCGACGAGGCCCTGGCGCATATCGCGGGACTCATCGGGAAGGGCGCCAAGGTCATCGGCATCGGATCGCCCCGCGCCTCGCTGGAGTCGAACTTTGCGCTCCGCACCCTCGTTGGAGCGAAGAACTTTTACAAAGGCATGTCGAAAAATGACAGCGCCATCATCGCCTCCATCGTAAGCATCCTCCGTGACGGCCCGGTCCGCTCGCCCGGACTCGGTGAGCTTCCCCGTTTCGACGCCACCTTTGTGCTCGGCGAGGACCTGACCAATGTGGCTCCCGTGGCGGCCCTCAACATCCGCCAGACGGTGCTGAACCGCCCGAAGGCCATTGCCCGCAAGCTGGGCATCGCCGACTGGAACGCCCTCGCGGTGAAAGAGGCCGTGGACACCGAGCGGGGTCCCCTGTACATCGCCACACCCGCGGGCGGCAAGCTCGACGACGTTGCGACAAAGACCTATCATGCCCCGCCCTTCGAAATCGCGCGCCTCGGCTTTGCCGTGGCTCACGCCATCGATTCGGAATGTCCCCAGCCGGAGGGAATTTCGCCCGAAGTGGCTGAACTCGCGGAGATCATCGCCCGCGATCTGATGGCGGCCGACAAGCCCCTCGTGGTTTCCGGCCCCTCGGGCCGAAGCCAGGCCACGGTCCATGCCGCGGCGAACGTGGCCTGGGCCCTGCACCGCAAGGGCCGCACGCCCGGCATCTACTATACCGAAAATGAGTGCAACACCGTGGGCCTGGGGCTCCTCGGCGGCGGCAACCTGGACGACGCCATCGACGCCGTCCTGAGCGGCGCGGCCGACACGGTGGTGATAGTGGAGAATGACCTCTATCGCCGCGCGGATCATGCCCGCGTTGACGCGCTCCTCGGCACGGCAAAGCATGTCATCGTAATCGATCACACCCGCACCGAGACGGCGAAAAAAGCCGAAGTGGTGCTGCCCGCCGCGACCTTTGCCGAAGGCGACGGCACGCTGGTCAACAATATCGGCCGCGCCCAGCGCATCACGGAAGTATTCGCGGCTCCCGGCCAGATTCGAGAGTCGTGGCGTTGGATCCGTCGTATGCGCGCGGTTGCCGGACTCGGGACCATGAAGGAATGGTCCACCCTGGACGATTTCCTTTCCACCCTGGCCGATGCGGTGCCCGCCTTCTCTCGAATTCTCGACGTGTCGCCCTCGGCCTCGTTCCGCGTCGGCGGCCAGCGCATCCCGCGCCAGTCCCACCGGTTCAGCGGGCGCACGGCCATCAAGGCGAACGAGCACGTGAGTGAGACGAAGATCTGGGAAGATCCCGATTCGCCCATGTCCTTCTCCATGGAAGGCTTCCAGCACATGACGCCCGCGGCCCTGGTGTCGTCCTTCTGGCTGCCCGGCTGGAACTCGGCCCAGTCGATCACGCGCTTTCAGGAGGAGGTAAACGGTCCCCTCGAAGGCGGCGATCCAGGCATACGCCTGATCGAGCCCGCGGCGGAAAGCACCGCCCGCTACTTCAAGGACATCCCCCATGAGCACAGCGTGGCCGATGGGCAGTTCCTCACCGTGCCGCTCCATCATATTTACGGATCCGAAGAACTGAGCGCCCTTTCGCCCGCCGTGGCCGAGCGCACACCCAAACCCTATGTTGCCCTCAGTCCCGCCGACGCCGGACGCCTCGGCGTGTCCGTGGGCGATACCGTCGAGGTGACCCTGGGGGATGACACCCTGGTCTTGAATGCCGAAATCAACCCGACGCTGCAGGCCGGCGTGACGGGCCTGCCCTGGGGCTTGCCCGGCATGCCCTATCTCGACCTGCCCCGGGCCGCCACGGTGCGAAAGGCGATCGCGCAATGAGTGCAATGATTCAGCCCATGTTCAACATCGTCTTCGTGCTTGGGGCGCTCATGACCACGGCGAGCGGCCTTATCTGGCTGGAGCGTCGCCTGCTGGCGCTGTGGCAGGACCGCTACGGTCCCAACCGCGTGGGCCCGTTCGGCTTCGGCCAGGTCATCGCGGACATGCTGAAGATTTTCACCAAGGAGGACTGGACTCCGCCCTTCGCGGACCGCGCGGTTTTCGTGCTCGCGCCGATGATCATCATGGTCACGGTGCTCATGTCTTTTGCCGTGGTGCCCTTTTCGCCCGATATTGTGGTGCTCGATCTCGATGTGGGCCTGCTGTTCTTTCTGGCCATGTCCTCCATGGGCGTGTACAGCGTGGCCTTGGCGGGTTGGGCATCCAACAACAAGTATTCGCTCCTCGGCGGCCTCCGCGCTTCCGCCCAGATGTTGGCCTACGAAGTGTTCATGGGCCTCTCCGTCATGGGCGTGGTGATGCTGGCCGGTTCCTTCAGCCTGAAAGACATCGTGGCGGCGCAGGAGGACATGTGGTTCTGCATTCCCCAGTTTCTGGGCATGTGCATCTTCATGATCGCCGGCATTGCGGAGACGCACCGCATCCCCTTCGACCTTCCGGAAGCGGAGAGCGAGCTCGTGGCCGGTTTCCACTCGGAATACTCCGGCATGAAGTTCGGCATGTTCTTCGTGGGCGAGTACATCGGCATCACCCTGATCTCCGCGCTCACGTCCACGCTCTTTCTCGGCGGCTGGCACGGCCCCTGGCTTCCGCCCCTCTTCTGGTTCATGTTCAAGACCTTTATTCTTATTTGTGGGTTCATCCTGCTGCGCGCTTCACTGCCGCGCATGCGCTACGACCAGCTCATGGCCTTCGGCTGGAAGTTGATGCTCCCCCTGGCCCTGCTTAACCTGATGGTAACCGGCGCGATCGTGCTCGCCCAGCAATAGGAACGCCATGTTCAGCATATTTCAAAGCATGTGGGTGGTATTGAAGCACACCTTCGCCAAACGCGTGACGGTGCAATACCCCGATGAGCGCCCGAAAATCGCGCCCCGCTGGCGCGGTCGTATCGTGTTGACGCGCGATCCCGACGGCGAAGAGCGCTGCGTGGGATGCCACCTGTGCGCCGTGGCCTGCCCCGTGGACTGTATCGCCCTCCAGTCGACCGAAGACGAGCACGGACGCCGCTATCCGGAATTCTTCCGCATCAATTTTTCGCGTTGCATCTTCTGCGGCTATTGCGAGGAGGCCTGCCCCACCTACGCCATACAACTTACGCCCGACTTCGAGATGTGCGAGTTCAACCGGCAAAACCTGGTTTATGAGAAGGAAGATCTTCTGATCAGCGGCCAGGGCAAATATCCGGGCTACAACTTCTACCGCGTGGCCGGTTTGGCCATCAAGGACAAGGGCAAGGGCGAAGCCGAGAATGAGGCGGCGCCCGTGGACGTGCGCAGCCTGCTGCCCTGACAAGGAATTTCCCATGAACGAGGTCTTTTACATAGCGGCTGGCGTCGCGGTCTTCTCGACCCTGCTCGCGATCACGCGCCTCAATGCCGTGCATTCGCTGCTTTATATGGTCGTGTCCCTCATGGCGGTGGCGGTCATCTTCTTCGTCCTGGGTGCGCCCTACATTGCGGCCCTGCAGGCCATCGTCTATGCCGGCGCCATCATGGTGTTGTTCATTTTCGTGATCATGATGTTGAATCAGGGGCCCGAATCCGCCAAACAGGAGCGCGCCTGGCTCAGCCCGCGGATGTGGATAGGTCCGGCGGCCATGGCCGCGGTGCTCTTTGTCGAACTGGCCCTGATTCTGCGCGGCGATGGCAATTCCCTGCCCGGCACCCGCATCGTGGAACCGAAGGAAGTGGCTCTCGCCCTCTACGGGCCCTATTTCCTGGTGGTCGAGCTTGGCTCGATGCTGCTGCTCGCGGGGCTCGTCGGCGCCTACCACCTCGGTCGGCGCCCCCCGGAACCCCCCAAGGAGGAACGCTCATGATGGCAACCATTCCCATGGAGTACGGGCTGGCACTGGCCGCCTCGCTCTTTATGCTGGGCCTGCTGGGCCTGCTGGTCCGGCGCAACATCATTTACATGCTCATGTGCGTCGAAATCATGCTCAACGCCTCCGGCCTCGCCTTTGTGGTCGCCGGGTCCCGGTGGGAGCAGCCCGACGGCCAGATCGTGTTCTTGATAATCATGACCATGGCGGCCGCGGAGGTCGCCGTCGCCCTCGCCCTGGTGCTCCGCTTCTACCAGCAATTCAAGACGCTGGACGGCGACGCGGCCAGCCTGATGCGCGGTTAATTCGAGGATACTTATCGTGTCGATACTCTGGACCATACCCGCCTTTCCCCTCGCGGGCTTTCTTATCCTCGCCCTCTTCGGCGGGGGGCTGACGCGCAAGGAATCCACGCGCATCGGCGTGGGCAGCGTGGGCCTCAGCGCCCTGGCCGCCCTCGTCGTAGCCATCGCCTTCTTCGCGGGCGGCGCGGAAGCGCGTACCCAGACCCTGTGGGAGTGGGTGGCGGCCGACGGATTCTCCTCCGCGATTTCCTTCCGCCTCGATGCCCTGTCCCTCTTGATGGTGCTGGTTGTCACCCTGATCGGCTTCCTCATTCATGTCTACTCCACGGAGTACATGGCCCACGACGACAGCTATGCGCGATTCTTTGCCTGCATGAATCTCTTCGTCGCCGCCATGCTGGTTCTCGTGCTGGCGGACAACTTCCTCTTCCTCTTCCTGGGCTGGGAGGGGGTGGGGCTGTGCAGCTATCTGCTCATCGGCTTCTGGTACAGCGATCCCGCGAACGGGAAAGCCGCTACCAAAGCCTTCCTCACCACCCGCGTGGGCGACGTGGCCCTGGTGATTGGCCTCTTCTATATCTACGCCCAACTCGGAACCCTCGACATCGCCACCGCGCTCCAGCGCGCGCCCCACGCCTGGGCCGCGGGGTCGGCCGCCGCGACCTTCGCCGCGCTCTGCCTCCTCGGCGGTGCGCTGGGCAAGTCCGGACAGTTGCCCCTTCAGGTCTGGCTGCCCGACGCCATGGCGGGTCCCACGCCTGTGAGCGCCCTGATTCACGCCGCCACGATGGTGACGGCGGGTGTTTATCTCATCGCGCGCACCCACCCGATCTTTGAGCTGGCCCCCTCCGTACAGCATTTTGTCGGCATCATCGGCGCCGCCACCCTGCTCATCGCCGGCACGTGCGCCCTCGTCCAGCGCGACATCAAGCGGGTCCTGGCCTATTCCACCATCAGCCAGATCGGCTACATGTTCCTCGCCCTCGGCGCGGGGGCCTGGTCGGCGGCCATGTTTCACTTCATGACCCACGCGATCTTCAAAGCCCTGCTCTTCATGGCGGCGGGCGCCATCATCCTGAGCCTGCACCACGAGCAGGACATGTTCAAGATGGGCGGCCTCCGGCGCCAGTTGCCCCTCGTGTTCTGGACCTTCCTCATCGGCGCATTGTCGCTCGCGGCCCTGCCCCTCGTGACCGCAGGCTTCTACAGCAAGGACATGATCCTCTGGGAAGTCTGGTCCTCGCCCCTGGGCGGGAAGGGCCTCTGGGCCGCCGGGCTTCTGGGCGCCTTTATTACCTCCCTCTATACCTTCCGCATGGTCTTCATCACCTTCTTCGGTGAGTCCAACACCCTCGTGTCATCCCTGCCCGGTCGCGCGGTGAAGATCCCCCTGGTGGTCCTGGCCGTCGGCGCGACCCTGGCCGGATTCCTGGAGTTGCCCCGCACGCTTGGACACTGGCCGGCCTTCTCCCACTATCTGGAGCATGTGCTGCCCGCGCCCGGCTTCGCCTTCGGCCCGCTGAACATCGAGCTCGCCCTTCAAGGGGCCGCGGCTTGTGTCGTGGCCGCGGGCCTGTTCATCGCCTGGGCCTGTTTTCTTCCCCGGAAGCCCGTTGTTGAGCGTCTTGCCACCTCGTCCATGGGCGGCGCGCTTCATCGCCTCCTCACGGCGGGATGGGGATTCGACGCCCTTTATCATTTTCTGCTGGTGGCCCCCTTTGGCGCATCGGCCCGTGCCAACCGCGCCGACGGCGTCGATCTGGCCTTCGTCGGCGTCGACAAGACCGTGAATGGCGTGGCCCAACTCTTTAGACTGACGCAGACTGGAAAGCTGCGGTGGTACATGGCCGGGATTGCCGCCGGTGCCATTGCGGCCACCTACCTGGTGGTGTACCGATGATACTTCTCTGGATATTTCTCCTGCCCCTCCTGGGCGGGGCGGCCGCCTGGTTCGCGGGACAACGTTTTCCCGCCCTGTCCCAGTGGGCCGGGCCCGCATCGCTGCTCCTGGCCCTCGTCCAGCTTATCGTCCTGTGGGGGCGCGCGGCGTCGCCCGAGGCCGGCTGGATCGTGTCCTGGTCCATCCCGTGGATTCCCCAGCTCGGCATGTCCCTGTCCTTCGCTCTGGACGGCCTGGCACTGATTCTGGTCATCCTCACCTGCCTTGTGGGCCTCGTGGCCCTGTTCATGGTGCGGGACGGCGCAGGCAGCCGCGCCGGCATGCGGCGATTCCTGATCCTGGCCACCCTTTCCTCCTTGATGGGCGTGTTCCTCGCGGCGGATCTGGCCCTCTTCTTCGTGTTCTACGAGATCATGCTCGTGCCGGTTTTCGCCCTGCTGTTGTTGGGCGATCACCCCAACCGCGTCCGGGCTTCCATGCGCTTCTTCATCTTCACCCAGGCTGGCGGGCTTCTGATGCTCGTCTCCATCTTCGCCCTCTTCTTTCTTCATGGTCAGGCCACGGGCGAATATACCTTCGCGACGGAAGCGCTCCTCGCCACACCACTCGGCGCGACGGCATCCAAGTGGATCTTCCTCGGCTTCTTCCTGGCCTTTGCCGTGAAATTGCCCCTCGTACCCTTTCACACCTGGCAGGCGGACGCCTATGAAGCCGCGCCGGCGGACACCACCGTGCTCCTCGCCGGGTTGATGGCCAAGGCGGCCGGTTACGGGCTGCTCCGCTTCGCGATTCCGCTCGCCCCGGAAGGCGCGGCGCACTACGCCTCCGCTATTGTACTGCTGGGCGTCATCACCGTCATCTACTGCGCCTGGATGGCCTATGGACAGAACGACCTGAAACGTATCATCGCCTACTCCAGCGCCTCACACCTGGGCTTCATTGCCCTCGGGGCTTTTTCCATGAGCCCTCTCGCCCAGCGCGGCGCCGTTCTCCAGATGTTCTGCCACGGCATCAGCGTGGCCGGCATGTTCTTCATCGCCGACCTCGTGGAACGCCAGATGAAGACGCGGGACGTTGAGAAGCTCGGCGGCCTGTGGCACACCGCGCCGCGCCTCGGCGCCGTGGCCATTGTATTCGCCATGGCGACCCTCGGACTTCCCGGCCTCGGCAATTTTGCGGGAGAATTCATGACCCTGCTGGGTACTTTCACAACCCACCCGGTCGCAGCGGGAATCGCCGCCATCGGGGCCGTACTGGCCGCAGCCTATTCCCTGCGGGTCGTACAGCGCGTCTTTTTCGGGCCCAAACCGGAGGGCGTACCCGCCTGGGACGCAACCCCCGCTCAACTCGCCCTCTGCGCCGCGCTTATCGCGGTGCTGGTCTGGCTCGGCGCCTATCCCAAACCCTTCCTTGACACCGCCTGGCAGGCGGGCGCCGCCCCGACGGCCCTGTCTTCAACCTCGGGCAGCCCCCTTTCCGGCGTGTCCGCGGATATCCAGAATGGAGAAGTTCAATGACTGGCGCAGACTTTCTCGCCCTCTCGCCGCTCCTGGTCCTCAGCGCCGCGCCCGTAGCCGTGCTACTTGCCATTGCCTGGCGGCGCAACCATAAGGTCGCCCGCGTGCTGGCCATGGGGTCCCTCGCGCTGGGCCTCCTCGCCTGCTGGGTTGCCGCGGGTGAAGCGCCCCGGCAGGTCACCAATCTCGTGCTGATAGATCACTTTGGCCTGCTGTACATGGTCATGATCCTGCTCACGACCTTTGTACTCTTCTCCATGAGCAAGACCTATTTCACCCTCCGCGAATCCCAACCGGAGGAATACTACGTGCTCCTGCTGCTTGCCACGGCGGGCGCCGGGGTCATGGCGGTGAGCACCCACTTCGCGACCTTCTACCTGGGGCTCGAACTGCTCAGCGTGTCGCTCTACGGGCTGATCGCCTATGTACGCAGCGACTTTCGCGGCACGGAAGCCAGCATCAAGTACCTGATTCTCGCCGCCGCCTCCGCCGCATTCCTGCTCTTCGGCATGGCCCTGGTCTATGCGGAACTCGGCACCATGAACATGACCGCGCTGGCCCACGCCACCATGGACCAGACCGAAAATCGGGTGGTGCTCCTCGGCGTCGCCATGATGTTCGTCAGCATTGGCTTCAAGCTTTCCATCGTGCCTTTCCACCTCTGGACCGCCGATGTGTATGAAGGCTCGCCCGCGCCGGTAACGGCCTTTGCCGCAACCATATCCAAGATTTCGATTCTCGCCGTGCTCGTTCGCTATTTCTCCGTGGACAGTGCGCCGGTGACCGAGTCGCTCGTTGCCTTTATCGCGCTGACCGCCGCCGCCTCCATGATCGCGGGGAACGTGCTCGCGCTGGTGCAGAGCAATCTCAAGCGCATGCTGGCCTTCTCCTCCATCGCCCACATGGGCTACCTCTCCATTGCCTTCATCTCGGGCGGCTCCGCGACCCACGAGACCGTGGCCCTCTATCTCCTCGCCTATACCACCGCTACCCTGGGGGCTTTTGGCGTTATCATGTGCCTGACCAGCCATTCGGCCACGGGCCGAGAAGTGGAGCGCATAGGCGACTTTCGCGGCCTCTTCTGGAGCGATCCGCTGGCGGCTTCCGTTCTCGCGGTGAGCCTGCTCTCGCTGGCGGGCATTCCCCTCACGGCCGGTTTTCTCGGCAAGTTCTATCTTCTCGCCGCCGGCGCGTCCACCAATTTCTGGTGGCTCCTGGTCGTCCTCGCCTTGACGAGCACCGTGGGCGCCTACTACTACCTCCGGGTCATCGTGCTCATGGCTTCCCGGGAAGACAGCGGCGAGGCGGTCTGCGTCAAGCGTCGCCTGCCCGTTTCCGTGCCGCGCGATGTGGTGCTGGTCGGCCTGACCCTCGCCACGCTCCTGGTCGGCATCTTCCCCGCACCCATCATTCACTTCATCCAGAGCATGAGCGCGGGCCAATAATCAAGCCCATCCCTTCTCGAATTACACAGCGCCCGGTCGATACCGAATCGACCGGGCGCTTTCTTACCTACTCGATCACCTGAATGGCTGCGCAGTCAGCCCGTTGTCCGCTCCGCGCTGGCGATCGCGTTTACCGAAAGCAGGAGGGAGGGCATAAGGGCCTGGGCTTCCAGGTTCTTCCTTGCGGCCCGAAGCGCCCGCCACTCGCGCAACAGCCCGATCTGCAGTTCGTGCAAGCTCCGCAGTCCGGCCGCGCGCATTTCCAGGGTACGCGTGAGCCGTGGACGCCGTTCCGCGCGGGTGGCGCCGAAGAACTGATTCAACATGCGCTCGGTGCGCAGGTACTCGCCCGAGATCCGGTCAAACTGATACTTGCGCAGGGCGGGATCTTTCACCAGCGAGGCGTATTGCTCCATGATGGCGAGGTCGGCGGACGCCAGACTGTTCTCAGCGTTGTAAAGCACATAGCGCACGAAGGGCCAGCCGCCGCTCTCGCGCCGAAGGGTTTCGTAGGCCTCGGGCTGCTCCTTTTCGAGGCGCTCAAGCGCCGTGCCCACGCCGAACCAGCCGGGGAGATAATACCGTGCCTGGGTCCAACTGAAAACCCACGGGATCGCGCGCAAATCGGCCACGGAACGCTTCCCGGTGCGCCGCGAGGGTCGTGAGCCGATGAAACTCCGTTCCAGCGCGTCGATAGGCGTTGCCGAAGCCCAGAATTTGATGAATCCGGGCGATTCCAACTGCGCGCGATAAGCATCCTGACTGAATCGACTCAAGGTTTCACCGATGGACAGCAGCCGGGGCGAAACGGGCACCGGGCGGCTGTGATGGAGCGTGGCCACGGCTACGCCCGCCGTCAGCAGTTCCAGATTGTATACTGCGGTCGGCAGGTTGCCGAACTTCTGGCCGATAACCTCACCCTGCTCCGTCAGGCGCACCCGGCCATCCAGCGATCCCGCGGGCAGCGCCTCCAGAAACTGGTTGGTGGGCCCTGCGCCCCGGCTATAGGTGCCGCCACGGCCATGAAAGAAGTAGATGGGCCGGCCGTGAGCCCGGCAGATCTCGGCGAGTCGGCCCTGGGCCTGGTTGAGCGCCCACTGGCTTGCAAACATGCCGCCGCTTTTGTTGCTGTCGCTGTAGCCCACCATGACCTGCTGGGGTTGGCCGGTGTTCTGGCGTGTGATGGGATGGCTCAAGAATGCCTCAAGTATGGCCGGGCTCCCCTCCAGATCCTCCATCGTTTCGAAGAGGGGCACCACGTCCAGCGCGCAGGCGAGGCCGCCCTCCGCGGCAAAGACCAGGCCCACTTCGCGCGCAAAGAGGTAGACAATGAGCAGGTCCGTTTCGTCACGCGTCATGCTTACGATGAAGCTTCCGATGCCATCCGGGCCGAAGTGCCGCACGTGCTCCGCAATGACTTCGTACAGGTCGAGCATCGCTCGCGCCTCGTGACCGAGGTCGCACTGTCGGGGAGCGATGGGCCGCAGGGAACGAAGTTCGAGGTCGAGAAAGGCGCGGCGCTGTTCACGATCCCAGTTTTCGTAGTCCCAATCCTCAAAGCCGGCGGCATGGAGCAACTGGGTAAGCGCGACCGCATGGAAGTCGCTGTTCTGGCGTATATCGAGGGCCGCCATGTGGAAACCGAAGGTGTCCAGGTGCAGAAGTACCGGCGCCACCTCCGTGTCGGCCAGCCGCCGCGCACCCACCGCCACCAGCGAGTCCACCAGAATCTGGAGATCGGCCCGGAGCGCTTCGGGACGGGCATAGGCGCTTCCCGGCGTATGCTGTGCGTCATCCAGGAGCAGCCGCAAGACGAAGACGAACTCGCGCCAGGGTTCATGGGGAATGGGCGCCAGCCGACCCAGCGCGGCGGGGGAGAGGAGGAGCTTTCTTTCCTCAAGGACATCCAGAAAATTCTGCGGGGCATGCTGAAACAGGTCCGACAACGTCAAGTTGTCCGCCAGTGTCTCCAGCCGGGTACGAACCTGATCGAGGGCTCCCCGGCGCAGTCGCGCGAGGGTCTGGCGTGTGACTTCGGCCGTCACGAGAGGATGACCATCCCGATCGCCGCCGACCCAGTTGCCGAAGAAGAGACGCGGGCCGGCGCCCGCCTTGCAGAGCGCCGCCGGGTTCAGCCCCGCTTCGGCCCAGGCCCCCTGGAGGCGCTGGTTCAACTTGAGCACCGCGCGGGGAAAGACCATGCCCAGGTAGTCGCACATGTCTTCCAGCTCCGAAAGCACGTCGGGCTTTTTCATGTGCATTTCACCGGTGCGCCACAGGCGTTCGAGGTGAGCCTTGATGCGCTCGCGAATCGCCGTGCGCTCGTAGGGCGTCCAATCCGTGCCCTCCAGCTTCGTGTACTCATCGTAGAGCGCGCGGTGTTGCCGGAGCACCACCGGTCGCTTCGCCTCGGTCGGGTGAGCGGTGAGCACCACCTCCACCTCCATGTTCTTCAAGGAGCTCAGGATTTCTTTTTCACTGAATCCCTCGTCGCGCAGACGCTTCAGACTGCGGCCCCAAAGGCCCGGCTCATGGAGCAGGCCGAGGTGCCGCTCCCGCTCGCGGCGGCCCAGTGCGGCGGCATTCTCCTCTACGATATTCAGCAGATGGTACGCGATGGACATGACCTGAAGTTGCTCGTTGACCTTGCCCACCTGAAGGGGCGCTTTGGCGCGGCGCGGGCGATAACTCGCATGCCACGGCAGGAAGGGCACCAGTCGTTTCTCGCCCAGCTCCGTGAGCACCTCCGCGAAACATTCCGTGAGGAAGGCAATGTCCTCGCCGACCTTCTCGGACCATTCGGGCATCAGATCTCTTGCGGACATATGGAATCCTTTCTGGGCTCGGAGCGGTGCTGCCCGCGTGTGGTAAATCAACTTGCTGGACTGGGGGCCTGGAACGGCGCAACAAGGCCGGAGCCGGATCTTCCCCCGATGCGATGCCAGTGGTCGCATCCCCAAAAAGAACACTACGCACCCGGCCATTCATTCCGCCGGGATGGGAATGTCCTCCTGGAAGAGCGGGGCATGCATACCTCCCGGTAGGCCCCGGATTTCTTGATTGGATGGCGCGCACGCCAGTGGGCGAACGTGGGTGCCGGGGCACAATGGTGGAAGAGGATACAAAGGGGAGGGATATTAAATGGTGGGCGATGCAGGGCTCGAACCTGCGACCCCCTGTGTGTAAGACAGGTGCTCTAACCAACTGAGCTAATCGCCCGAAAGGATGGAAGCGGGTGAGGTGCTTCTCAAGACGCGCAAGTATAGCATCTCCGCGGAATCGTATCAAATTATGGGGCTGATCGGGTTTACACACCCGGTCCCCGGTCAGGCGCAAAATAAAGGCCCCGCATCGGGCCGGGGGGCCGGATGCGGGGCGGACATGCAGCATATGCCAGCCGGCTTCCGCTCAGCTCAGCACTACGTCGCCGGTTTCACCGGTGCGGATGCGCACGGCGTCGTCGACCGTGGAGACGAAGATCTTGCCGTCACCGATGCGGCCCGTCGAGGCGCCGCCGATGATGGCCTTGACCACCTTTTCCACCGCGTCGTCGGTCACGACGATTTCCAGCTTTACCTTCGGGAGGAATTCCACGACGTATTCCGCGCCGCGGTAAAGTTCCTTGTGTCCCTTCTGGCGGCCAAATCCCTTGACCTCCGAGACGGTCAGGCCCTGAATGCCAACGCCGGAAAGGGCATCCTTTACTTCTTCCAGCTTGAACGGCTTGATAATCGCTTCTACTTTTTTCACCTTTATGTTCTCCACTCCATCGCCGGGGCCGCCGAATCTCGGGGCCAGCACGACAGGCTACAGGTTTCTTTGGGGCCACCCGGCGCCGCGGGCTGCGGATTGATTGCCGGGGGTTTCATGCGGGGGAGGCCACGGGGCCTCCCCCGAACTGATACTGATTAGAGGATGTAGCCTTCTTCGCCGTGTTCGGCAAGATCCAGGCCCTGGCTTTCGACTTCTTCGGAGACCCGCAGGCCGATGGTGAGGTCGATGAGCTTGAACAGTATAAGCGATACCAGGCCGCTATACACCAGCGTTACGATAACGCTCTTCAACTGGGCAAACACCTGAGATCCCATCGTCACACCTTCAACATATCCCACGCCACCCAGGGCGTCGGATGCGAACACACCGGTCAGAATCGCACCCACGATACCGCCAATGCCGTGCACGCCGAAGGCGTCCAGAGAGTCGTCGTAGCCGCCCAGCTTCTTGATGGTCGTGGCGCCGAGGAAGCAGATGATGCCCACGGCGATACCCATCAGGATGGCGCCCAGCGGGCCGCAGGTGCCGGAAGCCGGGGTGATGGCAACCAGACCCGCCACCGCACCGGTGGCCGCGCCCAGCGCGCTCGGCTTGCCGTGCTTCATCCACTCAATCGCGAGCCAGGTCAGGGTGGCCGTCGCCGCACAGATCTGGGTGACCAGCATCGCCATACCCGCCGTGCCGTTGGCCGCGGCCGCGCTACCCGCGTTGAAGCCGAACCAGCCGACCCACAGCATGCCCGCGCCGGTGACGGTCATGGTCATGTTGTGCGGAGGCATCGGCTTCTGGGGAAAGCCCGAGCGCTTGCCAACCAGGATACAGGCGACCAGCGCCGCGATACCCGCGTTGATGTGCACCACGGTGCCGCCCGCGAAGTCCAGCACACCCCAGTCCCAGAACAGCGCGCCGGCGCCGGACCAGGCCATGTGGCACATGGGGGCGTACACGAGTACCAGCCACAGGGTGGTGAAGACCAGCACGGCGGAGAACTTCATGCGCTCGGCGAAGGCGCCGATGATGAGGGCCGGCGTGATGATGAAGAACGTGCACTGGAACGTGATGAAGACCGACTCGGGGAAGGTCAGCGTCAGGTTGCTCACCGTCAGATTCTTCAGGAAGACATTGCTCAAATCGCCGACAAAGGCATGCAATCCGATAACGCCTTCCGCCTGCGTGGCCGGCACCGCGAAAGCGAGGCTGTACCCGCAGATGACCCAGAGCAGGGTGGCCAGGGCCGTGATGGTGAAACACTGCATAAGGACGGACAACACGTTTTTCGACCGCACCAGGCCGCCGTAGAACAGGGCGAGACCCGGAATGGTCATGAACAGAACGAGCGCCGTGGATGTCAACATCCAGGCGGTGTCGCCAGGTTCGGGGGCGGGGGGGGCATCCTGGGCGTAGGCAAGGCAGGAAGCGGACAATGCGAACATTGTCAGTCCAAGCCGCGACCACGCCCCACTGCGAAATCTCTGCATAATTTTCACGAAACTCTCCTTACACTAAGTCCTGAGGCGTGCGTTAAAGAATGGTTATGGCAGCTAGTGCAGGCAGGTAGACCGGGAACGCCGAGATAGCGACGATTACCGGGCGAATGGCTCCATCCCATTACCCGATGTGCCCAAACCGCTTCACACGCCTTGTAAACGGTTGAGCATCATCTTTGCCCGACCTCCAAAAGCAGCAATTGTGCCAATCTTGATTCCGGCGGTCGGGCGCCATTTGGTCTCTCCGCAAGCCATTGTCCCGTGGTCGCTTAACGGAACGTGGGCCGCCGCAGGGTAGGTCGAGACCCTCACCGATCGGCGACAGGCAAATGTTACCGTTTGGTAAGATGCCTCCGGGCATTGTACGCCGAAGTAGGTTTCAATCGGCCTCCGGCCCCCGACCGCGCCCCCAACCACTCAGGGGGCGGCACCTTGATCGCGGGGGCCCCCTTGGGCCATACTCCGCTCGCGTCCGGATGCGCTCTGCTTCCGGTCCCTTCCAATCCGCCCTGCCGCGGAAGGCAGTTCAGAGGTCCAATCCACAATCCATGCCCGGTAAAGCCAATGCTGTAAAGTCAGGTAAAGACCTGGAAGTCTCCGTGTCGGAAGTCGGCGCGGCACTTGGGCTTGTGGTGGAGTCGCAGGTGGCCGTCGGTCGGCGTATCTGGGGCGCGCGGCGCCAGATCGATGTGGTGCTGAAGCATCCCGAAACTCGAATCAGCCTGGGCATAGAGTGCAAGTATCAGGGCACCACCGGCTCGGCGGAGGAGAAGATTCCCGCGACCATCGAGGATATTCAGGCCTGGCCTATTCGCGGCATCGTGGTCTTCGCGGGGGAAGGATTCTCCGAAAATATCAAAGCCTACCTCCTTTCCACCGGCAAAGCCGTGGAATTGTGCGACCTGGAGAAGTGGCTGGAGCTCTACTTCGGACTATGACGGACGCCGTGCAAACAAATCCCGCACCCCTGCCTTTCTTGAAGTGGGTGGGCGGCAAACGCCAACTGCTGGACGAGCTTCGTGTCCGGACTGCCCAGGCCCGGCCCTACGGTCGCTATCATGAGCCCTTTGTCGGCGGGGGCGCCCTCTTTTTCGATCTGTACGGTCGCCACGAACTCGGTCGCTCCAAGGCGATCCTCTCGGACAACAATCCCCGGCTGATTGAGGCCTACGAAGGCGTGCAGAAAAACGTGGAGCAGGTCATTGCGCTGTTGGAGCAGCACCAGGCCCGGCACAATGAAGAGCACTACTACCGGGTGCGTGCCGAGGTGCCGGATGACAAAGTCGCCTGCGCCGCGCGCTTGATTTATCTGAATCGCACCTGTTTCAACGGGCTCTACCGGGAGAACAGCAAAGGCGAGTTCAACGTGCCCATGGGGCGCTACAAGAACCCCCTCATCTGCAATCACGCCAATCTCAGGGCGGTCTCCGCGGCGCTTTGTCGCTGCCAGATCCATCGCAGCCATTTCACCGCCGTGCTCGACCGAGCCGTCGAGGGCGATCTGGTTTATTTCGACCCGCCCTACGACCCGGTTTCAAAGACGGCCAACTTCACCAGCTACCACCGCGATCCCTTCGGAGAAGATGCCCAGCGCTCGCTGGCCGACGTGTTTCGGCGCCTGCACGGTCGAGGTGTGAAGGTGGTCCTCTCCAATTCGGACACGCCCCTGATCCAGGAGCTGTACGCGCCCTTCACGATCGAAGTGGTGATGGCCCGTCGGCTAGTGAACAGCCGCGCGGACAAGCGGGGAGAGGTAAGGGAAGTGCTGGTGAGGAACTTCTGAACGACGGACTCAGTCTTCGTCGATCAGGGCGGCGCGGATTTCGAGGATCTCGTCCAGATTATCGAAGAAGACGTCCGTGATTTCGGGATCGAACTGGCGGCCCCGCTCTTCCTTGAACAGATCCAGAATGCGATCAAGGGACCAGGCTTCTTTGTACACCCGCTTTACGCCGAGGGCGTCGAACACGTCCGCGATACAGGTGATGCGCCCAAAAATGTGGATGTCCTTCCCGGAAAGGCCGTGGGGATAGCCTTTTCCGTCAAAGCGCTCGTGGTGCTGCAGGGCAATGATGGCCGCCGCCTGAAGCACATGGCCTTTGGTGACCTTAAGCATGTCGTAGCCCATGGTTGCATGGGTCTTGATGACGTCAAACTCTTCCGGCGTCAACTTGCCCGGCTTGTTCAAGATGGCATCTGGAATACCCACCTTGCCCACATCGTGCAACGGTGAAGCGAGGCGCAGAATCTCCGCCTCGCCCTGGGAAAGGCCGCACTTGAGCCCGAGGAGCTTGCAGTATTCCGCCACGCGCTTGACGTGGAATCCCGTCTCCTGCGAGCGCGTCTCCACGATTTCGCCGAGGGTAAACACAATTTCGCGCTGGGCGTCTTCCACGTCGCGGAGCAGGCGCACATTTTCCAGCGCCGCCGCCGCGTGGTTGGCCATGATACTGAGAATCTTCAGATCGGCCTCGGAAAAGGTGCCGCCGCTGCGCTTTTCCGTTACATTCAGTACGGCAATAACTTTGCCCTTGTCGGAGCAGGGCTCGCCGAGGGTGGAAGCTTTGCGTTCCAGCGGCACCGATATAAAGGAGTTGTCCCGGAGTTGCCAGCTCAGCTTGTCGACCGTGGGTTCCTGTCGGATATCTTCAATGAAAAGGGGCTTCACGTTTTCCGCCACCCAGCCCGAGATACTGCTCTTGACATGGATCGCGGCACGGTCAAAGTCCTGGGGGAGCCCCACACCGCGTGCAATTTCAAGGTTCTGGCCGTCTTCGGAAACGAGCATGAGCGAACCGCGCCTGGCTTCCACCCGCTCCAGCGCGGCTTCGAGAACAAAATCGAGGAGCGAATCCTCCGAACGGATCGATGCGATTCGCTCGCTGATCTTGAACAGTTCGGTGATTTCGAGAAGGGAGGCATTCTCGTTGGCGAGGCGGCAACGCTCCAGCGCGTTGGTGACCGCCATCTTGATCTCGCTGAGATTGAAGGGCTTCAGAACGTAGTCGTAGGCCCCTTCCTTCACCGCCGCGCGAGCCGTCTCAAGCGTCGCGTAGCCCGTCATTACGATGGGAACCAGCGCGGGAGCAACCAGACGGGCCTTGCGGATCAGCTCAATACCGTCCATTTCGGGCATCATGATATCGGTGAAGAGCACGACGAAGTCGTCGGTCGCCTTCAGCATTTCCAGAGCCGCCACGCCATTGGGCGCGGATTCTACATTGAATCCTTCATCCGTCAGGATATCGGACATCAGCTCGCGAATCACAATTTCGTCGTCAACGATCAGAATGCGTTCCGATTTTGCCATAAGGTCTCCCAGATACCGGCAGGGCACTACGGGTAATCATACCACAGATTCGACGAAACTTCGCAAAATACGTTTACGTCAATTTATGTACCCAATTTGCGTGCCGCTTTGAGGGCTTTGCGGACCTGGCCCGGCGCGGTGCCGCCCGGATTATTGCGCCGCCGCACGATGGCCTCCGGCGTCAGCACGGCATACACATCGGCCTCAAACTTCGGCGAAAATCGTTGATAATCCGCCAGTGCAAGGGCCGGGAGGGTCGTCTTCAAGGCCACACAGTGGCGAACAATCCGCCCGATAATGCCGTGGGCCTCGCGGAAGGGAACCCCCTTCACCACCAGATAGTCCGCCAGATCCGTGGCCTCCATGAAGCCCTGACTTGTCGCGGCGGCCATGGCCTCGCGTTGAATCGCGATGGACGGAATCATGGCGGCGAAGACCGCAAGGCAGAGCTGGACGGTGTCGGAGGCGTCGAAAATCGCTTCTTTGTCTTCCTGCAGATCGCGATTATAGGTCATGGGCAGACCCTTCATCAGCGTGAGGAGGGCATTCAGGTCGCCGTAGACCCGGCCCGTTTTCCCGCGGACCAGCTCGGCCACATCGGGATTCTTCTTCTGCGGCATGATGCTGGAACCCGTGGTGAAGGCGTCGCCGATTTCCACGAAGCCAAAAGCCGGCGTGGACCACAGGATCAGTTCCTCGCTGAAGCGCGAAAGGTGCATCATGACCAGGGCCGCATTGCCGCAGAACTCGATCATGTGGTCGCGGTCGGAGACGGCATCCATGCTGTTTCGGGAGATGGAATCGAAGCCAAGCGCCTTCGCAACCTTATTTCTGTCAATGGGATAGGGGGTTCCAGCCATGGCGGCGGAGCCCAGCGGAAGCACATTGGCCCGCTTGCGCAACTGGGTGAACCGCTCCGCATCGCGGGTCAGCATCTCCACATAGGCCAGCAGGTGATGGGCCAGCAACACGGGCTGAGCGTTCTGCAAGTGAGTAAATCCGGGGAGAATAACGTCCAGGTGGGCCTCGGCCAGGTCCAGCAGCGCGCTTCGGAGGGCGCCGATGAGTCCCACGACGGCGTCGATCTGGTCCCGCATCCACAAGCGCATGTCCGTGGCAATCTGGTCATTACGGCTGCGACCGGTGTGGAGGCGCTTGCCCGCGTCGCCAATCCGTTCCACCAACGCTGCCTCGATATTGGTGTGCACGTCCTCCATCGCCGTGTCCCACGCGATTTTGCCCGCCTCCACGTCTTTGGCAATCGATTTCAAGCCCTTGATGATCTTGGTGGCCTCGGATTTGGCGATAATGCCGCAATCGCCGAGCATTTCGGCGTGGGCGATGCTCGCGCGGATGTCCCAGGGGGCGAGGCGGGCGTCATAACTGACCGATTCTCCGAGGGCTACCACCAATGCGTCTGTCTGGCCCTCGAAACGGCCACCCCAAAGTTTGCTCATTCATCATCCTCGCGCTATAGTATCCTTAACTACGTGGCGTGGCGCGTCCTGTCGACCCTGCGCCACCCCGGTTAATGATAGCCCATTGTTGCTCCCGGATTCGAACGGGCCCGGGCATTGTGCCCGCCCCTGACATAAACGTTCCAACCTGTTGAATATATTGGACGCTATGGACGACTTCATCGAACAAGTTGAGCGTTATCGTGATGAATTCTATCGGTATGTGCTGAGGACTCTCTGGGACCCCGGCAATGCGGACGACGTCTTCTCGTCCGCGGTGCTGGCCGCCTGGGAGAATCAACACAAGTTCACGCCGGGCACGAATTTCCGCGCCTGGATGTACCGGATCATCACGAACAAGTGTTACGTGGCCAATCGCGTTACCGGCAGAACACCGGCCCCGATCGACGATGTTCCGGAGTCGTCCTTCATGGACTTGTCCGACGAGCACGGTTACTACGACGTGCTGGACAACCCTCAGGAGGTGTTGGAGGAGTGCGGCGACGAGGTCAACGTCGCCCTGGGAAAACTTTCGGCCGCACAGCGAACCTGCCTGCTGCTGCGGGGCGTGGAAAAGTTCTCCTACAAGGAAATTGCCGAGATTATGGAAATACCGGTGGGTACGGTGATGACCCACCTCTCTCGCGGCCGGGCGAAGCTCCGAAAAGAGCTCCTGGCCTATGCGCAGGAACAAGGGATCGTACGGAATCTGCCGCGGCTTATCCCGCGCGCACTTCGCGATACGGATGAAAGCGGCTTGCAAAGCCACGGTACCGCATAATGAGCACCGACGAACGAGAAAAGCGATGGATGGCGTACATGGACGGCCAGATGAGCACGTCCGAGGCGCTTGAATTCGAGCGGTCGCTTTCTTCTCGTGAAAAAGACCGCCTCACCGGCGAGGTCCGGCTTGAATCCGCGGTATGCGAATCCCTCATGGGCCGCGAATGCTGCCCCGTGGCGCTCTGGAACTCGCTGAATGAAAAAATGAAGAAGCCCGCTCCGGCGGTCATGTCGCGGAAGTACTTTTGGCTGTCGCGGGGTATTTCCGTGCTCGCGGCTACGGCGCTGGTGGTTTTTGGAGTCACGCTTTACACCGATCTCGCGCCCAACCAGAATTTCGCCGAAGCGAGCATCATCGAAATCGACAACACCGACGTTGTGGAATTCGCCAAGGCTTCGGAAGTGCCCGCCACCGTTGAAGCGGCTCAAAAGTTTCTGGACGACAACAACATTGATCTGCAGTTCGTCAGCCTGCCCGTGCCGGCCAGCGGCCATGCCCACAAGGTGGAGTTTCTGGGCGCCTGCCGCAGCAAGTGCAAAGAAAAGGGTCTGGTGGAACTGCGCTTCAGTTGCTGTGGAAAACCCGCCGCGCTGCTGGTGGCGCGCCAGGGAACACCGGCGGCCCAGAAGCTCAAGGGCGCCGCACGCTGCGGCACGATTCAGGAAACGCGCGTGACGGGCGACTACGTGACGGCGGTGGCCTGCGGCCACGACTCCACCGGCCTCATCGACATGCTCCAGCCCCGGAAGTCCACCCTCATCTAAAGCGAGGGTATCCATGTCGGCGCCGGTGCGCGCCCCCCCGCATCGTCCTGCTTGCCGATTCCGCCTTGCACTTCACCCGAACTCCCAGTACACTTATCCGCCTGAAGAATTTTCCCGGTTCACACAACGTGCAAAGAGGAGTCATTCACCATGTCCAATCCTGTAAGCCGTCGCGGCTTCCTCCAGACCGCCTCGGTCACCGGCGCGGCCGCGCTTGGCGCCGGCGCAACCACGCTCTCAGCCCCGGTGAAAGCGACTGCGGCGGAGAAATACAAATACCAGGGCGGAATCAGCCCCTGGCCCCTCTCGATGAACACCAGCACCATTCGCCCCGCTTCCCTGCAGGACAAGATCAAGGTGACGGCGGAAGCGGGATGGGACGCCATCGAGCCCTGGATCAACGACTTGGAAAAGTATGAGGAAGAAGGGGGCAACCTCAAGGACCTCGGAAAGCAGATTAAAGACCTGGGCCTCTTTGTGCCCAACGTTATCGGACTGTGGGAAAGCATCCCCGCCGATCAGGCCGCCTGGGAGGCCTCGCTCGAAGTCACCCGCCGCCGCATGCGCCAATGCGCCGATATCGGCTCCATACACGTGGCGGCCATTCCCACGCCCGATCGGGAAAACTTCGACGTGAAGTGGGGTGCGGAACGCTATCGGGATCTGCTGCGCATCGGTCGGGAAGACTACAACATCATCGTGGCCATCGAGTTCATCGGCTTTCTCAAAGGACTCAATAAGTTCGGCATGGCCTGCTCGCTGGCCGTGGATTCCGACGATCCCACAGCATGCATCGTGGCCGACACGTTTCACCTGTGGCGGGGCGGCTCCGGTTTCAACGGAATCCAATTGCTGAATGAGAAGATCATCGGCAACTTCCATTGGAACGACATCGGCGCGGACGCGAAGCCCGAAGGTACGGGCGACGCCTCGCGTATTCTTCCGGGCGATGGCGTTCTGCCCCTGCATCAGGCCCTGCGCGATCTGAAGGCCATCGGCTACACGCGCACCCTTTCCCTGGAACTCTTCAATGAAGAACTGTGGAAAAAGGATCCGAAGGAAGTGTCGGAGATCGGCCTCCGCAAAATGCGCGAAGGCGTGGAAAAGGCGCTCGCCTGATCAGTAATCCTGCGGACATCCCGGGCGCCGCGGGCCAGCGCCCGGGATGCCGCCTTTTGGCACTGATGCGAGCGACATCATGAACCACGGAGTTCACGGAGGCACGGAGAAAAAGAGAACGTGAGGTGTTTTGGATTGGAATTTTGTGGCATGCCCGTTCTTTCTAAGCGCTCCTTCCTTTGTTTTTCTCCGTGCCTTTGTGACCTCCGTGGTCAGTTTCTCTCTTGATTGCCGCAGAACCCACGGAAGGCCATCACTTGGGCAAAATTCCGGCGAAGAAATTCATCAAGCTGTTCACACTGCTCTCGGCTGTTTTGGCGGTTGCCCTTGGCGGCCTGCTGTTGCTCATGAACAGCCGTGCGGGGGTGGGGGATGATCTATCCGAAAGCGCCCTCCTCGCGACCCCACCCGCGCCGCTCGGCGCGCCCGTGACGTTGAAGGTGGTCACCTTCAACATCCAGGATCTTTACATCGCAGGCAAAGATCGTCCACTGCGGATGCGCGCTATCGGCGCGAAGCTCATGATCCTGGATCCCGACATCGTGGGCTTTCAGGAGGCCTTTATCGCTTCCGACCGCGCCGTGCTGCTGAAGGAACTCGAATCCACTCGATTGAAATATCATCAATACTATCCCAGCGGGAATGTGGGCAGCGGGCTTCTGATTGCCAGCGCCTTCCCTATCAAAGAGGTTTACTTTCACCGCTTCACCACGTCCAATCCTTTCTATAAGATCTGGGAGGGCGACTGGTGGGCCGGCAAGGGCGTGGCCCTGGCCCGGTTGGAACTGCCCGAGGGCCACATCGACTTTTACAACACCCACGCCCAGGCGGGCTACGGCAACCCCGCCTACGACCTCGTGCGCAACGAGCAGATGGCCGAGCTCGCTGCTTTTGTCAAGCGCAGCCACACCGGAAGCGCCCCGGCGCTGCTGGCGGGCGACATGAATTGCCGTATCGAGGACGCCGAGTTTCAGACCGCGGTCAACGGCGCGGGGCTCGCGCGCGTTATGTCCGGCGAATCCCGAATCGACCACATCTTCGCCCGCACCGACGCCCGCTATACATTTGAAGTAATCAAGACGGAGCCGATCGAGGCCAAGGTCAAGCTGAGCGAGAAGGAGATCTCCTTGAGCGACCACATCGGCTATATGAGCACTATTGCGATCCGCCCAAATGAAACCACTACGAACAGGAGTGAACCATGATACGTCGCGCTTGCGCCCTGCTGATGCCGTTACTCGCCGCCACCGGCCTGGCCCAGGGAGAAACCCCCTCGATAGAGACCATCAAATCCGCCGCGGAGGCCTCGTGGAAGCAGGTCCAGTCGTTCACGAGCGACGTGACTATGGACTTCCTTTTTCCCGTGGGCACTGAGCCCCTCAACCTGACGGGCGCCGGGTCACTTAATTACCTGCGGGATAAGGAAAAGGACAAGTATCGCTTCAAAGTCGTCACCAAAGTTCCCGAGCCCTTCGCCATGGAAATGAAGATGGATGTGCTGTATGACGACGACAAGGTGTACACCGTGACCGAGGTCATGGGGCAGAAGCACAAGCAGGAGGGCAAGCCTTCCCTGGAGCAGAACGCCCTCCCGCCTGGCGGCGGCAGACTGATCGAAGGAATGGAAGCTCAGATGGTGCTGACGCCCCTGGAAAGCGCCAAAGTGGGCGAGCACGAAGTATTCGTCGTCGAAGGCAAGCCTCGGGATGCGGCCCTGCCTTTTTCCAAAGCGATCTTCTATATCGACAAGGGTCTCGGCATCCAGCGGAAATCGGAGATCTACCAGCAGGACGGCACCCTGGGGATTACCATGACTTTCAGCAATATCCAGCTCAATTCGAACCCGAGCCCCAGCATGTTTGTGCCCGAGCCCTGAGCGCAGTTTCATGAGTGACGGCAAGAAGGCGCCACCCCAGGACTCTCAGAGGAAGGGCTTGAAGAGTCGCTCTGCGTTGGCGAAGAAAATGGCCTCCCGGCCCGCTGTGTCAATTTCCAGAAAGCGCATGGCAAAGCACAGCGACGCCAGGTTTTCATAGGCCGCGAAGGTGCTTCGGTGGGCCATGCCGCCCTGGCGCGCCACCATCCCATCGGTGCAGCAATGCCAGCTCAGGCCCATGCGGACATAATTGCCACGAAAACCCACCGCCGTGACAAGGTCGGAGCCGAACAGGATTTTTGAACGGTCGTAGTGCTTCAACACGGTGAGAAACACGCCCGCGTCGCACACGGCGGACGTGTCCATCCAGACGTTGTCCGCCCGAACCAGCTCGGCCACCATCTTCTCCGCATTTGGCGCGATGAAGCAACGCCCGCAGTGGGCGAGGATGAACTGGCAGTTGGGAAACGCCTTTGAAAGCAGGGCAATGTCCCTGAGATTGTCGGCGTCGCCCATGCCCGCCTGTTTCGCCACGTGGAGCATCACCGCGAGACCATACTTGTCCGCCAGGGCGAGCTGCCCCTCCGGGATGAGATCCGTGATGTCCGAATCGTTCATGGGCTTGCCTTCGACAAAGCACATGTAGGGCTTCAGCACCGCCGGGCGATGCCGAAGGATATCGGCCTCAAGCCGCTCCAGCGAGTCGGACGGCTTCACAAGCCACGCGAAGATATGCCCCGCCGGCGCGCACTGGGTCGCCACTTCCAGGTTTTCTTCCGCCATCAGCACGTCGGGCGTGGGGTAGCCCATGACCATCCCGCGCACATTGATGCCGGGAAGGAGGACCTCCCACCAGTGCTGGAGCCACGGAAGATCCACATTGCCCAGAAGATCGTCTTCGGCAAAGGAGAGGGTCTCCGCGATTTGCGGGTGGCAGCGGTTGATCAGCAGGTGCGTGTGGGCGTCGAAGATGCGCGTCGGAAGCCAGGGCGCGATCTCGGTGCGGTAGATCTGGCGGTCGTCATCGGTGAGGGTCAACTGGCGCATGGGTTTCACTTCTCCACTTCGGGCGGCTTCACCACCGTCATGCGGCAGCGGCCCTTCTCGCAACTGATGATATCGAAGTCCACCTGATAGCCATACTCTTCGATCAACGGTGGGTAAAGCACCTGGCAGTGCTCGCAGTACTTCTTGTAGGGATCGATGCGGCCCGACTGGTGCACCAGCCGCGCGGAGGGGCAATCCTGCATGTCGATCACGAACATATCCTCATAGATCGACAGGCGATGGCGGCCCCCCTCTTCGGTGAGGGTGTGGGTCCAGTATTTGTGCATACCCTCCAGGCCATCTTTCTCAATATATTCCCGAAGGTTGCCCAGGAAGTTGTCCGAGATGCCCTTCCAGAATTCGTGGACCTTCGCCTCGCCGTCTTTCTCCTCCAGAAAGCGGAACAGCTCGCTGTAGCACCAGATAAACTCGGTACAGGAAATCATGCTTCCTCCTTCCAGAAACGCTGCACACAGCGGCCCTCCGACTGATTGTACTCCACGCTGCTGCGATAGCCTGCGCGTTGGCAGATGGCCTCGTTCAAGATGCGCGTGTGCTCGCAGAAATTCGGGTCGATGTCGTAGCCCTGCTTTTTCATGTGGGCGATGGCCGGGCACTCGTGCACATCAAGCACGAGGACTTCGCCTTCGTCGCGCAGTTCAAACTTGCCGCCTTCGAGCGTGAAGATGTGCTCCCAGTGGGCGCGGAGGGAGGACAGGCCCTCGTCGCGCAGACCCTTCACCAGCGGGGTGTAAACCGTGTCGGCCAGTTTCTCCAGGTAGGCTTTGAGCCCTTCCATACCATAACTTTGCATGATGAATTGGATGCCATAACTGAAAGCGCCGTGGAAATCCTTGTGTACGTTGGCCATGAATGGCTCCTGTAAGTTCTACGATTTTTGGAGGTGGTTCTCGTCGGGGGAAAGGCCCTATGAGTTTTATGGGACTTCAAGTCCTTTGGCCCATACGACTTATACGACCTATAAGACTCAAATCTCTCTCTGGCAATCTTCAATGTTATTCTGTACCCGCCAATTTCACACATCGCGCCGCCAATGACTCCAACGATATACCACTGAGACCGTGCATCGCCAGCAGGGCCGCGCCAAGACTCGTGGGTTCGGGACAGTCCACCGCTCGGGCAGGAATACCCAGGATATCGGACTTGATCGCCATCCACACCTTGCTCCGCGCCGCACCGCCCACGCTGTGAATCTCGCTCGGGCGCGACGGACCGCACAGTTGTTCGAGTTGATCGCTCAGGGAATTCGCCACGCCTTCGAAGATGGCGCGCACGGCCTCGCCGCGTGGCTCCATATTGGCCCAGGCGCGCACAAGTTCCAAAAGCGCCGGCGTATCCAGATTGCGGGGCAAAATGAGTCGTCCACTCGAAGCATTCGCCGCTTCTTCACCGAGCGCGTCAAACTCCATCGGCTCGGGCAGGGCATTGCGAAAGGCTTCGAGCAGATTGGCGGAAACATCGCCAAAAATCATCTGGTAGTAGCGACCGGGCGAAGCGGAAGGTCCCCAGAACACGGGGCTCCCCACGACGGGCGCGAACTCATCCGCGCAACGCACCGTGGCCAGGACGGTGCCGGTGGTTTCGGAGATGTCGCCGCATTGCGTGTTGCCCGCGCCGATAGCCCCCGCAAACTGATCCAGACAGCCGACGACAAACCGGCAATCAGATGAAAGGTGAAATGCTTCGCTTGCAGCCGGCGTCACCCTACCCAGATTGGTGCCCGCGCGGACGATGTCGCAGAGGCTGTCCCGCTCCAGGGCGATCAGGGCCAACGCATCGTCGCGCCATTCCAGCGTATGAATGTCGATGAGTCCGGTCAGCCCCGCCGTACCCGCTTCAGTCACAAACTTGCCAGTAAAGCGCCACGTGAGATAGTCGCTGATGAGGAGAATACGATCTACGCGCTCCCATAGTTCGGCGGTTTCTTCCTGGTGCCAGTAGAGCTTGGCCAGCATGAACTCCGGCGAGAGTCCGGGAACGCCCGATCTCGCGTAGAAATCGGGCAGTGTTATGAAGGCGTCCAGTGGCGGATCGATGGCGGCTGCGCGGCGATCATTCCAGATAATGAAGGGGGTGAGGGCCTCTCCTGATGGTGCAAGCAGTACGAAGCTGTTTGTCTGGCTGGAAAAGGTGACCGCAGTGATGGCGGCGTAGTCCGCAGGCGCCGAGGCCCGGAGTTCGTCTGCGATCTGCTGGATGGCCGCATCAAAGGCTGCTACCGACACTTCACTGTGCATGCCGCGCGTGTTGGTGAAGGGCGTGGGGATGCGGACGAGGGCCTTGAGTTCCCCGTTGATGTCGAAAAGCGTGCCCTTGAAATTGGTTGTGCCAAGATCGAACACGAGAATGGTGCCGGAAGGATTCAACATGTCGCCCTGTAAGTTGGGTGAAGTACTGAAAACATCATATTTCCAGCGCCGGCTCGCAGAGCAGTTCCGCCGCGAGGTCCATCAGAATGGTTGCACCGTCTGGACTCTTAAACAGGGCGTTCGACGCTTCGTAGCCGCCTTCGGCCAGGGCCTCTTCTGTTACCAGATAGCCCTGCAGTTCACCATTGGCCATGGTGATGGCATGGAGCTTCGGAAACTCCGCCTGCAAATCGAGGACAAACTCCACAAAGACTTCACCGGGGAACGCCGCGATCCGCTGATCACCGAGGCGGAAGCATTGCACTTCGGCGGGTATGCACTTCGCCGCCGCCGCATCCACCAGCCCACGGCGGACCGCCTGGGCCAGCGTTAAGGTCTCCTGGGCTCCAAAAAGATCCGTCTCCGCCGTGCGCGTCTCGGGGCTGCCCGGATTCGCCTGTTTCAATCGCTCGAATCGGGCGGTTGCCGTGTCCACCGCCGCCGCCGCTTCCGCCTCGCCGGGGAAGACTCGCAGGGGCAGCCTGTCGGACGTGGCACCGTGGCCCAGTGTCAATTCAGCGCTGAATTTCGGCGCGGCCATGGCCTCCAGCACGTTGTCGGCGAGGGCAAAGCCCAGGCGCTCCGCTTCGGCGAAGGTGTTCGCCTTCACCACATGGCGCGGGCTCTGGTTGCCGCAGGCGCCCGTGTGATAGATCACGGGAAGGCCCTGCCACGCTGCTTGAAGGCGTTGCCGCGTGAGGCCGGGAAAGTCGCCGCTGTACAGCGTAGAGTCTTCGTGCAGCACCGTAGGGTGCATGGATACAATCAACATGACACCGATGGGCGCCTGAGTCACCGCGTCGCGCACAAGCCACACGGGCACCTCGGGAATACTCGGTCCGGCGGGGTTGCGCCGGTTCCCGCCCACGCACGAACCATCGGCAATGGCAAACGCGATCTCCGCCGCCACGGCGGATTTCACCGCCGCCTCGCCCGCCGCCACAATGCCATCCTCCAGTTGCTGGAGAAAGGCCTCGTCCGGCGGCGGCACCGTGTGGTCGGCCGCGTTGCTCACGTAGGCCACCGTATCCGGCCCGGAGTGCGTGTGGGTCGCCGACAGGCAGATGGCGCTCGCGGGGATGCCCGTGGACGATGCGAGGCGGTTGCGCGCGCGGCCCGCAAGATCTTTGGGCACGAAAATGACATCGTTGCCAATGAAAAGTTGCTGCTCGCCGCCCGACTTGAGGTAGAGCGCGGAACTGTAGAGGGGATCGTGGACGCCCGTGCTGTTGCGGGCCACGTGGGGGTAGCCGAAGAGGTGAAGGGACGTCGCGGGGGTGATATCCACCGCCGCCGCGCCGGCGAAGAGTTGGTTGTTCAAAGGCGAACCTTTCCGTGGACTGAAACACAACGAAGCAACACGGCCGGGCTACACGGGCGCAACGGGCAACCGGCGGCTGGAATTCTAGCCGGGATGGCGGTCCGAAATACAGGTAGACGCGCTTCCCGCCCAATACAAGGGGCGTCATTCGACTTGATAATGTTGTTATAACCAATTATACTTTTCCCATACCTGTGTTGCAATCGATTCTCGACCGGCCCCAGGAAGCCCCGCCCAACCATGCAAGCCACCGCCTACAACCGCGTCGCCGCCACCCTCCGTGACCAGATCCTTTCGGGCACCTGGCAAGGCAGCAACCAGTTGCCGACGGAGCGGGAACTCTGCGAGCGGTTTCAAACATCGCGCATCACCATTCGCCGGGCCCTACAGATTCTGGAGGATGAGCAACTGGTGGAACGCCATCAGGGCGTGGGCACCTTTATCAAGTCCAATCCGGAACGCAAGATACCCCTGCTGACGACAGACTACTTCGGCAGCATCCAGACCCATGCGCCCGATCTCAGTCGCCGCCTGGAATATCTCCGCACGGCCGCGGCGAACGAAGCGACCGCGAAAGCCCTGCAACTCGCCCCCGGCGAGTCGGTGCTGGAAGGGGTGCGCGTGGATCGTCTCCGCGAGGAGCCCATCGCCACGGACCAGGTGTTCATCGTGCAGCGCTTCGCCGACCGCCTGGACATCGCCCATTTCGAGGAAATGGACTTTCTTGCCCTCTGGGCCCGGCGGCAACGGATCGCGCTGGACTATTGCACCCAGTCCATTGAAGCAACCCGCGCCCTGAAGCCCATTGCCACCCTGCTCAACATCAAGACGAACGATATCGTGCTCAAAGAGACCAATGTGGTAACTGTTTCCGGCGGCATACCCGCGGGACTCTTTATCACCCATTATCGCCACGACGTATTTCGCTTCGAGAGCACCATTGACCTCAAATCGCGCGGCACCCTGGGGAAATCCCATGGCTGAGTTGTTTATTGAGAACGCGCGCGTGATCGCGCCCGGCGAGGGTGTCTTAGAGGGCTCGATCCATGTGAGAAATGGGGTCATCAAAGCGCTTGGTCCCGACCTTGTATTGGGCGGCGGCAAGATCGAATGCATCAACGCGCGGGGCAAACGTGTCACGCCCGGCCTGATCGATGTCCACACCCACGGCATGCACCACTACAATTATGATCGCGGCGCCGAGGAATTGCGCGCCGCCGCCGCCCTCCTGCCGCGCTATGGCGTCACCACGGTCATCCCGACCCTCGTACCGAAAATGACGGACGAGATGTGGGCGGTGTTGCCCGAACTTGCGGCGGCCATTCCGAGTATCACCGACGTGTCCATTCCCGGCCTGCACCTGGAGGGGCCCTTCGTCGCCATTGCCGGGGCCGCCTGCGCCACGCTGGACGGCGATCTTGAGTTGCTGGAGCGCCTGCTCAAGGCCTGCTCGGGCCGCGTGAGTGTCATGTCCATCGCGCCGGAAAAGGCGAATATCATTCCCGTAATTGAGCGCCTCCGTGCTGCGGGTATCGCGCCTTTCATCACCCACACCCGCGCGAGCGCCGAGCAGACCTGGGCCGCCATCGAAGCGGGCGCGCGCCATGCCACCCACTTTTATGATGTGTTTCCCGTGCCCGAAGAGACCGATCCCGGCGTGCGGCCCGTGGGCGCGGTGGAGGCCATTCTCGTCCACCCCGAGGCCACCTGCGATTTTATCTGCGACGGAATCCATGTTCACCCGATGGCCGTGCGCGCGGCCATCGCGGCAAAAGGTGTTGAGGGCGTTTCGCTCATTACGGACGCCTCCTTCGGGGCGGGCCTGGGCCCCGGTGTCTATGACACCCCTTGGGGATACAACGTTGAAGCGAAGCCGGGGAACGCGCCGCGCATCGCGGATCCTGAGCATCCTTTCTTCGGCGCTCTCGCGGGCAGCGCCCTCACCATGAATCAGGGTATGGCAAACCTGCTGAAATGGATCGACAAGCCCGAAGCGGAGGTGTGGGCGATGGGCACGAGCAGCCCCGCGCGGGTCCTGGACCTTACGGATCGCGGAAAACTGGAGCCCGGCATGCGCGCCGATCTGGTACTGTGGAACGATGATGAAGCACTAACCCCCGCCGCCGTTTGGGTCGGGGGGAAGAAAGTATTTTGACCACGAATGTAGAAAGTATTCACCACGAAGCACACGAAGAGCACGAAGGGAAAAGAGAAGAAGAAGTGAACCAGGGAGAATGTAGTGGGAACGCAGCGAAGTTTTTGTTGAATGTATGCCATTCAGCAAAGAGAAGCTCGACTCTAAATCGAACAGTGCTGCGTGAATTCCTGTCTCTTTTCTCCTTTCCTTCACCTTCGTGTGCTTCGTGTCCTTCGTGGTAATAATCATTTTTTGTCTCAGAACAGGAGAGGGACTTCCATGTCCACATTTGAGTTCAGCCCGGCCGAGTGCGTGCCCTTCCGCGACAAGGACGCCGTTGCGCGGGTGCGCGCCATCACGCGCGAAAACATCACGAAGCATCCGAATCCCGAGCTGAAGATCGAGGTCATTCCCGATGCAGAATTGCAGTTGAAGTGGCTGCTGCACATCTACGCCCAGATCAAGCAGGCGCGCGATGAGAACCGCACCTGTGTGCTGATCACGCCCCAGCCCTGGCCGGGCTACAAGTGGGTGGCGGAGATGATCAACATCAACCGCCTCGATTGCAGCCACCTCCACACCTTCAACATGGACGAATACGCGAACGAGCACGGCCAGACGCCGCCCGCCACGTGGGAATATGGCTTCATGTACTCCATGATGACCCATTTCTACGCGAACATCGACCCCGCATTGCGTCCGCCCATCGAGCAGATCAAGGGACCGACCTCGGAAAACATCAATGATTACGGCAAGATGATCGCCGACATGGGCGGCGCGGATTATTGCTACAGCGGCCCCGGCTGGACGGGCCACCTCGCTTTCGTGGAACCCGACTGCCCCGAGTTCGAAGCGCCCCTGGAGGAGTGGAAGCAGATGGGCCCACGCATCTGCACCCTGAGTCCATTCACCATCGCGCAGAACTCGCTCCACGGAAGCTTCGGCCTCAGCGGCGACCTCACCGCCGTGCCGCCGAAGGCCGCGACCATCGGGCCCGCAGAGGTTATCGGTGCGAAAAACCGCATCGACCTCCACGGCATCACGGTGGACGGTTCCCAGGCCTCGTGGCAGCGAACCATGTCGCGGCTCTGCCTTCATGGTCCGGTCACGCCGAAGTTGCCCACATCCATCCACCAATTGCTCCGTACGGACGTGTGGATGACCGAGAGCATCGCCGAAGATATCCGTCCCCGCTGGGACAAAGGGTATTGATAGTTGGGAGCGCCGGCATCCTTGCCGGCACGTGTAACGAGGTTACACGAATACGCAGGTACTAAAAGGAATTCTCATGACAACGAAAACATCTTCCCTCGACTGGGCGAACGCCCGTTGCGCCGATCTTCCCAATATGGTGGTTTCCGCGCCGGGCCCCATCTCGCAGGATTTTCACGACCGTTGCTGCACCTATTTCAAAGGCCTCAGTGGTCAGGTGAAGCTCTTTCCCGTGACCTTTGAATCCGGCGAAGGCTGCATGCTGCGCGATGTGGACGGCAACGAGTACATCGACTTTTCCTCGGGTATCTACGTCACGACCCTGGGCCACTGCCACCCGAAGATCAGCGAGGCCATCGCGAAATACGCCTTCAAGCTGATGAACGCCCACGACTTCACCACGCCCATCAAGACCATGCTCGTAGAGAAGCTCGCGGAGATCCTCCCCGGCGATCTGAACGGCTTCCAGTTCTACGACTCCGGCACAACCGCCGTAGAAGCGGGCATCCGCGTGCTTCGCGCCGTGACGAAGAAAAACGAGACCCTCTCCTGCTTCTACGACTACCACGGCAAGACCTACGGCGCCGTGTCCCACGGTCACATTCGCTCCCACGTGTACGGCGCCGTGCGCGCGCCCGGCGTACACATGCTGCCCCGCCCGGACCTCTACCGCCCCATGTGGACGAAGGCCGACGGCTCCATCGACACCGATGCCTACATCAGCTTCTATCGCGAATACATCGACAAGGGCACAGTCCACGACGTGGCCGGCTGGGTGCTCGAGCCCATCCAGGGCTGGGGGGGCACCATCATGCCGCCCGACGATTTCTTCCCCAAGCTGCGCAAGCTCTGCGACGAACTCGGTATCCTCCTCATGGCCGACGAAGTGTTAACAAGCTGGGGCCGCACCGGCAAGTGGCTCTGCATGGAGCACTACGACACCGTGCCCGATATCGTCACCATCGGCAAGGGCTTCGGCAACGGCTTCCCCGTCACCTGCGTGGCCGTGCGCGAGCCCTATAAAGAAGC